>DAIDHM010000006.1 GCA_027459705.1 Ktedonobacteria bacterium | reverse complement strand
GCTGCATCAACTTCGCGGCGACTCGCAAGGCGCCCGGTTTACTGACCAATTTCTTTGGGTTAATGAAGATCGGCGATTTCGCCGCGGACTCGCTGACCGTAAAGTCACCAAACTGTACCGCACCGATCTCAAAGAGGATTTGCGCTAACCACAGGTTGTCAAGTGACGGTTCTTTTGCCACAGACATGGCCTCCTTTGATGTGCCGCACAGATCCCCTTAAGCGCGATGCCTGATGATGGGCGGCAGGATACGAGGTCGTCAAACGTATCCATAGCATATCAGATACTTGCGGAGGTAGCAAGGCACACCAGGCGTCAAATACAGGAACTCTTCGTTCCAACCCCCATCTCGACGATATCGCGATGCATGAAATCTGAACGGAGGTGATAACGTGATGTCAATTTAACTGTCCATGGCGAATTTGGCCCACATTGTTGCGGAGGGGCGTACACTGGTAGTGAGTCCGCTTTCGCTATGCAGGCCAGAGGATCACGGTGAACGAATCTCGGAGGATTCGCCGTGGACAAGCGATGGAATGCCACATCAAAGCTCAAGGATGGGCCAGACACTATGGTACAGGATATTTCCAGCGATGGTGGACTCTCAGCGGCGCAAGCATCGCTACTGCAGAGTCTCATGGCGACACAGACACAGGAGAATGCCCTCGCGGCATTGGGCAGCGATGGCACCAGTACCGACACCTCATCATCCAGCAGCACCTCCACCGACTTCAGCTCATTGCTGTCTTCCGTGCTCTCTCTGCAGAGCTCAAGCGCTGGCACTGGCATCACCTCCGTGACGCCATCGGCAATCGGCACGCAGATTGCCCAGACCGCCAGCAGCCTGGCCAACGATCTGCAAGGCGCCATGTACCGCTCCTTTAACCCGGCGACCACGCCGCAGGCTGCCAGCCAGGTCTGGTCATCGGCGGGCTGGGGCAATGGTAACGTGCAGTGTGTCGCGTTTGTGGATGGTGCGATGCGCCAGGCGGGTGTGACACTGCCGTTCGCTGGCAACGCGAGCGATTTCTGGCCGAGCTACCAGAACCAACCAGGTTGGCAGACCATTGCCAATGGCGCTGGCCTACCACAACTTGGGGATATCATCGCGCTCGCGGGTGGAACGAGTGGCTATGGCCACGTTGGCATTGTTACCGGCGTTCAACCGCCGTTGAATGGGCAGCCAGGGTCTGTCACCTTCGCGCAGTCCAACTCTGGCAGTCCGCGTGGCACTTTGCCGATCGCCCCGGATGGGACGGTTGGAGCGTGGCCCGGCTATCAAGTGCAGGGGTTCATCCGGTCCACGCTCTGAATCACTAGCTGGTAGCGTGTCGGTAATTAGCGCACTCCCACGATCAATTGCGATGCCCGATCGTGCGAAGCTGGCGCGGGCAGAGGATTGGGTTTTTCTGGATTCCGCACCCCGTCAGGGGCGAGTTCTTCGCAATTAGACACCGCATAGATCGCCTCGTGTTCCCGAATGGCTGGTGTATTTGCCTCACTTGCCACTCTGGGCAGCAACGCGATCGCCAGAGCCTCGTCCAGGAGCTCTACTGGATGGAAGGTCAGGGCGGTATGCACTTCAGTGGTCAGTTCAGCGAGATCCCGCATATTTTTCGCCGGCAAGATGAGATGGCGGATGCCACTGCGATACGCCGCCAGCGCCTTCTCTTTTACTCCACCAACTGGCAACACGCGGCCCCGCAACGTAATTTCGCCAGTCATGGCGAGGTCATGGCGCACGGGACGTCCTGTCAGTGCTGAAATAATCGCGACACTGATCGGAATGCCCGCTGATGGACCATCTTTTGGCACTGCTCCCATCGGCATATGGATATGCAGATCGAATTTCTCATGGAAACCGCTCAATAGATGCAGCACAGCCGCGCGAGATCGCGCGAATGAGATCGCGGCCTGCGCCGATTCACGCAGCACTTCGCCCAGTTGGCCAGTCAGCAAGATCTGTCCCCGACCTTCGAGCACAGCGACTTCCACAGGGGTCAATTCTCCGCCAGCCGAGGTCCAGGCTACCCCCATGGCCATGCCAATTTGATCGGACTTCTCCGCCTCATGCGCGTATGTACGCGCTGGCCCAAGATACTCTGGCACTTTCGCCGCCGAGATGATAGCTTTGCCGCGCTTGCCTTCCGCCACACGGCGCGCGACCTTCCGCATCAGCGCGCTGATCTCGCGCTCCAGATTGCGGACCCCCGCTTCATGCGTATACTCGCGAATGACACTACGCACGGCATCATCGCGCAGATCGATCCTGGTAAGGCTCAGCCCATGGTCGGTCAGTTGTTTCGGGATCAGGAATTGTCGCGCGATATGCAATTTCTCTTCTTCGGTGTACCCTGAGAGTTCGATGATCTCCATACGGTCTTGCAACGCCGAGGGAATTGGATGGAGCGCGTTCGCGGTGCAAACAAAGATCACTTTGGAGAGATCATAGGGGATCTCCAGATAATGATCGGAGAAGGTGTTATTCTGCTCAGGATCCAGCACTTCCAACAAGGCCGAGGAAGGATCACCCCGATAATCCGCGGCCAATTTATCGACCTCATCCAGGACAAATACGGGATTGATTGTTCCGGCCTGGCGCATGGTCTGCAGGATGCGGCCCGGGAGCGCGCCAACATATGTGCGGCGATGACCGCGGATCTCGGCCTCATCGCGTACCCCACCGAGGGAGACACGTACGAATTTTCGCCCCAGGGCTTCGGCGATCGATCGGCCCAGCGAGGTCTTCCCCACCCCCGGCGGACCAACAAAACACAGAATCGGCGCGCGCGATTGCGGAGCGATTTTGCGGACAGCTATGAATTCAATCAGCCGATCTTTGATTTTGTTCAAACCAAAGTGATGACTATCCAGGATCCGCGCGGCAGCTTCAAGATCAAATTGGTCTGGCGAAATTTGCTGCCAGGGCAATGCCAATAACCAGTCCAGATAGTTGCGCACGACCGTATATTCTGGAGCCATGGTAGGCATGCCTTCCAGCCGCTCCAGTTCGCGCAAGGCACGTTCCCTGGCTTCGGCCGTAAGAGCAGCCGACATGACTCGCTCGCGTAGATCCAGAGAATCGCGTAATCCCGGCTCGCTCTCTGAAAGCTCGCGTTGAATCACCTTGATCTGCTCGCGCAAGTAATATTCTTTCTGGCTACGGTCGATCTCATGCTGCACCGATTGCTGGATGCGCGCTTCAATCTCAATGATCGCTAATTCATGCACCAACAATTGGTCAACCTGCTTCAATCGCTCGAGCGGATCGGCCAGTTCTAAGATGGCTTGCCGTTGCGCGACTTGCAAATCCAGCGATGACGTAATCGCATCGGCCATCGTCCCGGGATCCAGCAGCATCGCGACGTTGGTCACCGCATCCTCTGTGATACGTTGCCCATTGCGCGCGGCTGTTTCGAAATGTTGGCGAGCAACCCGCATCATTGCCAAAGTCGCGGGGCTTTCGTCGAAATGCTCTTCGATCGATTCCACTTCAGCCAACAGGAATGTTGATGTATCGATATATTGGCGGACTTTCAAGCGACGGATGGCACGTAAGACGACACTCAACATGCCATTGGGCATAGTCACCCGCTTCTCGATGATCGCTTCAACCCCAACGGTATATAGATCGAGCGGGCCTGGGTGCTCGATCGCATCCGATCGTTGGGCAACCACGAACACGAGACCATCGTGATGCTGCGCGGTATCGATGGCACGGCGGGTCTGCTCATCATCGATATACAGCGGCGCGATAGCCAATGGCATGATGACAGTGCTACGCAAAGTAATGACGGGGATGCCGCGAGTGGCCTCACTGATCATCGCGGACTGTAGTGAAGCGCGCGATCGGCTACCGCCGGGACGCGAGGCCCGACGTGGAGGGCGCTGTTGGCTATCCATTGAAATGTGATACCTTTCCCGTGTCGGTGTTGTGGTGAGAGCAGGCGGCGTATCCCCATAGCGCCGCAGGGATGAGCAAATGACTTTGAGGATGTGATGACTTCGCGCTGTGCTTGCTAACGAACGTATGGAGTACTACTTAGTATATCGCGCTTTCAAAGGTCAATCAATCATTTTGGCCGATAGTCATGGGTATTGCGCCTCTAGCT
Source organism: Ktedonobacteria bacterium (assembly GCA_027459705.1). Classification (GTDB taxonomy): domain Bacteria; phylum Chloroflexota; class Ktedonobacteria; order Ktedonobacterales; family JACDGC01; genus DAIDHM01. The sequence continues at coordinate 37,592 of DAIDHM010000006.1, read as the reverse complement.
TTCTATAGATAAGGAGATTGTAGCAGATGCGTGGTCGTCAACGCTATGCTCCCAGTCCGACGGGTGACTTGCACATGGGGAACTTGCAAACCGCGCTCCTGGCCTGGTTGGCCGCGCGGCGCATGCATGATGCATTTATTCTACGCGTCGAAGATCTGGATACACCCCGCGTCCGTCCAGGCGCCACTGCTCGCATGTTAGCTGATCTGCGCTGGTTGGGACTGGATTGGGATGAAGGGCCAGATGTCGGCGGTCCGCTGGGTCCGTACCTGCAATCGCGCCGCGGTGATCTTTATGCATCTGCGCTCGCCAGATTACGAGCGCGAGGCTTGATTTATCCCTGTTTTTGCTCGCGCGCCACCCTTGCCCGGGTCGCGAGTGCGCCAGCCATTGAGGACGCAACGCCAGTCTATCCTGGCACATGCCGCAATCTCACAGATGCCGAAGTTCGGGCGCGCATCGCTGTCGGCCATGTACCAGCCTGGCGCGTGCGGGTTCCCTCCGGCACGATCCAGTTCACTGATGTGGCAATGGGAGTGCAAGAACAAGATATTGTGCGCAAGGTCGGTGATTTCATCGTACGGCGCAGCGACGGTGTCATCGCCTATCAACTCGCGGTAGTCGTCGATGATGCTCTGATGGGCATCACGCAGGTCGTACGGGGCGCCGACCTCCTCGACTCGACCGCACGCCAGATCTTGCTGTTCGAATTGCTCAATTGGCCGGTGCCTCGCTACTTGCACGTCCCTTTGATGACCGATGCCAGTGGTGCCAAGCTCTCCAAGCGAACCAGTGCGGAAGGCCTGGATCGGTATCGACAAAATGGTGCGACAGCGATGGCAGTGGTCGGCAACCTGGCCCGGGTCGCGGGAATCTGGCCATCGGGCGCTCCTACGACGCCTGCCGCGTTGATCCAGACGGCGGCATGGCCATGGCGTTGAGGTGCATGACCCAGATCTTCTGCTACAATGCTGGTGAGCGGCCTGGATCGTCCATGCTGTCATATTTCCATGCGCGGGGTAGGTACTGGATTCATGATCATATTGCTCAACCAACAATCACCGCAGGCCGAGCGTTTGCGCCAACGCATCACGGCGGAATTTCCCTCGGACACGATCCGCTGGATCGACCGTGAAGGCCAAACTTTGACCGATGGTGACCCAGCTGAGGTCTTTCTACGCCATGAGATTAGCCGCGAGGTGCTCATCCGCATCCTACAGGATCACCCTTCGCTGCGCTGGATGCATACGGTCAGCGCGGGTGTCGACCACATCCTGCCCATCATTCGACAATACGCGACACCCGGGTTGCTGCTGACCAAAGGCCGCGGCACAATGGCACAGCCAATTGCAGAATATGTTTTAGGCCAGATGATAGCGGCGCTCAAAGGTTTCCCTGCCTATGCTGCCGCGCAGCGAGAACACACCTGGCAACGCCGGGGCGTCACCGCGCGTGACCTGCGCGGCGCCGTGGTCCTGATCCTGGGGTTAGGGGCGATTGGGACGGAGATCGCGCGGCTGGCGTCCGGGGTGGGGATGCGCGTCTGGGGCGTAAAACGTGGCCCTGCAACACCTGTGGATGGCGTCGAGCGGGTATTGGGTGGTCAGACGGCGCCGGGGCAGCCGGAAGATTGGCGTGCGCTCCTTCCTGATATCGATATTCTGGTCATCGCTATGCCCCTGACCGCGGAGACGCGCCATTGCATTGGCACGAAGGAATTGGCGGCACTCCGCCCGGATAGCTGGGTGATCAACATCGCGCGCGGCGCGTTAATCGATGAAGCCGCTCTCGCGCTCGCATTACAAGATCAACGCATCGGGGGCGCGGTGCTGGATGTCACTGAAATCGAGCCCTTACCCACCGACAGCCCCCTCTGGGATCAACCTCATGCGGTCATCACACCGCATATCTCCTGGCGATCTCCCCGCGTCGAAGACGCTATGGGCGACCTCTTCCTGGAGAATCTGCGCCGCTACCATGCGGGCGAACCTTTAGTGAACCTCGTGCCGGAAGGATCGGATTACTGACACATCGCACTCTGAGCGGAATCAGTCGTGGGCCAGCCATCCCCCGGGCGACTTAGCGCTCGATGTCGGCGACAAATTCTGGCGTTCCATCAAGCTGGGAGGTCAACGACGATCCTTCCAGCGGGATGTGGAAATCCTTGGCGATGAGTCGCGCTGTCATCTTGGCGGACATCATCACCGATGGAGTGCCAGCGCCCGGCTGTGTGCTGGCACCGACAAGATAGAGTCGCTCGATATCTTCACTCCGATTATGCGGCCGGAAGTAAGCGGATTGCGCCAGGATGGGTTCGACACCAAAAGCGTTGCCCAGATAACTGTGCAATGTGTGCTCGAAATAATCAGGAGTGATGAAGCTCTTATAGACGATGCGCTGGCGCAGATTGGGAATATATCCGCGCTCGTCAAGGAAGCTCAGAACCTTCTCTACCAATTTCTCGCCTTCGACGGACCAATCAATGCCACGCGTATTGTGTGGCACGGGAATGAGCGTATATGCCGCATGGTGGCCAGGTGGCGCCATACTGGGATCGGTCAGTGTCGGAATGTGGAGATATTGCGAGAAATCTTCCGCTAGCACTTTGCGTTGGAAGATATCGCGTAGCAACCCTTCGTAGCGCGGTCCCAGGATGATGTTATGGTGTCGCAAATCCAATGGATGCGCAGCATCATCGCGAAAACCGAAATAGACGACCACCAACGACATCGACTCGCGCGCGAGGCGCAGCCGCGTGTCTGGTTGGAAGGTGCGATATTTGCGATCGATCAAGTTGAGGTACGTATTGACATAATCAGCATTGGAAATGACGAGGTCAGCGGGTAAACGCGTGTCATCAGCCAACGTCACGCCACGCGCAATGTTGCGCCGATGCCCGCGACCCTTGACCTGGTCGACATCGATACGGATCACCTCACTGCTATAGCGCATCGTACCGCCGAGATCCTCGAACTTGCGCACAAAACCCCGCACGAGCGCGCCCGTCCCACCGCGGGCATAGTGGATGCCCCAGGTCTTCTCGACAAAATGGATCATGGCATAGATCGCTGGGACGGCGAGCGGATTGCCGCCGACCAGTAGGGTCTCGAAGCTGAAGACCTGGCGCATTTTGTCATTGGAAAAATACTTGCTGGCAAAGCTGAAGAGGGTGCGGACGGCATCCAGACGTAGCAGATCGGGCAAGACCTGCAACATCTTCCCCATATCGCCAAAATAGGTGTAACCGAGTTCCAGAAAACCCCGATCGAAGATGGCCTTGGCATCGGCATGGAAGCGCTCATAACCCGCAAGATCCTCTGGGGCAAGTTTCAGTATCTGCTCGCGGGTATGCTCAGGGTCACCATCATAATCGAACGCGGTGCCATCGTCGAAGTAGATCCGATAGAAAGGCAGGATAGGCTGAATCGTGACATACTCCGACGTCGCGGGACCGCCGCTGATGCCACTCTTGATCCGCTCCCCTCCCAACACTTCGGGGGGAAAGTCAGGGCGACCAAGACGCGGATCACCCACTTGCAACGCGAAAAGCTCCTCGATGAAGTGCGGCACCGTAATTACTGTCGGTCCCATATCGAAGGTAAACCCTGCGGCACGCCGCACGTACGCCCGTCCCCCCGGCCCATCCAGCGCCTCAACGATCGTGGTCGCGAACCCCAGACTTTGTAACCGAATCCCCAACGAGAGACCGCCAATGCCCGCGCCGATTACGATTGCGCGCCGCTTACGTTGCTCCACCATCCCAACCACCACACTCCGCACTCTCTTTGGACTCCTGAGTCTTGAGGTCACTGGCCTCACTCATTAAGGATAGCGAAGACACACCACGATAAGCAATACACCACCTGGGGATGCAGAATGAGCGCGTAGCACCCGCAATCAACACGAGAGTAGGTGCGAATTTGCCTACGATAACGCATGTACAGCCGCTGGGCGTGATGCTGGTGGTCATCACCCATCACAGAGCAATGGAGACCACGATGGTATCATCGTGGTCTGGTTGCCAGTCATGCGCTCGCTGATGCATGGTTCACGAGAGATGAAAGATCCGCTCGGCATTGAGATGGCAGATCTTGGCCTTATCCTCTGGACTGACCTGCAACGTGTCCAGAAACGTTCGTCCCTGCTGGTTGGTGCTATACGGATAATCGACGGCGAAAAGTATGCGATCTGCTCCCATCGTTTGTAAGGCAAGCTGCAAAGGCGGATCAGTGAAGAAGCCGCTGGTCGTAATGGCAAAGTTTTGCTGAATATAATCGGCGACAGGCTGCTTCAGGTAGTGCGACTGCGACCCAACGGTATTCTGGATGCGCGCCAACATGAATGGGAGCATTTCACCCATATGGCCGATGACCATTTGAAGATGAGGCAAGCGATCGAAGACGCCACCCAGGATCATACGTAAAGCGTGGATGCCGACTTCAGAATGCCAACCCCAGGCCGCGGTGGCGAGCGAAAACTCCACTTCGGGGCTGAAGCCAGTATAATAGGCCTGCTTGACGGCGGGGGGCGGTGGCGCGGGATGTAAGTAGATTGGCACAGCTAAATCGACGGCGCGCGCCAGCAGCGGTTGAAACGCTGGATCATCCAGGAAGCGGCCCTGCGTTGTCCCATGCACCACTCCCCCAGCCATACCCAGGGTCCGTACCGCTCGCTCCAGTTCGGCGATCGCCGCGGGCGGATTGTGCATCGGCAAGATCGCCAGACCGGCGTAGCGCTGGGGATGCCGCGAGATGGCCGCCGCCAACTCATCATTCGCGCGTTGCACGAACGGGATCTCGTCTGCACCCGATACGAGCGCCAAACCAGACTGCGTGTGTGAAAGCAATTGCATATCTATGCCGTTCGCATCCATATCAGCGAGCCTGGTACCCTCAAGATCGGCGAGTTTTGCGTTGATCGGTGTTGCTGGGAGATTTGCTTTTCGCATGAGCTCGCCAAAAGCTTCCGAGAGAAAATGTTCTTCGACGGCAATCGTTCGCATGTGTCTACCCCTTCATCGCCTTCCATCGGCGCCGAAATTGCCCCCCCACGAACACGCTTCATGGGGTCTGAATGGGCTGGTAACAGACCAACTTCTACTGATTTCTGGCTGCTGACTTCTGGCCCAGCCGACGACATAGTCGACATTGATAGCGTATCATAGAGCAGTGATAGAGCCACTCGGCATGCTGGTTGCTGTGCATTCAAGGAAATGCCGTTGGGAATCATATCGGCAACAGACCTTGCGTCTGACGCTTTCTGTACGGTTGATCTCAGAATGAAAATCTCACCCATGGAGGAACACCACATGCCTTTGACGCTCCTTGCCGCATACTACGGAACCCTGGCAATCGCTTTCGTCGTTGTCGTTGGGTGGCGCGTCTCGCAATATGAACAACACGAGTTGTGGCGGCGACATCAACGTTTCGCCAATCACGAGCGCGCGATCATGTTGGAGATGCATCATTGGGGAGACGCTATCCTGGATGGTCAAACGTCTTCGGGTACAACTACCCAATAATCCCCTCGCTATACTGATTTCCGTCGACGAATGTTGACGAATCCAGTCTCGCGATCCTGGCAGCATCAACGCGGTTGTTCTCTGCGCTATGCAGCGCACATAGGCGTCGTACCGGTCATATGTCGGCTACGTGCTACATTCGTGAATGAGAAAGGGAGCGGTTGCTTGCAACACATCAAAGACTTGCGCACTCGTCTCGCTGTGCGCGAGTTGCAACTTTACCCTGAAATCGGGCCACAAATGGCGGCGAACCTCGTCTTGCTGGGCGTGACAGGTACGACGGATCTCGCGCAGCGTGATCCCGAAGAACTCTTTGTGCGCTACCTTACCCAATACGGTCCATGTGACCGCTGTGTGCTCTACGTTCTGCGTTGCGCGGTCTATCTGGCCAGTACTATGGAAACCGGTTCGCCGCCTGATCCTGAGCGGGCGCAGTGGTGGCAATGGGCCGATGCGGATGATCCGCGCGAAGTTGGTGCGCATTGCTCATGAATGTCGTCGCCCCGTATCGTGGTGTGGAATCCAGCTATCTGGCGGCACTCGGCGGCAGGATAGTGACGAGAAAATTACCCGTCATGACGGAGATGCTCTGTTGCCCCAATTGGGCATTCGGCAAGTCAGCTCCCTGGAAGGTCATTTCATCTAACGCCCAGCTCCAGGTCATTGATCCCGCGTCAAAGACGTAACCACCAGCGCGCGTGCGATAAAAGACCGTGGCCGCATCCGCCATCTGGTCGCTGATGGCAGCGTCTGGCACGATATGCTGTGGAATGGCGACCGACCCCATCACGGTCAGCCCCGCTGGCATAGCCGAATTGGCATAGACACTATCATATCCCAACCCGATGAACGCCCCCTGAACTTGCTCGCCGGGCATCAGGAAGGTATTGGTCGTCTCGATGATCCCGAGCGGTCCCTGAGGTTTTACCACCCATTCGCGTTGTGGTAGGCGGGTGAATTCCCCGTTGGCGAGCATGACAGGCGCCAGGCTCCCGCCCGCCATGGCCCCCAGCAGACTATTTTCTGGTCGATGCAACACGGGGTCGCGCCATTGGGCCGTCACGAATTGTGGCTGAGTCGCATAGAGGGGATCGCGCGCTAGCGCCTGCGTGGGATCAACAATGGATCCGCCGGTTGTCGGTGCCGAACGCACTTTATAGCAGATGACCAGGCGATCTGGGTTCCCTGAGGCGTCCGGGCCAAGTCGGGCCTGCCAGATGCCGTTGGCCGCGCTGAGAAATAGTAAGGAAATTCCGTTGTTCGCCGCGTTGGTGAGTCCATCATACAGACCAGCGGTCCAATAACTACTGCTTCCCGTGAATACGACCGCTGCGTTACCGGCGAGATATTCAGGATGCTCCGCCAGATCGAGATCAGTGGTGTAGCTCAGATCATAGCCACCGCGTTCCAGCCAGCGCACCGCGTGGAGATCAAAATTCAGCAATTCGCCTGCCCCGGCCGAGTCGACAAAGGGGCGGTTGAACGAGGCCTCGGTCGCGCGGCCCGGTTGTGTGACCTGCGCGAAGCGATCAGCTGGCACATTGGTTGAGAGATTCGCGCCGCCCCAGATGTTTTCCGCCGCATAGGTCATGACGGGTACCACGACCAGGACATGTTGTTGGGGATGCGCGATGGCGTCAGTTGGTTGGCGAACAACCAGCGGGATGAACGATTGGTCAGGCTGGCCCAGCAGCGCGCTGAGCCCGGTGGCTCCCCCGGAGAGTTTGATGAGATAGACCCCCGTAGGCCAGTTCTGGCCGATTCGCAAGCTATACGTTGGTTGCCAATGGGCGTCAATACTGTGCGTGAGAGGATCAATCTGACAACTCGTACAACCTTTGAGGGTATTCGTTGCCGCCTGGTAAGTTCCCTGCGCACTGACCGCGACATGGGATATGTTGGCGAAAAGATGACCACCCTGCCCATTATACCAACCCATGCGATAAACCTGGATATCGACAAACATGGAGTGTTGGGCGCTGAGGTACAGAGGGACGATCTCGCCTGGCAGCGCGGAGACAGCCCCGGCATAGCCTTCGAGCTGAGTAGTATTCGCCCCAGTAGACAATTGCCATTGCGCTGTGCCGATTTGTTGATTTTCTTGCCAAATTGTGCCGGTGGGGTCATAGGGCAGGCCGATTGCCAATGGTACAGGACTGGGCGTCATTTGCTTATTCAATCGATACGAGGCGACAACCAGCACCGACGTGGCAAGCATGCCTATGCTCAACGCGCCACGCGCAACCCATCGCGACCGTATGGGCAATTCCTCAAATATACCTGGTTGGTGGTGTGAGCGCATTGACGTCGGGTGGCCCGGTGCCGCCGCGTGGCCCACCACAGCGCTGTGCCAGCCTGGTACGGCCGCAGCGCTTGCCGCGATGATGGTCAGCAAAAACTGCGATTCTCCCGCATCAAAAAAATGGGCGTCGAAGAGTCCGAGGACAAAATTGATGAGTACAATTATCCAGGCGGCTGTGAGAAACGTTCGCTGGAAACCAGTGGCGCGCTGGCGCGCCAACCAGGTCGCGCGCATAACCAGAACGATGAAGATCAGCAATGCGCAGAGGTAGAGTATCCCTCCACGGTAGATCACGAGCAGATAGAGGCTCTCGGTGCTCCCAAAGACGCTGACAGGATAGGTAAACGCTGGACTTACGCCAAAGAGCGCTGTCTGAGGATTGATGAAGGCCACCGAAGTGACAATTTGCCAGTGAGAGAATCGTTCTAACCAGGTCTGGGGAATGAGCGTATGGGTATGTCCTGCGCCATATTGCAATTGCAAGCGCTGTAACAACGCAGGAAGGGTTATAAGGGTCGCGAGCACCCCTATCCCCAGTGTCAGGACCATCGTGCGCAGCCGTGGGAGCGTCAGTCTCCGCGGATTTGATGCGTGGATCGGCGTCGCGCCACCATGCTTCCTATTCAGAAACCAGGCACATACATAACCAGATGCCACTGCGATATAGCCCGCCGCGCTGAAAGTTGCTACCAAGGCGAAAGCATTGATTGCGAGCATCCCGATGAGCCAGAGGTTCCCACGGCGTCCAAAGAGATGATGTGCCACCGCATCTGTCTGCAATTGATGGATCAACATGATGGCATAAGCGGCCAGCGCCGCGAGCACTTCCCAACCACCCACAAGCGAGGTAGCACGGTGCACACTGACGCTTTGCAGTGTCTCATAGGTTGGAAAATACCTGGTCAAAACCGGTAACACACCTGGGACATGGAGGATCTGCAGAACCCCTATAGCGCTGAGACACGTGAGCACAATTAAGAGTAGACGCGTTAAACCGGGCAGGTGTCGCGGAACGGGCAGTGCTTCCAGAATGCAGCGATACCACAGGTAATATTCAATCGGACCTAATAGCGCGCGCGCATTATCACTGGTCAGCGCGATGCCACGGACATCGAGTGTCGTCAACGGTAAGATCGTGCCAGTCAGCATAAAGAGCGCGAACCCGGCATCGATGGTGGTCAGCCCAAAAGAGCCATCGCGCAAGTAGATACGCCGTGCGATGAGGGCGATCACAAAGCAGACCAGGGCAATTTCACTGGGTTTGAGTCCGGCGATCCCACGGGCAAAGGATGCGAAGAGGATCGCTACGACGATGAGGGCATACGCGCCGAAGACACGCCAGTCTGACCGGTCGGCCACCTCAGCTGCCCCATCAGTGCCTCGCCACTCAGCGGCACCAGGTTGCCCTGGCGTTGGTAGGGTAGGCGGATCCATCGGAGAATAAGTGTCATTGTAGAGGAAGTCGAAACGCGGCGCCACCTGACGACCAACCAGGTGGTCCGGCGGCGCCCCAGCCATTTGATCCTGTGTTTTCATCGAACTCTGGTTCCTTCCAGAAATTTCTATAGCCGTTTCATCTGAAGCTTCGGCGACACTGACTGTACATCCCGAATTCAGCGACCACTACCACACTGCTCTTCTCTATGATACAGAGGTAGTCTACACAAGGAAACAAAGACAGGGTTGCCGCATGTCACGCATCCCAGGCAATTGTCGCGAGTCCAGCTTCGATGGGGTGAGGTTTTGGCGCTCCTAGCAGTTGATCGGCTTCCCAGCGGGCACATGTCAGACCACTGCGCAGTGGTCGGGGGGCGGGCTGACCGAGCTCAGCAGTAGACACCCAATCGATCAAACTGCTGTCTAATTGGAAGTGCGCGCTGATCCGCAAAGCCCAATCGTGCCTGCCAATGAGGTCAGGTCCGGCCGCATGATAGATGCCGGTCGTCCCATGCGCTGCCTGCCAGAGGAGCAAAGCAGCCAAATCATCAGCGAGGGTAGGCGTATTGAATTGGTCGCGGACGATTCGGACACGCCGCCCGGCCTGAAGTTCACGAACCAACCATGTGACGAAATTCATGCGGCCGCCAGGGATGAGGCCATAGACGAGCGCGGTCCTGACGATGGCATACGGCGCGTCATCAGACATTTCGGTCCGCACTGCTCCTTCGCCATCCAGCTTGGATTGCCCATAATAGTTGATCGGCCGCGGCGTCGCGTCTTCGCTGTAAGGCCCGGGATGCGCAACATCACCCGGGAACACGTAATCCGTCGAAACATGTATCAGATGCGCCCCATGCGCGCGCGCCACGCGCGCCAACATGCGCGGCCCAATGGCATTGGCGCGGGATGCTTCCTCATGGTGGGATTCGCAACGATCGACGTTGGTCATCGCGGCGGGATTAATAATGACCTGGGGAGGCGAGTGTGCGGCCAGGTCCGTGAGGGCCGCCTCATCTTCAATGGCCAGGTGCATCCAGGTCACCTGGTCCGTGTTGGGCTGTGCGGGCAAGCCATGAGTAAGCGCGTAGATATGGTCAAAGTCTCCGCTGGCGAGGGCTTGCTCCACTAATTTGGTCCCCACCACTCCACCCGCGCCAGTAATCCAAACCCGTTTCACTGTTGCTTCGCTCCCAATTGGAGGGCCCCATCCAGAAAATTGTCGCGTCGCGCCAACACATGCTCCAGCCACACGGCATGGTCACGATACCAGGCAATGGTCTCCGCGAGTCCGGTGTCATAGGCGTGCTGCGGGCGCCACCCCAACTGTTGTTGCAGCTTCGTTGAGTCGACGGCATGGCGGCGAACATGTCCCAGACGGTCTGGCACAAAGGTCAGCAATGACTCGGGCTTGCCGAGGATGCGCAGAATCGTTTGGGCATTCTCCAGGATGCTCCGCTCCTCTGCCGCGCCAATGTTGAAGACTTCCCCTACCACCTCGGCAGCGGGCGCTGTCAGAATCTGCAACAGCGCGGAGCAGTGGTCCTCGACATGGATCCAGTCGCGCGTATTGCGACCATCACCATAGATCGGAATCGCGCGATCGGCCAGCGCATTGGTGATGAAGAGCGGTAACTGTTTCTCCGGATACTGATAAGGGCCGTAGTTATTTGAACAGCGCGTGACGACCACGGGCAATTGATACGTTGCCCAGTACGAGAATGCCAGACGATCCGCTCCGGCTTTGCTGGCCGCATAAGGGGAGAGCGGCTTCAGCGCATCGGTCTCAATGGATGGCCGGCTGGTGCCATCGGGCGCCTCGGCATTCCCATAGACCTCGTCGGTGCTAATCTGCACGAAGCGACTGATAGCAAATTCGCGAGCGGCCTCCAGCAACGTATAGGTCCCTTCGACATCGGTACGGACGAAGGCGCCCGGATCGACAATCGAACGGTCCACATGGGTTTCGGCAGCAAAATTGACGACCCAGTCGCACCCACGCATTGCCGCACGAACAGCGGTTGCATCGCAGATATCTCCGCGCACGAAGGTGAAGCGAGGATCAGCTGGGTGATCTGACATCGCGTTGAATTCAGCAAGGTTTTCCAGATTGCCAGCGTAGGTGAGCGCATCGAAGACGACTACACGCGCATCTGGCATTGTATGCAGCAGCACATGTACGAAGTTGCTGCCAATGAAGCCTGCTCCTCCGGTCACAAAGACGGTAGGGCCGCTGCCAACGGAATATTGTCCCACTGGTATTTTCCTCTCATTGCTTAGCGATTCACGGCTACTCCGCCGGTTGTCTCGATCTACTCAGATCTTTCTGACCGGTGTCCAGCTCGTGTGGTGCCAGTGCGTTGCCCGGCTCGCGCCCAAGATCTCGTGACTCAGGGAATTAACCCCACCCGACTGTGATCCCCAAGCATCAATTTATGCCCCCGTGGCTTAATCGGCGAATTCGTGACCTCGGCGTACCGCCCGATCAGGCTCTCTTCGACGCGACCATGCACATCGACGATTGAGGAATGTTCCAGGACGATACTGTATTCGACTTCGCTGCCTTCGATCCGGGCGTCGTGGTAGATCGAGGTAAAGGGACCCACATAGGCATTGCGGATGATCGCACCCTCGCCGATGATCGCTGGGCCGCGAATGACACTATTTTCGACGCGCGCACCTGCTTGCAAGACGACCACACCATGCAAGGTGGAGTCGGCGGAGATGGTCGCGGTCGGATCGGTTGATGGCGTCAATTGCTGCAAAATCTGGCGATTCGCGTCTAGAATATCGGCTTGTTTCCCCGTGTCAATCCAATAGCCGTGCAGTTGTTGCGCATGCACCTCATAGTGGTGATCTAGCAACCACTGGATCGCGTCGGTGATCTCCAGTTCGCCGCGTGGCGAGGGGACGATACTGTCGGCGGCCAGGAATATCGATTGATCGAAGAAATAGACGCCAACTAACGCCAGATTGCTCGGCGGGATCTTGGGTTTCTCGACGAGGCGCTTCACCCGCAACGGGGTCAGCGCATCAGAAAAATCCGCGCGAATCGCGACCGCTTCGACTTCCGCGACGCCGAATTGCGTCGGGTCTGGCACCTCGGCCAGCAAGATGCGGCAATGATATGGGCAATCCTCAGCGGCGAACTCAGTGACCAACGGCCGCAATGGTTCGCTGATGAGATTATCGCCGAGATACATCACAAAGCGGTCCCGCCCGATGAAATCGCGCGCGGTCTGGACAGCTTGCGCCAGGCCCAGCGGGGCCAGCTGCGGTATGAAGGTGATGGCGACAGACTCACCCCACCGTGCCGCGACCTCCTCCGGCGTACCCACGGCGGCCTCGATCTCCGCGTGGGTATCACCGACGATAATCCCAATCTGGCTGATGCCAGCGTCCAGCAACGCTTCGATCGCGTAAAACAGAACAGGCTTATTGGCCAGCGGCAACAATTGTTTGGCACGAGTATAGGTCAACGGGCGCAGGCGCGTGCCCTTGCCTCCGCTGAGAATCAAGCCTTTCATAACCGTTCCTTTTTCCGACGCAGAGATTGTTGTTTCATTTTATCGGCGGGGCACTCAGCCAGTCATAGCCGATCTCAGGATCGTCGTAGGGGATGCGCCCCTCTTCTTCGGGATTGTAGGTAATGGAAGTGACATAGAAGAGATGCGCTGGCGTCTCTCCCAGGACACGACAACCATGGGCAACTCCCGGAGGAATGCGCAGCACCGCTGGCGGCAGATCATCGCCCATGCCAACTTCCTGCGTCACCCCATAAGTCGCTGAGTCCTTACGGGTATCATACAGGCCAACCCGCAGCCGCCCAAAAGCGACATACCACCAGTCTACCTGTGTTTTGTGGATATGCCAGGCCTTGACGACCCCTGGATACATCTTGGAATGGCTCAATTGGCCGAATCCCTCGCTAAAAAATCCATCGGTAACGCGGATCATTTCCTCAAAGTAGCCACGATCGTCGGGATAGCGTACTAAGTTCTGTACGACAACACCTTCAATCTTGCCCAATCGTACCATCTCAGCCCCTCTCTCTTTTTATGAAAATTACTAGCCCTTAGCAGAGATATCTCTGCGTGTTGTTGCATTTCTCCAAGTTTCGACATTATCACCCCGCGTGCTTCACGCCAAAGTTGATGTCTGTACAGTCGATTGCGAGCTATGGGGAAGACTCTGTCAAGGTATTGCGAGGATGGGCGTTTGTGGGATGCAAACTCCCCAGGCATTATACCAATTCATAGGTCGATGTAAAGCAAGAATTGGATCCGCAGATGCCGCGCATGCAGACGAGTTGGATATTATCAATCATGCTGCTATCTTTCCACTCTTCTACTTGCCCCTCGCGAGCTCCACTCGGCGATGGTAAGCGGACATATGAGCAAACTGTGAGTAAGTGGCGCGAACAGCATATTGTGATGACCTGGAGAGATGGAGCAGGTATGCTATAAGTAGTGGCTTGCCGTGGCCATTGTGGTCCCGGTATGGCGTATGAGGAGGTTAGCATGTCGAAACCCGTTGAAGACATACAGCGCTATCGTGGCTTTTTGCGCGAAGAAACCCAAAGCGCCATGCTCTATACAGCATTGGCCGAGCATGAACCCGACCCACGCCTGGCCGAGATCTATCGTAAGATGGCCGCGACCGAGACCCGCCATGCCGATGTCTGGAAACAGCAACTACTGGCTGCCAAGAGCGATGTGGAGCCGCCCCCGCTGAGCTGGCGCACCCACGCGCTGCTCTGGATGATCAAGCGGTTTGGCACCGCGGCCGCCCTCCCACTCGTCACGGGGCAAGAGCGCGATGCCGTGCATGCATATGCGACTGATCCCACTGCGCGGGCGGCGGGTATGGATGTGGATGAAAGTTCCCATGCTCGCATCTTCAGCACATTGCAAGGTACTGGTACAGGGATAGGTGGCGCCTGGCTGGCGCAATTCGAAGGGCGCCATCGCGCGACGGGCGGAGGCAATGCTTTACGCGCCGCGGTGCTGGGCGCGAGCGATGGGCTGACGTCGAATATGAGCCTGGTGATGGGCGTCGCCGGGGCGAATCTGAGCGGGCATGCCGTGCTTTTGACGGGTTTCGCGGGACTGCTTGCTGGCGGACTCTCGATGGCGATCGGCGAATGGCTTTCGGTGAGAAGCGCACGGGAGCTCTTCGAACGACAGATCGCCATCGAGCGCGGCGAATTGCAGTCGGCGCCCGCGGAGGAACGCGAAGAGCTGGCATTGATCTATGAGGCAAAAGGTCTCGACAGCGCCACCGCGCAAGCCCTGGCCACGCGAATTGTCAGTCAGGGCGACGTCGCTCTGGATACGCTGGCACGCGAAGAGCTGGGTATCGATCCCAAGGAACTGGGCGGGGGCGCGATGGTCGCGGCGGTGACCTCATTTTTGCTCTTCTCGGTTGGCGCCATCATTCCGGTGTTGCCGTTCATTGTCGGGAACGGAACAGGCACTATCCTGGTGAGTATCTTGCTCAGCATCATCGGTCTCTTCGTCATCGGCATCGGCATCAGTCTCACCACCGGTGTCTCATTGATCCAGGCGGGAGGGCGACAGGTGATATTGGGGCTGCTGGCCGCGGCGACCACGTTTGGCCTGGGTAAGCTCATCGGTGGACGCATTGGGTAGCAGACGGTCAATGCAAGGGGAGGGCAAAAGAGAAGGTCGAACCTTCCCCTTCAATGGATTCGAACCAGATGCGCCCATCGTGACGTTCGATCAACTCTCGGCAGAGATATAGCCCCAGGCCGGTGCCGGCGATGCCATGTTCTTTGGCGTTGTCGGCGCGAGCGAAGCGATTGAACATATGCATCTGTTGCTGGGCAGGGATGCCGATCCCATGATCGTGGATGGAGACCACCACATCAGGCGGGTTGACCACGACACGCACCTCGACCGGCCCGCCATCGGGACTATATTTCATGGCGTTCATCAGAAGATTGTTGATCACTTGTTCAATACGTATGACGTCGATGGAGACCAGGACTGGATCGCTTGGACCATCCAGTGTGAGGACATGGGCGCGTGAGAGGGTGCCCATGCGATCAACAACGGGTTGAATGACATCCATGAGATCCACAATCTTGGGGTTAATTTCCAAGCGACCAGCTTGCAAACGTGTCACATCCAACAGATCATCGGTCAACTCAACGAGGCGATGACTCGCCAAATCAATGCTTTCGATCGCTTCGTTCTGCCAGTCCACGAGTGGTGTCCCGCGGCCGCGCGCGGTTTGAACAATCAACATATCGGTGAATCCACGCAGTACCGCGATAGGATTCCGCAACTCATGCGCGGCAATGGCGATAAATTCGTCTTTCAAGCGCTCAGATTCTTTGAGGGATGTCACATCCTGCAAGACCACCAGAGCAAGTTGCTCGCTATCGCTCACATGGGGCTGGCGATGTGGCCAAATGACCGCGCTAGAAAGCGAGACGGCGTTGACGAGGATTGGCAGCGAGGTGCCATCGGGATGGCGAATGACTTCCTGTTGCTGCAAGACCGTTTCATTCGCGCCAGCAGCGCGCAGCGTCGCCAATTCCGCGGGAGGCAACACCGTGCCGTCAACTCGCATGATACGCACACCACTTGATTGCAGAAATTCCAGCATAGGTTGCTCGCGTGCCCAGGACGCACCCCAGACCTCGAACGCTGCGCGATTTGCAAGCACCAGCCGCGCGTCGGCCCCATGGACGAGATAGACACCGCCGGGCATCTGGTCGATCACTGTCTGCAAGAGCACCCGGCGTGCTTCCGCCTCTTCGAGCGCGCGCTGTGTGGCCAGTTCCAGGTCTTTGCGTTCCGTCACATCGCGAATCGACGCGAAGACGTAATCAACCCCATCCAGCTGCAATGGAGCGAGGCTAATCTCGACGGGGAATTCCGTACCATCTTTGCGTATTCCCCACAGATCGAGCCCGATCCCCATCGGCCGCGTGATCGGTGCGCGCATGAATGCTTGCTGGTGATGCTGATGCGTTTCACGATATTGTTCTGGCATGAGCTTTTCGAGTGGCTGGCCGATCATCTCTTCTTGAAGATATCCAAACATCTGGGTCGTTTGTTGATTGATGAAACTGATCTTGCCCAGTTGATCCGCCACGACCACCGCATCGGGCACGGCATTGAGGAGCACGGAGAGAGAGACGGCCATCATGTCAGACGTTGATGGGGTCACGGACGCTTCTGTTTGCAGCGACTCAGGCGCATGGGCCGCCGGGTTGCCCGGTGCCAGGTCGTTCTCAGTTGTGCTCGGAACTGGCGACTCGGGAGCGAGTCCGTCAGACTTGCCCTGTCGTCGACGCAGCGATCTGGTTGGGCGAGTCATATACAACCTTTCGATGGATGGATAAGCATGAGACAACGATCTTGAATGGGTGCACGAATTGTCTGCTTCACTACCGTCCTACTCCACCAGCACCGGGACGTGCCATCAGTGCACGCATATTGTTGAGTCCACGTGTGTGGAGGATCAAATGGTTCGTACTTTGTGAGTATATGATGTAGATCCAAGTCGCGCAAGCAAGGCTCGTGAGCAAGTTGTGATGATAACCCGGTGTGCCGTTCTCGATGCGTGATGGCCAGCGCGCAGGATCAAGAGGAGATCGTGGTGATGGGTCTCCGCCCAGTTCACGCTCGATATTTTGGAGGTGTCTACCATGCGCATACTTGTTCCACTCGATGGATCATCGTTGGCTGAATATAGTATTAACCAGGCCGCGAGGTTAGCGCGAGCGTTGACGCCACCAGCAGACGTCGAGTTGTTACGAGTGGTCTCCTTAACACCCGATGCGCTCGCCTCGCACGTGCCAGAGTATACGAACATCGTCAATCTGGTCGTGGAAGCGTGCCATGATTATCTGCGTGAGATCGCGATGCGCCCTTCCCTGGAAGATATCTCCGTCAACAAACATGTGGTGGTCGCCACGAACGAGACAGGGAAGGTTATCTCCATGGAAGCGCGTTCGCTCAATGTGGATATGATCATGCTGGCGAGCCATGGTCGTACTGGTTTGGCCAAGATACTGCTCGGCAGTGTCGCCGAGTCGATCATCCAGCATGCCGATATCCCCGTCTTATTGTTGCGCGTAGAAGATAATGAATTCAGCTGGCAGGTCCATGAAACACCTTTTCGGATCCTGGTGCCGCTCGACGGGACGCCACTTTCAGAAGAGATTCTGCCTTCCGTTGCGGCAATCGCGCGCGCTTTTGAGGCCCGCGTCCGGCTCTTGCGCATCTTACCCAACCCGACTGGCGACTATGATCAAGCCATGTTGACCGGGGCACAGACCTATCTCACCGAGATTGCTGCGCATTTGCGGCGTCAGGGTGTGGAGACCGACCTGAGCTATGCCATCGGCGAACCAGCCGCCGAAATCATTCGCGTCGCGCAGTCGACTGATCAAGGCAGCGATATGGTGGCAATGGTCACCCATGGTCGGCAGGGTATCGACCATCTCATGCATGGGAGCATTGCCACGGCGGTTATCAGCGCGTTGCACCAGCCTCTTCTGATATATCATCCCGTCAACACACGCTAGCGATGTTGCGCGAATGGGCACGGACCGTATCGCGCAGTGTTAGTCGTGAGTGGGCAGTAGATCGACCATTCTCCAGAATGGCTGAGAGTTTACTGCGAAGGCCGACCCTCTGGATGGGCGATATCCACACAGAGGATCGGCCTTTTCGCGTCAGAAAGTTCGAAAGAGAAGGTTGGGAGCAAACGCTGCTTCAGAACGGCAGTCGGCAACGGCACCGCGCGTGAGATGCCTCGGAGTGCAATCATGACGATTCACATCGATTGCCACCAATCGTGGTATCGCACGTTCAAGCAGTACGCTACGCAGTACGTCAGCCAACCATGACAACAGGAATTTCCGCGACATCTGTGCTATCCGCGCATTCGGCGCCAGCGGGTCTTTGTCGCAACCGTACCATACCGCCATGCGGATGCGGCCGTGAGCGGAACCGGCCTACGCTGAGCGCTCCAGGAACGCGGCCCCTTCCCCGGCCCGGGGAAAGCGCCGTTCTCGTGCACCGCTCAGAGAAAAAGGCATGCTTCCGCACCGCATATCCCGGTGTCGATGGCACATGCGCGGGCCGCGACCTAGCCCGCCGCGCACCCAAATTCCCTCATCAGTTCCCGCGCGCGATCACCGCCCGGAATGCCCATCGCGTCGTACGCGGCGGCAGCTTGCGCGAGCAGCTGGCAGCCCTCGCCCGGCGCGCCGCGCTGGTGGGCGAGTAGTAACTCAGCGAGAGCAACACGTACGCCAGCACTGTTACGAGCATCCTGTGCAGCAAGGAGAGCGCTTAATCCTTGTCGATAATATGCCTCGGCGGCGTCCAGCTGGCCCCGGGCCTGGGCGATCTGACCCAGCGTGCTCAATTCCACCCCCTCGCCCTGCCGGTCCTGCACCTCCCGGTCAATCTCTAACGCCTGCTGCAGGTACCCCTCGGCGGCGTCCAGCTGGCCCCGGTCCCGGGCGATCTGGCCCAGCGTGCTCAAGTCGGCCCCCTCGCCCTGCCGATCGCCCAGCTCCCTCCGCACGTCGAGATCCTGGCGATAGATTGCTTCGGCTTCCTGTAGCTTGCCGGTGGCCTGGAGCATGTGGCCATAGTAGATGTTGATATCCGCCGCGCGGAGCCGATCGGCGCGCGAATGGCTCGCTGCCGCGATACGCTGCGCCGCCGCGGCTCCCAGAGGGAGATAGTGCAGACCAGCTACGACTCGCGAGCGGTCCCGCCAGTAGCCCCGCATCCCGTTGCAGATGCGGGCAGTGGCATCATCATCGCCCGCCGTGATGGCCAGATCCAGCGCGCCCTGGATGTTGGCTTCATCGAGCGAACGCGCCGCGTCGGCGGCCGTGTTGCAATAGTCCGCGTACCAGGTGATCAGGCTATGGTGAGCCGTCGTCCTGTCGGTCTCTGACAGCGCGGCGAACCGCCCGGCGGCATAGGCGCGCAGCAATGGATGCAGGGTCACGCGTTCGCGATCGCTCGTTTCCTCTCCGGTGAGATCGACATTGAGGGTGACAAGCCCGCGTCGTCCCAGCAGGCGGATGCCTTCTTCACGTTCCGCCGCCGGGATTCCCAGACCTTCCGCCCAGGCCAATACAGCGCGCCGTCCCATGGTGTTCGTGGCGCCCATCCCCAGCAGGGCAAAGAGCCGCTGCGTGGTGGGTGGCAGCGCATCCACGCTCAGCGCGAAGACCGGGGCCAGGTCGCGTCCTGGCTCATCGCCATGAACCCCGAAAGCCAGACGGGGGTTCCGACCCAACTCGCTGGCAAGCGCCGCGAGGTCGGGATGGGCGTCGCGGGCATACGGCGCCATGAGGGTGATCGCCAGCGTGTGCCGCCCCAGCGCTTCAACGACCGCGTCGATCTGGGGGTCGGTCGCGGGGAGGGGAAACAGGGCGCGGAAGAGGTCGCGCGCCTCCGGCAGCGGGAGGGCTTCAAGCGCAATGATCGCGGAGGGTGGGACACTGCTGGCGGGGGGATCCTGCCGCGCGGTCAACAGCAGCGTGGCTCCCGCTTCGCGCAATGGCCGGACCAGGTCGCCGACCATCAGTGTCGGTTCGACATTATCCAGGATGATGAGTGTGTGTTTGCCACCGAGCAGCCGATAGGCGAGGGTCGGCAGATCCCCGGCGGTGGCATCCGGGGGGACGGTGCCGAAGCGGCTCAGCGTGGCGCGCAGCAGGTCGGCTGCCTGAGCAGTGCCATTGGGCGGATTCTGGCAATTGATGACGGCGATCCCATCCGGATAACTGCGCTCACTGGCGAGTATGGCGGCGACTTCGGCGGCCAGTGTGGTCTTGCCGATGCCGCCGATGCCACGAATCACGGCGATCCGCAGCGTGCGCAGTGCCTCCAGCACCTGCTGCTGTTCCGCGGCGCGGCCAGTGAAGGTGGCGGAGCGCGGGAGGAGCGCGAGGTCGAAGGGGGCGGTGGTGGCGATGCCCGCTTGTTGCGCGGTCACCTGCTCCTGGATGAGCGCCGCCGCCGCGGCCTGGGCGTGCGCGATGACATCGGCACTGAGGATCCGCATGCCCTCTTCCCGTACCACCGACCGTGCGGTCGCTTGCATCTGTTCCCGGGCTTCCTGTTGTTCGAGGTTACTCAACCGACGATCGGCAACCGGGCCGACAATGGCCAGGACGAGGAGGAGCGCGGCGAGCGGCCAGAAGATGAGCGGATGACGCAGGGCGAGTTGCACGGGATATGTGCTGGTGAGATCGGCGAGACTGGGCCACGTGCCGGTCGCGATGGCGGCCTGCAGGACGGAGGCGACAATATTGCCCCCCAGAAACAGAAACAGAAAGGTATAACTGCGGCGAATGAACAACTGGATGCGCCGCTCGCGGCTGGGGGAAGGCGACGCGACGCGCGGGGGTGCTTCAACGACCTCTACAGGCATTCCTACCTCCACGGAAACAGAGAGCAGACAAACAACAGATCAAAACTACTATATCACGGAATACGGTGAGCGCGGGGGACCGGTTTGGCCAGCAGTGATGAGAGGCTTCAGCAGCAGTGCCTGCCGAATGCCTGGTATTTCGTGGGAGTCGCACGGAAACATCCGCGCGGGAACCCGCTCCGCGGTAGAGGCGGCCGCCCGTGGCTCCCCGACGCCTCGCCAACACCATCTATGGTGGCGGGCGCCATGCTGAGAGACGCGCGATCATGATTGACCTCGCGGCTTAAACGATACTGACGTTAGATAGTATAAATTTCTTTTGTTGATCGCTGAGAGTAGCCGAACCGGCCTGTTGTTGCCCATTTTTTGCGATAAAGGATACAATGACGGTTGAGAATGCCAATTCACAGAGAGACAAATAGCTGGTGCATCGTCAGGGAGCCAATATGACGTACCAGAGCCAATGAAAGGTTCATATATGCTCACACCACCCGGCGCTGAATTGCGACCCATTGGAAAACTTGCCCCTGGCACTCTCCTCTACACGGGGCGATTTCGCATTGATTTTTTGCTCGCGGTTGGACCAGCCCTGGCTTTGTATCGTGTACGTGAGGTGGCTTCCCAACAGGTTATGACGCTGATCGAGTTTTCGACACCGGGTCAAATACAGGCAACTATCTCGCTGAACCGTGCGGCGCCATTGCTCGAGTATTCACATACGATGACCACGCCAATACAGGTCATCTTTGTCGAGAATGAAACCCTGTTCTTTGTGATGGCTATCGGCGGTGGTCAGACCATCGAACAAATTATGCGCAATAAACACGCACCGATCCTGCCCACCTCTGCGATTCGCTGGATGGTCCAGGCGGCGGACGGCATCATTTTCCTGGCTTCCAGGCTTCCGGAATGGATGATCGGCGATCTCAGCCCCGGATCGCTCTTCGTCACGGCTGAAGATCGCTTGCAACTCCTGGGATTTGCAATCCCGCTTGGTCTGGTCTCGCCCGCGGCACTGGCTTCCGCCTTGCCGCGAGGAGCCGTCGCTCCGGAATTACGCAAAAACCAATGCGATACGCTCTCCGATGTCTATGGGCTCTGCGCTTCCTTACATTATCTTCTCACGCGTCGGCTCTGGCATCCGGATGACCCCGCACGCGAAGAGATGCTGGCGGATCTGCGGCCCGACCTGTCGCGCGAGCTCGTGCATGCCATCATGCGCGGACTGGCGGAAAATCCCGCCGATCGCTGGCCGACCATTGCCATGCTCCGCGAGGCGCTGGTTGCCGCTTTACCAGTCGAACGCGGGAATACGGGATCTCCCGGTCCTATCTTGACGAATGATGAGCGACTCGAAGAACCGCCGACCCTGGTCATGACGCGCGAAGATCTCCTGCATCATGATCCCGTTGCGCCGCTCGATGTGGATGCCTTGGAGGCAGGATTAAGTTCCACCGCTCCACGACCGGTCGTACGCCTGACAGACAAAGCTTACGATGGGGTGGACGACGCCGTGCCTGCCCCCGGCGCTCACACAGAGGCCGCCGCCTCGAGCGCGGATGCAGCGCCTGCCCTGGTGTCTGATAATGCCCTACTCGCTACGAACACCACTGCCGCGGGAGATCCAGACTCCGCCACGGTAGCCACACCAGCTGATTCACCTGCTTCTGAAGATGCGCCCTTGAGTTTGCTTGACTGGCAGAAGGCCGAACCCACCAATAACCTCGCCGCAACGCCGACTGATCCAGAAGGTGAGGAGCGTCTCCCCATTACATTCTTCACGCTCCGACTCCTCTCAGCGACAGATTTCGATGCCGATCGTCAATCAGCATTGACGCAAGGAGAATTTTTCGATTACGAATCGCTGGATGAGTCGCAAAACAGCGACGATATAAGCGGGCTGCCCACCCATGACCTCACTGCCGAGGACGCAGGTGAATCTTCCCCTCCCAGCGTTATCGGTCAGACTAGCGCGGAGACCCTGGCATCCAGCGCAACGGATGCACACAGTGCCATTCAGGTCACACCATTCGATGATCCAGGCTCGGCGGCCACACCTGAGTCTATCGCTCCCTTCGATGATCCTGGAGTAGCCTACACCGCGCCACCAGCTCCACCCCGCGATGCGGCGCTGCTCGCGGGGGCGCTGGGCGCGGCCATGGCGGGGACAGGATTCATACTTGTGGGCCACCCCCATAACAAGGAGGATGCGGAGCAAGCCGAGGCGTCGTCGCATGATCCTGCGAGCGAACCCGAAATTGCCCCCGAAGCTGGGCACGCTGATTCGGCCACTGCCGATACATGGGACCCTCTAGCGACGGCACACGAGGGTTTCACTGATGATCGCGCGGCAAAGCCAGTCACGGATACCGAGCAGACCTCTGCTGGATCAACACTGGCAATGTGGTTGTCGGATGAGCGACCTGTTGATCCCACCACTGCTACTCCCGTCCCTGAATCCAGTCTTCCGCCATCGCGGGTGTTGCAGTTTGGATCGCTTGCGAATACCGGGAAACCTGACGCCAGCACGGAAAACCCGACCCCACGGGATGAGGACAGAGCATCGTCCGAATCTGCCAACATCGCCCCGGAAGCCACCGGGTCGAGTGAGTCAGCTGAACCAGCTGACCAGACTATCATTGCCAATGTATCGGCAACGAACATCCCCACGACGCGCACCCCTTCCCGTCCATTGCAGCAAATTTTAGGCAGACTGCGGGGTGCCTTGCAACAACCCCAGGCTCACACCGTCACAGCGACAGGTACGGTCGTGTTGCCGCGCCAGATGTTTCCCAAGCATGTCTATTCGATTCTGGTACGCGTCCAGCGGTGGCCGACCAGCCACACAACTGGAAAAAATACTGGAGATAGCACGGCCATCATCGAAGTGGAGTATCATTCCGAGGCTTTTTATCTGCCCATCAAACGTCTCGCCTTACAGTTACCCGCGGAAGGTGGATTGAGCGAAGCGACTTTGACCGTAACCGCACTCCGACCCACACCTCAGGGCATGGCGGATCGTCTGACATTTCAGTTCCGCACGGCATATGGCATGTCGCTGCACGAAGATCCCTTCGTAGCGGATATCATGATCTTGCCGATCAACCATCCAGTAAGCGGGCAACCAATGTTAACACTTATTCACGCGCTCGATATACCATCTTGATATGGCATAGTGGAGAGATTTTGCGGCTCAATCTTGATGCGAAGCTCTTGCTGCTTGCAAACCCTTGTACAATGATGATCAGCCGGAGGGATTCCAATCTACCAGCCAGAGGTGAAGTCAAGGAGAGCTTCGTTCCGGACAAGTGCTCATACAGTCAGGCAAAGTCGAGTGCGGATCAGCGTAGTCGTAGGTGAGCGCCAGGCGGTAGCCCAGCGTGATCAAAGGTCAGCAATGGAGAGCGAAGGGTGGCCATTCCAAACCGCAATTCCTCAGGCGATGACGCCGATTACTATGGAACGTTAGGGCTCGGTGTGAATGCGACTGAAGATCAAATTCGCCAGGCATATCGCCAGCTTGCGCGGAAGTATCATCCAGATATCGCTGGTGAGCGCGGGGTTGATATGATGAAACGCTTGAATGCGGCCTATGCCACATTGAGCGATCCCTCGCGGCGACGCGAGTATGATCTGCACTATGGTTTCGCGCCGCAAGTTTCGTCGGCACCTGATCTGGTCTACCGACCCACACCCTCCCGACCCCGACCGGGAAGTACCGGGCAAGTGGTGCGTCAGTCACGGTCTGAGGCGGGTCCCCTCCGACTCTACCGGACCATCGAGGGATTAGATGGCCCGATGAGCGCGCTGGCTTTCGCGCAACAAGGCGACATGCTCGGCGTTGCCACCAGTGATGGACATATCGAACTGTGGAGCTTGCAAGCACATCAACGCGTCGCGAGTTTTCGACTGCAATCCGAGATGGCTCAGCCTGGGGTCGTTCGCGATCTGCGCCTCTCACCCAATGGTCGCTTTGCGATGGCCTGGGGCCTCTACCATGGTGTCCAAATTTGGAACGTTGGCACTCGCCAAACCATCTGGAAGAGCACGATCAATGGGCCAAGCGGCGCTATCGATGGGGTGCTCTACGACACACCCGCTTTCGCGCGCATGGCGCTCCCCGCGGCCCCGCTCTCTCTGGCGGAGAGCGACCCCTTCAAATGGACCG
The DNA here is from genome assembly GCA_027459705.1 of Ktedonobacteria bacterium. Lineage (GTDB taxonomy): Bacteria > Chloroflexota > Ktedonobacteria > Ktedonobacterales > JACDGC01 > DAIDHM01. The sequence goes on along the minus strand of DAIDHM010000006.1, from coordinate 12,722 downwards.
ATACCGGCCATTTTGGTACCGATGTCTTAACACGTCCTCTGGAAACTTCAGCGATGATTTCGCCGCTCTGGTCGATACCCCTCCGCTGTGAGGAGCCGCATGTTCCCGGCACTCGTGGCCCCCGCATTCATCTTCGCTCGCTCTCCTGGGATGGCGAACTGCTCTTCACCTTCGCGACCGGACCAGGCGGCGGCGCGGTACAACAGGCCAGTATCTTAAGGCTCTGGAGCTTAAAATCTCATGGGCGCGTCGCGGCCACACAACCACAACCAGCCGGCCAAATCGTCTTTCCCGCCCGCGCTTTAGGCTACCCGGTCGCCGTCTCTGCACTGGGATTCATCGTTGCATTACACCTGGAAGACCGCGCCATGCGGTTGTACGATGTGCGTTATGGGAAACATGTCGATCTTTTGACTGGCCCTTTGCCACAGGAAACCATCGCGGCCCTCTCACCAGATGGCGCGCTCCTGGCGCTCGCCCCACCGGATGGCACCCATATCGTCCTGTGGGCCACGGCAACCGGGCAACGCATTCAGAGTTGGGAGCTCCCATCGCCCGTTGCGACATTGAGTTTCGCGCAACCAGGTCATCAACCCACCCTCGCCATTGCGCGTGTGGATGGGATCTGTGAGGTCTGGGCGGCTGGGTGAGTTTGCGATTTTCCCCCAAATTGGAGCGCGATTTGACGCGGCGAGAGGGGGATGCTATCATCCAGAAGGAACCATGAAAGCTGATGTCGTGAGGGGATGGGTGTCATGGGGCGAGTGGAACATGTGGGACGTAAGGGTGCCTGGGTAGGCGTAGTGATCCTCCTGCTGGGTACTATGCTGGCGGGATGCTCTAGCCCTGCGCAAGTGAATGTCGCGGCAACGGTCAATGGGCAGACTATCACGATGGACCAGTATTTGAAGGCGACGCGTTTGCTCTATGCCGTCGACGGCTTACAAAATAGTCTCCCCACCTGGCAAACGCCGACCGGCCGCGCGGATCTTGTCAATGCGCAGGCGCAGGCCCTGACGATCTTGATGACCAACATTCTCTGGAAACAACAATTACTATCGCTTATTGCCCAGAAAAAACTGACCGTACCACTCGCGACCCTCGATAGTCAGATTACATCACAGACCCAGTCTGACTTTGTGCAACTGAAAGTGCAATATGCGCCGCTCGTGCAGCAAAATATTCTCACGCCCGAATCCTATCGCTACCTGGTCATCCAGCGCATCTATGGCAATACATTTCTGACCACGCAAAGTGTGCCGATCGCGCGGGTCCAGATCATCTCTGTGCCAACGAAAGCAATGGCACTTGATCTGGAGAAACAGGTGCAGGCAGGCGCTGATTGGACCACACTAGCTACCAAACAGTCGACTGACCCGGCACATGCCCAGGGCGGCGATATCGGCGCGCTTCCCCCCGGCATCCTCCCGAGCGCAATCGATAAAGTCATCTTCGCGCCACAGACCCCCAAACCCGACGCGATTGCAGTTGTCCAGACCCCGGAGTTTGGGTGGACCCTGGTGAGAGTCGAGAGCATCAGCTCACAGACTCTTTCGACTCTGGATAATACCGTACCTGTCATTCAAGGGTCCTTAACAGTGCTCAGCGCAGCTATTAATTATGTCACTTACTCGCTGCTCGACGCCGCGCATATCTCGATTCATGTCGATTGGTGCGGCAATACGAGCGGGCAGGCGTGTGGAGTTCCCCACATCAACATTTCAGGCTAGGTACGGTCAACAAGCAAGTAAAGAAAGAGTACCATGACACACCAGCAAGCTCCCGCGGTCAAGCGCATCATCATCGTGGGACTGGGCCCGGGCGCGTGGGAAGATGTGACCATCGCCGCGCAGCAACTGATCCTCGCCAGCAACAACATGATCTTCCGCACGCTACGTCATCCTACAGTTGATGCGTTGCGCACGTTGCGCCCTGACCTTTCGCTCGTTTCCTTTGATGAGCTCTACGAGCAAGCGGAAGATTGGGAGAGTCTGTATGTGCAAATGGCTCATCGCTTGCTAGATATGGCACAACGCCCGGACACGTTGGATCAATCAGCTCAGTCCACAGATCTGATCTATGCGGTGCCTGGTCATCCGCTGGTCGGTGAGACTTCCGTGCGGATTCTGCAGAAGCTCGCTTTAGATCGTGGTGTCACAACCCAAATTGTCGCCGGTCTTTCGTTTATTGAACCTATCTGCGAGGCGCTCGCTTTAGATCCCATCGAGCAAGGTCTACAGATCATCGATGCGACCGAACTGGCTGGATTGGCGCCACAGCAAGTCGCAGGGATCTTGACCACGCGACATCCCATCATCGTGACCCAGGTCTTCAACCGCCGGATGGCGAGCGCCGCCAAATTAGCCCTTCTCGAGGTCTATCCCGCCGATACGGAAGTGATCCTGATTCGTGCCGCAGGGCTGCCTGAAGAAGCTACACAGACGCAATTGCTCAGTACGATCGATCATGGCGAGTTTCCTGACCACCTGACGAGCCTCTATGTGCCAGCGATTCCAGAACGTTCTTTACGAATTGCGCGCACCCCTGAAGCCCTGCGCGTTGTCATCGCGCGTTTGCGCGCTCCCGATGGCTGCCCCTGGGATCGCGAACAGACCCATCGCTCACTCCTCCCCTATGTGTTGGAAGAGGCGGCGGAAGTGGCCGACGCCATTGAAGAATTCGCCGACGACCCTGAACATCTGGCGGAAGAACTGGGAGATCTTCTCCTGCAGGTCTATTTGCATGCCGAAATTGCCCAGATGGAAGAAGCTTTCAGCCTGGGCGATGTCATCGAGTCGATCACTCGCAAACTCATCAGGCGCCACCCGCATGTCTTTGGCGACGTGACGGTCGATGGCGCCGAGCAGGTAGTGCGCAACTGGGAAGAGATCAAACGAACCGAACGGACCTCAGCATCGCCCGCGTCTCCGACCTTTGAAAGCCGCCTGAAATCCACGCCGCGGCACATGGCCGCGCTCGCCGCCGCCCATCAGATGCAGCGGCGCGCGGTAAAAGCTGGATTCGATTGGCCAACAATTGACGATTGGTTGGCGAAAGCCGCGGAGGAGATCGCCGAAGTGCAGGCGGCTCAGACACAGGCAGAACGCGTGGACGAACTCGGCGATCTCCTCTTCACGGTCGTGGCCCTCGCGCGTCGGCTGGAGATTGATGCTGAAGTGGCTTTGCGCGGCGCCAATGAGAAATTTCGACGCCGCTTTGTGTTGATGGAACAACTGGCTTTGACTCAAGGCGCAAACTTCGAGGAACTGGATCGCGATGCGCAGGTTGCCTTATGGCAGGCCGCCAAGGCCGCCGACAACGCGGTATAATTGGTCTGATGTTTGGACTTATGGTGATAGGTATGTTGAGAACGATTGACAGGATGGCGGGTTCGCAATAAGATAGCGTTACCCGAATGCTACTTTCGCCCGGACATGCAATGGATGAAATACCGCGCAGGAGCATTCGTCGAGTACAATGTCGCCCACACTGAGAAAGGATGCATCGATTGGAAAGCGATCAGCCGCCATTCGCTGCTCATGCCTATCACGATACGTTGCCAGTGACCCTACATCGTCTGCCAGCATTTTCGTCCGCGGCCTCACATCAGGATCAACCAGCGCGGCAGACCCCGATCGATTGGCGATCCGTCATGCTGCAAGCCTTGATTTTTTGGGTGGTCACCCGGCTAGGCTATGCGTTTTTTACCTTTTTTCTGATAACCGTACTCAAACACGAACCATTGAACAGTCCGGCATTCTGGAACATCTGGTTTATTTGGGACGGCCCCTGGTATCTTCAGGCATCGCAGGGCTATACAACCGCGACTTCAACGGCTTTTTTTCCACTCTACCCGCTCTGCATCGCCGCTGTGAATCTGCTTTTGGGTGGGTCACAGGCAATCGCGGCAGCGCTGATTGCGTCTAATCTCATCGCCCTGGGCACCTGCGTGGGCATCGCGGTCTTCGCGGCTCAAGAAGAACAGGAAACGGCAGGCGGCCTGCGCCTTTTACGCATCGTGTTTGCTTATCCGTGGGCGTTTTTCATTACCGCGCCGTATAGCGAAGGCCTCTTGATCGCGCTACTGGCTTTCTCGCTCTTTTTTATGCGCCGAGGCGCGTGGCGCGCGGCGGCACTCATGGCTTTCCTCGCTGGCCTGACCCGTATCACCGCCGTCATTCTGATCCTCCCGCTGGCGTGGGAATATGGTCGCCAACATGGCTGGTGGGACCGCGATGCCTGGCGTGCGGGTACATGGCGCCAACGAATCAGAATCGCGGATATCCCTGGCGCGCTCATGGTAGTGAGCGCGGTGCCGCTGGCAATCGGTCTCTATATGCTCTTTCTCTGGCGACGCTTCAATAATCCTGTGGTTTTTTTACAAGTCGAACACACCTACTGGCACCATGCGAACTGGACGCCATGGTATACGGGGTTCGAACTCATCAGGCGGCTGTTTCCCGGTACACCGTTGCTCTCAAGTGATCGGGCCCTCCAGGTTATTACGCTCGCGGTGCTCGTCATATTTGGTGGAGTGACGCTAGCGAATCTGCGGCGCATCCCCGTGGCATTTACCCTGTATATGCTGGGGTTACTTTACCTGGTGATTTCGGCTAACGATCCCGGTTTGCCGTATGTCTTACCTTCGGCCGCACGCTATCTCCTCGAAGCCTTACCCGTCTTCTGGTTAGCCGCTCGCTGGGCAAGGACCAGGTCCTGGCTGGATAGCCTGATGGTCAATGGGGGATGGTTACTCCAGGGACTCTTCATTATCGCGTATATGACCGGGCTCTGGATCGAGTAACGCGTTCCGCACCACCAGACTCCAACCCATGCTATCGATGCGATCATGGACGCGTCTCAGGAAGCCGTTTCATGCTGCCTTCGCCTGCAGACCATTCAGCATAGTACGACGCAGGACGAAGGAAGCATTGCTGGTTCCATCGTCCTGGTTGTCCGGTTCGGAATGGCGCGGAAACAGCCAGCTAGAAAATGCCCCGTACCAGCATCTCAATCGATATCGCTATCAAAATGGGTATGAAGATTTTGCGCACGGTTGCATTAGAGAGTTTGGCCAATGTCTTCGCACCCACCAGCGCGCCAATCAAGACACCCAGCGCAACAGGCGCTGCAACGAGTGGATGAATATCGCCGCGCTGAAAATAAATCCCCGCGCTGGCTGCCGCCGTCACACCGATCATGAAGTTGCTGGTGGTGGATGAGACTTTCATGGGGAGCCGCATCGCCGTATCCATCGCCAGAACTTTAAAGGTGCCGCTCCCAATACCCAGCAGACCGGAGACGAGCCCGGCAATATACATCATGCCGAATCCCGCTGGCACGTGCGTCACATTGTAGGGCACCATTTCGCCCATCGCGGCATCATGGTAGGTGCCAGAGAGCGAGAGCAGCTTCGACCAGCGATCATTTTTGACCCCCTTTGGCAATTCCTCACCCAGCTTGGTGATGAGCGGCGCGGCGCTGATGATCAGAACCAGGCCAAAAATAATGAATAGCGCTTTGGGATTGAGGACTGCGGCCAGGAATGCGCCTGATACGGCTCCGATCGTCGTCGCAATTTCCAGGAACATGCCGACACGCAGATTGGTGATGTGGTCGCGGACATATGCCGCCGCGGCTCCGCTGGAGGTCGCGATGACCGAAACGATCGAAGCCCCAATGGCGGTCTCAATCGGCAATCGGAAGGCGATCGTCAAAAGGGGTACGACAAAAATACCGCCTCCGAGGCCGACCAGGGCGCCAATCAAGCCTGCGATGACCGAAGCAACGAAGACGAGGCTAAAAAAGCCAAAATTCGCATTGGTAGAGGCCACCGTGGCGCTGGTGCCTGCCTGCGCGCCCAGGAGGATGATGCTCACGAGCAAGATGACCAGCACCAACGAGGTGATGCCGACATAGAGCCGATCATGTTCCAGGGCAAAGGCGATAATCGAGACTGCGACGCGTAAGACTGGCGTAAAGAGCAGGAGCAAGAGCCCCAGCACGATGACGCCGAATGGATTTCCCTGGGCAATACTTTGCCAGACACTTCCCAGTGAATGGGGAAAGGTAGTGCTCGTCGTGCCACGCACGACCAGCATGAGCAACCCGATGACTATAACCGCGGCGCTCAGAAGGACGCCACCGCGTAGCACATTACTGATGACGATCTCTGCTTGCTGTACGAGCGCATCGCGCTCTGTCACCGGTGGTTGTGTAGCCGGCTGACTCACAGACGTAGACATATGTACCACGCTCCTTACAGATGGTTGCGATAACCGCCCAGGCTACAACCAGGTAGCGGGTGGAGTGAGCGGTACCCGGAGGTGAAAGGTTATCTCAGTCGCTCCAGGTTTAGCGAAAAATACTGTAGTGCACGCAAGATCACCATATGGGAACTTGCTTCAAGGGAATTGTTTATTGTTGTTTGGCAAGCCGCGAAGTCACTCCCCGGCTGGTTTCACAACCGATGGGGCAACCAGCAATCCAGATTCAGGTACAACAGGGTGCATCTCGCGTAAGATCGTCGTGCTTAAGGCGTTGCGGGGCGAACGCTGAAGAACGATCTGATATTGGATACGGTCCGGACGGTAGAAGCGATGCTGCAAGTAAAATGGTTGATCGCCTTCCACAAAAAGCAGCCGCTCAACACGGAGCAACGCTGATCCTGGGGCAACATCCAGCCATTGTGCCTGATCATTCGTTGCATTGGCCGCTGTCAGTGTATATCGACCAGACTCCGCGTGCAGTTGATAGCGAGTGCTGAGCAAGCGAAAGATCGTTTCATGTTCGAGATCGAGATCACTGATAGTGATGCCATAGTGGCTCGGAATCCAGCTTTTATCGATCGCGACCTGTTTTCCATTAGCCATACGCAGTTGCTCGATTTGTGTCAATGGTTCGTCAGCACGCAAACCCAGGGTATGTGCTATCGCTGAGTCGAGCAGGTTATGGCGCAGGTCGATGACCTTTGAAGAGGGAACCTGCCCGGCGCGCTCCATGTCTTCAATAAAATCACTCAGGCGTTCCAGTGCATGCGGAATCTTTGGCTCGGTAACAAAGCTCCCTTTGCCATGTTGACGAATTACCAGCCCATCGACCTCCAGGGCGGCAAGGGCCTGGCGAACAGTGATCCGACTGACACCATAGATCTGCATCAATTCGGCTTCGGACGGTAATCGATCACCCGGTTTATATAAACCCTGGGTGATCTCGATATGGAGTCGATGTTTGATCTGCGCGTAGAGTGGTGTAGGGCCATCCTCAAGGGGATGGGTGTACGTTTGCGATTTCTGCATATCGGTTATCATGGTGCTCACCCAGTGTTACTGTTGAAGTTGATTGGCGGGTCTCCAGGTGGCACTGCACTCCTCGTTAAGTATTATAACATCATAGAATGACCTATGACAAGATCAGGAATGAGCTACATCGTCTCCCCTAGATTGAGCCCATTCCTGATCGGAGAGAGTATCTTGCTCGCTATTGCCCGTTGTGGATATGTTCATCCCAAAGCGCAACTGCCACAGCAACGGGATCGATCGCGAGTTGATAGGACGCGAACGCCGCGCTGACCCGTGCGATATCGCGCTGCAGCAGGGCGAAGATTGCGTCCTCTGGCAGGCTCGCCAGATCCTGGTAATGCGTGTCCACGGACTGACCAAAATCAATGATCCAGGGCGTTTCTTGCCAATACAGAATATTGTACGCCGATAGATCCCCATGGACGCGACCGACTGCGAGCATACGCGCGATATCACCCAGCAGCGTCGTGAGGCAATGTTGCGCCGCCACCGGTGATAAAGTTACCTGGTTGAGGCGTGGCGCGCTGGACTGCTCGTCGCCAAGGAAATCCATGAGGATGGCATGCGCGTGCTGCGCCCAGGGACGCGGCACATGGACGCCAGCCGCATAACACCGGCTAAGTGTCTCGAATTCGAAGGCGATCCAGTCAGGAACCTGGGCCTGACGGGCGAACGCTGAATCTGCGACGTGCTGGCGTTGCTTGGCACTGAGGATCCGACCACCCTCGCCGCGCTGGTCACGGTGGAGACGGTAAACGGCATCGTTACGAAGCTTGCGAAAAATTCTCGGTCGATAGATTTTTGCCGCTAGCCACGTGGCACCCGTAGATGGGTGGGCCTCACACCGATAGACTGACGCTTCTTTGCCGCTCTTCATCTCACTCACAATATCAGTGATGAGGTCCCCCACGTAAAACTGTTCAAGTGAGGAACGTAGCCAGGGTGCATCGCGACGTGTCGCGAGATATTTGGCGGCAAAAGGCGGTTTATTGAGTTCAGAAAGCGTGTGTTCCGCCAGCCATCTTTGCACTTCCGCATTGCTCTCATAGCTGGACTTACGCTGCTTGGGAGTTGGCATGCGACGGTGTTGAACTCGCGTTCGACGCTCCTCGCGCGAATCATCGAAATCATCATCTTGAACATCGCTTGCATCTTGATGATGGATAAACGACACGTGGAATTCTCCTCATAAGCGTGCTGGCCCGCGCGGAAACCCAAGCGCTGACCAGGGCCGATCACCTGCTCATCGGAATGGAGCAGATACGGAATGGCTGTGAGGCGTGTCAATGTGGCAAGATTTAGGACGGATCGTCTCAGTGGCGGGTGTGATGAGATCCCACGCTCAGTTGGTGGGGAGCACGCCGCGACGATCGCGCGAAAGGATTGCGCACATCAAATCGCCTGATTCCAGTGGTGGTCATCTGCGTCCCCCCTTTCTCACGCGAGTTGCGTGTGGTCAAATGCTACGAATCAGATATCCACGGTAGCCGCGGAACTAAACCAAAGCGTACCACATTCGGCGCGCTCATCGCAAGGTAGTCGATGAACTACATATCAGAGGAATGCCATGCGCATCATCTTGAAAGTCCTGATCTACATCACCCATGGTGATCGACTGCTGGTCTTCACCCACCCAGAGCATCCCGCAGCCGGGCTTCAGGTGCCTGGCGGGACCGTAGAAACGGGCGAAGCACTGGTGACGGCGGCTTTCCGCGAGGCGCGCGAAGAAACGGGTTTGCGCGATCTCTGCCTGGTTCGGCGACTAGGCATGCGCTGGTTCGATGGCCGCCCCTATGGGAAGAGCGAATGCCATCTGCGCCATTTCTTCCACCTCACCTGTACAACTCATCCTCCCACTACCTGGGAGCATGTAGAGATGGCATCCTCTGATCTTACGGGTCCACATCGCTTCAGATTTCATTGGTGCGACTATCTCGCCAAGCCACCGGATCTCATTGCAGAGATGGGCGCTTGTCTCGATGAGGTGCGTCTTCCGGAATATACGAGTTGAAGCGGTGTTTTGGTATGCTACTGCATGAGCCGCTAGGTGAGCAACATCCCAGATACCGCACCATAGCAGCAATATCTGGGATGTGACGAATGCGCCGTGGGCGTATTATACGCCTTCAGAATCTGGCAGTTGTGGATCTTTGAGCGTTGGTGCCACCGGTGTAGGACTGATTACCGGTGCGCCTAATCGCCGACCGTTAGTAATCGTCCCAAAATCCACCATGGGGCCGACCGGCTTACCGTTATTGCGAATGCGGCGGACCAGCCATGGAATGGCATAACGCAGGAAGAAAAGTAGCGAGAGCGCGGTGATGATACTCGGTTGTGGAAATGCCGTAATGTGCAGCGCCGTCGAGGAAGTGACATTCAACTCGACAATGTAGTAGAAGAGATTGATGAGCGACATCACCAGCGAGATGATCCACATGATCAACGCCAGGATGAAGCCAAGCAGGAGTAAGAACATCCCGGTATTTGTGGACACACGCCAGGAGAATGCGAGTGCTGCCGCCGAGAAGACGATACCCGCGATGGCGATTGCCGCGCCGATCAGCGCGAAGAGTTGCGTCACCAAACCCAGATTTGTGCCATTGCCTACGCACGTGTAAAATGTGACGAGGTTATGGCACTGGTCAGCCGCGCGGACCAGATGGAGGTAATGCGTTTGCTCGCGAGCGTAGGCAGAGGCGCCGAAGACGCCGGCGATAATCAAGAGCGGCCAGACAACATGACGGAACCGCAAAGCCAGATCGCGCAAAGCAATCGCAAACGAAAACTGCAGGCGGCGGGTCAAGCCAGCGCCGAGCGTATCGATGACTTCTTCGCTGACTTTGGTCGAGATCTCACCAGTGCTGGCAGAGTCCGTCTGGCGTGGAGCGGGTGTTGTATTGGTACCCAATTCGGGGCTCGTACCGATGACGCTACTCAGCGCTGAGGGCGCCAGGATCAGCAAGCCTGGGATGAGCAAGACGAGCGTCGTCAGCAGATCAAAGAACGAGAGCAGGCGAGGATCGTTGATCAAGGAGGTGGAAGTGAAAGCCACCGCTTGCTTTGATATCGCTCCCCCCAATCGCACACAGGGGCCCCATCCCCCCGGAACGATCGAACAATCAGCGGTAACGTGCGGTACGACCCCGTTGAGGAAGAAATTGACGGATGCCGGGGTAAAAAAGAGGGCCATAAAGAAGATGAAGATACCACCCGCAATCATATCGCCGGAGACCAGCTCGTTCAGCGGTGGCAGGGAATCCTGCTTTGGCGCCTCTTGTGTGTTGGATATCCCCAAACCGATGTTCACGTGGGGGATGAAAGATTTCCCCTGCGCACACAATACCCAACGCCGAATCGAATCTACCAAGAAGATGATCAACAGTCCGAAATTGATGATGGCGAGGGTTGGGAGATCTTGGGTAAGGAAGCGAATACCCTGCACGATACTATTGACATTCTGACCAAGATTAGGCTGGCCCGCGAAATAATAAATAGCGACCAGGACCATACCTATCAGTGTCGTAATGATCGATGCCCAGCGTTCAACCAGGAGGACCCTATTGCGAAAGATCGACCATTGCAACGTGATGATCAAAGCACAGATCCAGAGGAACAATGGAGCACTGGGTGGAAGAAGACCACGTTCATGGTTGACATCCCCCAAAAAAGCCGCCAGAGCAAAGGCGGCCACACCCGTCATAATCAGGGTGGTTAAGAGCCATGTTGGGTAGCGGATGAGAAACGTTCGCTGCTTCTCATCATAGAGATCCGTATAGGCGTGGACTGCGGCCTCAGTCCGCATGGTAGTATTGGACACGGTGAAAACCCTCCGAAATATCGCATAACCAGGGTCCGCGCGACCGTGTCGCGAGGATCAAATTGTAAGCAGGGTAGGGACCACTCCCATTGTATGACGAACGAGCAAGACTGATAATCACGTTGCGATTTGTGAAGCGAGCGTTACTCTTTGACGAGAGGTAAACTCAACCAAAACGTCGAGCCAGTGCCAGGGGTACTGTGGATACCCACCTGGCCGCCTTGCCTCTCGATGAGGACGCGACTCAGATAGAGGCCTAAGCCGATGCCTACCTGTGAACCGACATCCACTGATTCTTGATCCGATGTGCCAATTCTATAGAATCGATCCCAGATGCGGGGTTGCTCAGCCAATGGAATGCCCGGTCCATGATCGGTGACCTCAATTAAGGCACTGCCGGCCTGTTGGCGAAAAGATATCTGAATCGGTGTGTCTGGTGGGGAATATTTTATCGCGTTGGAGATAAAGTGCTCGATCACTTGCAGAATCCGTTCCCGATCGATTTCGACAACCGTCGGTCCACTATCTGCCAGGAGAGTTTCATCATGCAATATGAATTTCTGCTCCGGCGCTAAGATGCGTGCCTCTGCGAGACTTTGACCGAGCAATATACCCAGATCATGACGTGCCGTATGCAATTGTAGTTCGTCAAATTGTACGGCGGTCGCGTCTAAGAGATCGGTCACGAAGCGATTGAGTCGTTGAGCTTGTGCAATGCCATGGTGCAACATCAGTTGCACTCGTGTATGTAACGGAGATTGGGGGATCGCCGCTTGCAATTGGGCTATGTAGCGCTCGAGGATCTGCAAGCTGCCAATAATTGTCGTAAGTGGCGTACGGATCTCATGGCTGGCCAACCCGACAAACTGATCGAGGCGCCGAGTTGTCTCGGTGAGAGCCCATTCGCGGGCGCGCTGCACTTCGCGCTCCTTTAACAACAGCGCTCGATCGAAAATCAAGGAGGTCAGACGAACCACAGCTTGCATAAGTATGTACCACTTCGCGTGTTCATTGATTTCGGTCGCAGGCACAAAGATGACTAAAAAGCCCGGGATTTGCTCGCCAATACGCAGCGGCGCCGCGACGACATTGAGATTTTGGACATATTCGGGAATAGGGAGCGATATCTGTTGCAAATGAAAAAAAATGATGTCTTCGGTCTGTATCGCGCCTTGTTGATCATATGCGAGAATACTAGCAAGGGTATGCCCTTCGCTATAGGCACAAATCTCGGCCGTCTGCTCAGGGGTAAATCCGATGATGATCTCTGGATTCAACAAGTCGCTCGGTGCATCATAACCGACATAGGCCGCGGCTTTACAATTGAGCACATGCCGAACGAGTTCCACCATACGGGACTTCAACTGAAATTGCTGGACAGAATCATGCCCATTCGCATCATTCATAATATGAACGATCTGCGTCATCGCCAGCAGGTCATCTATCAGTTGCCGGGTTCGCTGTTCATTGAGACGCCGTTCGGTGACTTCGCGCAGGACCAGCATGGCGCCAGTAATCGTTCCATCGGCCGCATGCAGTGGCATCGCGCTTTCATTGACGATCGTCTCGGTGCCGTCTGGCAGGTGCAGAACGACATCCATCGT
>DAIDHM010000003.1 GCA_027459705.1 Ktedonobacteria bacterium | reverse complement strand
CCAGCGGGCGAGACGCTGGCGCTGAGGCCGACCGTCCCGGCACTGCCGCTCGTCACGGCCGTGCTGATCGTCGAAGTCGCGTTAGCTCCCTGCTGGATCGAGAGCGTCGTCGGATTGGCACTGATCGAGAAGTCATTGGTCACGGGTGCTGTGACCGTCACACCAACGGTTGTGGTATGTGTGGCGCTGCCCTCGGTGCCGGTGACCGTCACGGTATACGAACCCGTGGCGACCGTGGAACCAACCGTAACAGTCAACGTCGAGCTACCGCCCGCCGTCACCGAGGTGGGGCTCAGCGCGACCGTCGGACCCGCGGGCGAGACGCTGGCGCTGAGGCCGACCGTCCCGGCGCTGCCGCTCGTCACGGCGGTGCTGATCGTCGAAGTCGCGTTAGCTCCCTGTTGGATCGAGAGCGTCGTCGGATTGGCGCTGATCGAGAAGTCATTGGTCGTAGACGATCCGCAGTTGGCGAACTTGAAGGACCCGATGCGCGTTTTCCAGTTGAAACTGCCGTTCGCTGGGATATATTCGTTCGTGTACCAGAATGTGCAGTTATCGCTCGGGTCGACTGTCATACTGCTATAGTCGCCCCAGCGGGTCAGCGTTCCTGTCTGGGAACCACCGCCAACGATGATGCTCGCCTCGCCTTGCCCCATCGTGCCCAACGCATCCGTGGCGAGACGACCAGTGTAGCTGATGCCGGGGTGAGTCGTGCTGCTGGAGATACTGAAGCCCATCGCCATATCGCCGGACTGGTCCTGGGCGATGCTCCCCATCCAGCGGAAGTTGCCATCCGGCGCGTAGGTGCCAGATTGATAAACCGTCGGCGTAGTGGCCATGTTGCGAATTTCGTACCAGCGCATGCCGACGCTGCTACCGGCGGTGACCGCATGGTCCACCACCAGCGATTCATACGTACCAAAATTGCGATACTGCAGGCGATACATCAGGCGGTCTGCTAATGAATCGAGCTGGTTGGTTGTGCCAGCCTGTGGGATGCAGGTGGCGCCTCCACAAGCCTCGGCATAGGATGCGACGGGGATGCTCACCGGACCGGTGAAGGTGGAATTGGCGGGTGTCGTCCAGTCAACATGGAACTTCCACATCGCTAACGAGGTGGTTGTATCCAGCGCCAGGATGTAATTTGGTGAGCCGCTGGGTGGCGGGGTAGCGCCATCAAGCGTCGATGGCAAGAGACCACCATAGGCGCTGCCAGCACTGTAGCATTGTTGCGTCGCGTTAGCACCCGTCAGCATCATGGCGCGATCCATGGCGCAGACCTGGCCACCGACAAAAGCGTTAGTGCTATCAAAGAGATTGAAGGTGGCATAATAGGCATCCGGCCAGACGCCGAATTTTGGATAATCCGGGAAATTAGTATACGAGAATGCGTAGCGATAATACGTCCCAGTCGGATCGCTGCCCGTCGAGACGGCGACGCACTGATAATAATTAGGATTCGGGTTGGTGACGGCGAATTGGCTGATGAGCCAGCGATTGGCCTGACCATCATAGACGACTACAGGGTCGCCATCATTATCTGATTGGCAGAGGCCACCGAAACCACTCCAGAGCGTATTGATCGCGACCGGGCCATAGCGGACCGATCCGACGGCGCCACGCGCGGGATCTTTGTTGAAGACCGCGAAATCAGTATTGACGATCTGGACATAATCCTGCGGGCCGACGGTGCCATTCGTATCCGGCGGAGCGGCGGCAACAGAGAAAGTGCCCTGCGGGCCGGTGAACCCATTCCCAACGCCATCGAAATTATTGGATGTCGTCGGAGCGGCAGCGGTCCCCACGGAGGTCTGGGTCGTCGCCGTCAGCGAATTGGGGTGCCCCAGCGGCACGGGAGCAAGGGTGTCTCCGGTTAAGCTATGATGCTTGGTCGAACCAGCATGCGTATCATGCAGTGATGCGAGCGGTGGAGAAACATCATGTTTGACAGCGCTGCTCACCGTCGGAGGAGTGTGAGGGTGGGAGCGAGCCTGAGCGCGCGGAACCGCGAATGGAATCGAGACAGCCATGGCGAGAGCGAGTGCGGTGAAGGCGATGATCAGGAAGCGCCGCATGTAGCATCCTTTCTGTGCGCCGGTTGGTTGGTTTAAGCGGATACACAAACTCACCACGGACACACTGTTCCTCATCCGGGGAGCAGCGCGGACATGTACCGTACAAGTGCGTGGAAATGGGAAACTATTTGAGACCCGCGGAGAGCGATGGCGAGCAGCAACCGGCGTATGAAGATGAGTATACCTTAAGGATTCTTTAAAGTCCATTACAGCAAGCTTGAAAGATTTCAAAATATCATAATAACCACTGAAATACTTTTCGTTCGAGCAACGTGCTCGATGTGCGTTCTCCAGTATTGGGGAAGATTCTTCCTATCCATTGCTCGATTGCATCAATACAGAAGTAATTCATGAACTATCTCTTGTATGTTCATGAATAATCTGGTATGTTTGTGGTATCCGTTCATGAAAAGAGGCGGTTGCCATGCCAGATACCCCAACAACTTTGCGAGATATCGCGCGCCATTCCGGGGTATCCATCGGCACGGTCTCGCGCGTCCTGCATCATCATCCAGATGTGCGTAAAGATCTGCGCCAGCGCGTCCTGGAGACGGTCGCGGCCCTCAACTATGTTGCGCCAATCAAACAGCAGGGTGAGCTAGCGTCGGTCCCTTCACTCAGACAGGTAGCATTCTTGTTGGCGCAGACATCCGCCGTGGAGAACGCGCCGGATGGAGGTCCGTTCTGGGCTGATATCTTGCATGGAGTCGAAAGCCAGGCGCGCCGGATAGGTTGCCAGGTACATTTCCGGGTTATCGTGCTGGATGAGGATGCGGATCTCCTCGCGCACCAGCTACAGGTGGCGCGACTGGACGGAATTCTCCTGGTGGGTGCCGCGAATCCCGCGATCATTGCGGCGTTGCACGATCTCGACTGTCCGCTGGTGTTGGTGGACCATATGGACAGCAGTCACGCGCTCGACGCAGTACTTGCCGATAATTTCGGCGGCATGGCACTGGCGGTGCGCTACCTCCTGGACCGCGGCCACCGCCACATTGCCTTCCTCGGCGGGACTGCACCAGGATCGCACACGCCAACACGCGCTTTCCAGACCGTCGACCAGCGGCTGGCAGCTTATCGTCACACATTGCTCTCAGCCGGATTGGCAATTGACCCGGCGTTGCACATCAGCTGTGAACCCAACGCCAAAGATGGCGAAATGGCAATGCAGCGACTGATCGCGAGTGGCGCGGACTGCACCGCCATCGCTTGCGCCAATGATAAGACTGCCATCGGCGCCCTGAAAGCGCTGCACACCGCGGGGATCCGTGTTCCGGACGAGGTATCGCTCATCGGCTTTGATGATGGTGAGTTCGCGGCGCTCGCAATTCCCGGCCTCACGACGGTCCATGTAGATGCCCAGGCGCTTGGAAGTACGGCGTTCCACGTGCTCCAGGGACGGGCACAAGCTAGCGGTCAGCTATCTTCGACGATCACACTCGGTGTGACTCTGACAGAACGCGCATCGGTGCGCGATCTCAATGCTGCAAACAGTGAGGAGTACCCATGTCCATGAGTGACCCAGCACGCTTCAACCGCCTCTTTGCCGCCGATGGCACCTGTTTCGATGTGGCGATCGACCATGGGTTCTTCAATGAGCCCAGTTTTCTCAATGGCATCGAGGATATGGGGGCGGCGGTCGCGACGATCGTCGCGGCCGATCCCGACGCAGTGCAACTCACCGTCGGCCAGGCGCATCATCTGCAACAGATCCCTGGCAAACAGAAGCCCTCGCTGGTGTTGCGGACAGACGTCGCCAATATCTATGGCAAATCGCTCCCCGCGCATGCCTTCAGCCAGCTCATTGCGGATCCAGTCGAACAGGCCCTGCGACTGGACGCCGCCTGTGTCGTCGTCAATCTTTTTCTGCTTCCCAACCAGGATGCATTGATGCACCAATGTATCGCTAATATCGCCGCGCTCAAACCGCTCTGCGCGCGCTATGGCATGCCGCTGATGGTCGAACCGTTGGTGATGCAGCCCAATGAGAGAGCGGGAGGCTATATGGTGGATGGCGATATCGACAAGATCCTCCCATTAGTCCGCCAGGCCGTCGAACTGGGCGCGGATATCATCAAGGCCGACCCCTGCGATGACCTCAGCGAGTACCATCGGGTCGTGCAGATCGCCAATGGCGTGCCGGTGCTCGTCCGTGGGGGCGGGCGGGCGAGCGATGAGGAGGTACTGGCACGGACCTACGCGGTGATGCGACAGGGCGCGGCGGGCATCGTCTATGGACGCAACGTCGTCCAACATCGCAATCCGCGCGGGATGACCAGAGCGCTGATGGCTATTGTGCACGAACACGCCACCGTGGAGCAAGCGGCATCACTACTGGAGGAGCGCGCATGAGCACACCTCGCATCATCAACTTCGGGGTCATCGGCTGCGGTCTGATGGGCCGCGAGTTTGTCAGCGCGGCCGCGCGTTGGCACCATCTCCTCGATCTGGATTTCCAGCCACGCATCGTGGCGGTCTGCGACGCCAACCCCGCGGCACTAACCTGGTTCACGCAGGCGCTGCCAGGCGTCGCCACGTATACGGATTATCATGAGCTCCTGGCCGACCAGACCGTGGAAGCGGTCTACTGCGCCGTGCCCCACAACTTGCATCGCGATTTCTATATCGACATCCTGCGGGCGGGCAAGCATCTGCTCGGCGAAAAACCGTTCGGCATTGATCACGCGGCCTTCCTGGATATCGCCGCTGAGATCGATCAGCATCCCGATCTGCTCGTGCGCTGTTCTTCAGAATACCCCTTCTTTCCCGGGGCCCTGTTACTTGCTCAGTGGGCGCAACAGGGTCGCTTCGGGCGTGTCTTCGAAGTGGAGAGCGGCTACTGGCATTGCAGCGATCTCAATCCCAAGAAACCTATCAACTGGAAGCGCCGCATCGCTACCTGTGGGGAGTATGGTTGTATGGGCGACCTCGGCATGCACGCCCTGCACCTGCCGCTGCGCCTGGGCTGGCATCCGCATACGTTGCGCGCGCTGCTCTCCAAGATTGTCACCGAGCGCCCAGGGCCGGACGGAACCATGGTCCCATGCGAGACCTGGGACAATGCGATTTTGGCCTGCGACGTCGTAAGCGCTGACCTGACTTTCCCCATGACCCTCTCCACCAAGCGTATTGCGCCAGGGCACCAGAGCAGCATGTTCATTCGCATCCAGGGGACCGAGTGCTCAGCCGAGTTCACGACAAAATATCCCAAACAGGTGCGTTATTTGCCTTACTCCGCGGGCGGCGAGCAAGCCTGGCACGAACTGGATGTCCCCTTCAGATCGGCCTATCCTACCATCACGGGTGAGATCTTCGAGTTTGGCTTTACGGACGCGCTCCTACAGATGTGGGCGGCGTTCTGTGATGAATTGGCGCATGGACGCGCTGGCATGCGCCAACCCTTCGGGTGCGTCACCCCCGAGGAAGTGGGGGAATGCCACGCGATCTTCACGGCAGCGCTGCAGTCACAGCGCCAGGTGGCGACGGTACCGCAAGCCGCATCCTGATTGGCTCCACGCGCGCGTCGGACGCGCGATCTGTCGTGCAGAGGAGTTCCGCGATGAAGCAGAACACGATTATCGCCGCCGGGCATTGTTGTCTTGATGTCATTCCTACCTTCACTGCGCAAGGCGGCGGCGATCTTGTTCCGGGGAAGCTGATCGACGTGGGGCCAGCAGTGCTGGCTCCCGGCGGCTCCGTCTCCAATGTCGGGCTGGCGCTCCACCATCTGGGCGCGCCAGTCCGGCTACTCGGGAAGATCGGCGACGACGCCTTCGGCCGTATTCTGCTTGACCTCTACGCGCAGGTCGAACCCGATCTGGTGACAGGTATGATCACTGGTCCCGGCGAGACCACCTCATATAGCGTGGTCCTCAGTCAGCCGCACCAGGATCGCATCTTCCTGCATTGCCCCGGCGCTAACCATACCTTCAGCGCTGCTGATCTCGCCAGTGGGGACCTCACCAACGCGGCGATCCTGCATTTCGGCTATCCGCCGCTTATGCGCGGCATGTACCAGGAAAACGGCGCGGAGCTGGCACGGATCCTTCACATCGCGCGGGCGCGCGGCCTGGTCACTTCGCTGGATATGGCGCGCCCGGACCCAGCTTCTGAAGCCGGGCAGGTGGACTGGTCCGCGATCTTGCGGGCAGTGCTCCCGGTGGTCGACGCGTTCTTTCCCAGCATCGAAGAGATTCTCTTCATGATCGACCGCGTCCGTTACGAGCAATTGCGGAACCAATATGGCGATGATCACCTGATCGCGGGCGTGGATGGCGCGCTCCTCGAAACAGTTGCCGGACAATTGATCGCGTGGGGGGCGGCGCTGGTTGGTCTGAAGCTCGGTGACCAGGGCCTCTATCTCCGCACCACCACAGATGTCGAGCGGATGCAATCGCTCGCACTGCGCCAAACTGCGCTGGCGGGCCCAGGCTGGCAGGGTCGCAGCCTCCTAGCGCCGTGCTGCCAGGTCGCGGTGGCGGGAACGACCGGCGCGGGCGATACGACGATCGCGGGTTTTCTGCACGGACTCCTCCAGGGTGGCCCACCAGCGGAGATCTTGCGAGGCGCGGTCGCGGTGGGCGCTTGCAGTGTCGAGCACATCGATGCGACATCCGGCATTCCCTCCTGGCAACAAGTGCAGCGACGTCTACATACTGGTTGGCCTACCATGCCGACGCGCCTCGCGCTGCCAGGTTGGGCATGGGATAGCGCCACCAGCATCTGGCGCGGTCCCGCGGATCATGGTGTTGTTGATGCGTCCGCAATCTGAGTATTCAGGAGCTTTGCGGTATTAAGTGGTGTCGAAAGGAACAGATGCAATGGAGACCTATGGTTATCGCTTCTCATTTGGTCCCTGGAATATTCACGAAGGCGCCGACCCCTTCGGCCCAGCGGTCCGCAAGCCATGGTCGTTCACCAGTAAGTTGCAAGTGTACCGCGCGTTGGGCTACACCGCGATCCAGTTGCATGACGACGACGCTGTTCCCGATCTGCACGATTTGTCGCCTGACGGGATCGTCCAGGCAACTCGTGGACTGCGGCACCGATTGGATGATGAGGGGTTAGTCGCCGAGTTCGTCGCGCCGCGCCTCTGGGAGCACACCAGCACGATCGACGGCGCCTTCACCTCGAACGATCCGCTGGCGCGCGCGTACGCGCTGGACCGCGCCAAGAAGGCCATCGACATCAGTCAGGAGCTCCAGACCGATCTGATCGTGCTCTGGTTGGCGCGCGAGGGGACCTATTTGCGCGAGGCCAAAGACGCGCGGCGCGCGATGGACCAACTGGTGGCGGCGATCGACGCGCTGCTCGCCTACAATCCCACAATCCGCATCGCCATCGAACCCAAGCCCAACGAACCAATGGATATCGCCTACGTGCCGACGATCGGCCATGGTCTGGCGCTGGCAAGCCGCACACGCGATCCGGCGCGGGTCGGCGTCCTGCTGGAGTCCGCGCATGCCATCCTGGCGGGGCTGGACCCATCAGACGAGATCGCGTTCGCGCTCTCCTTCAACAAGCTCTGGAGCGTCCACCTCAACGACCAGAATGGGCTGAAATATGACCAGGACCGCAGTTTCGGCGCGGTGGATCTGCGTCGCGCCTTCAATCAGGTCCGGGTGCTGGAGGCCAGCAACTATGCCCAAATTGGCATGGTGGGGATGGATGTGAAGGCCCTCCGCTCTCAGCCGGAAGAAGTGTCTACCAAACACCTTCGCAACAGCATACAGACCTTCCTGCGGCTGGTCGAACTCGCGCGATCGCTGGATCAGGCGCAGATCGCGGCGCTGATCGCTCAGCGCGACTATGAGGAATTAGACTGGCTGATCCTGGATGGATTGATGCGCCAGGCATGAATCAGTTGCCATAAGGAGGCACGGTATGGTGACACGCGCAATTGTGGCGGCCGCTCAAGCGCGGGCGGCAATGTTCTTAGAGCAGGCAGGAATACGTACGACGGATGCCGAACGCGCGCGGATTGAAGTCGCGGACTTCGGTCTCGACGAACTGGAGCAGACGGGGCTGGAGATCCTCGTGTATGTAAACACGGATCGCTACTGCGCCAAAGAACTGGTGCTGTTCCCGCGCCAGACCTGCCCAGAGCATCGCCATCCGCCGCTGGGTCCCGCTAATCCCGGTAAGGAAGAGACGTTCCGTTGCCGCTGGGGACGGGTCTGGCTCGCGGTCGAGGGCGAGCCGTCCGTCGCGCCCGCCGCCATCGTGCCGCCGGACAGCGCGGCCTATTACACCGTCTTCCACGAGATCGCGCTGGAGCCGGGCGACCAATACACGATCCCGCCCAATACCCGCCACTGGTTTCAGGCAGGTGACGAAGGCGCGATCGTCTCGGAGTTTTCCAGCCCCAGCCACGACGAGAGCGACATCTTCACCGACCCGCGTATCGTACGCGTGCCAAAGGTCAGTGAAGCTGGATAATGCTCCTCCCCAGCCTCACTGATAGCATGTGACGGGTTATTGATAGGGATTGGGCGATGGTGGCGAAACGATCGGCTGCCATTGCTTGCAGATGTCGACATACCTGAGCACTGGGGCTTGCTCAATGTAGGTAAGCATGGTGGTCATGGCTGCGGCCTATCTGTGTCCCCAAAAATTGCCTGAACAGGACATTGAAACCCTGGGATGACATCATAGCCGTCCAAGGTATCACGTAGTCCCAGATGCATTGGTTGCTGCTGGGTTTCTGGATGCCAGATATCGATGGACTGCGTGATCGGCCAGGTTACCCATATCATCCTTACACCTGATTGTACGTAAGTCGCCACTTTGTTGGCGATGTCTGAGCGTCTATCAGTGGGAGAGACAATTTCAATCACCAGGTTAGGCGCACCTACCAGGTAGGAACCACGCTTCGCCATAGTTGCCTTGCGGGTGGGCGTCACATAGGAGAGATCGGGACATAGCACTTCTTCTGTGTTATTTGGCAAGGGAAGGTTATAGCATCCGGTCCCACTCAATATTCCAAGGTGGTGCTGTTGGATAAACCATCCAAGGGTGAGGGTGAAGCGTGTCTGGATATCGCCATGGATATTCCCTGGACCAGGCATAACGATGATCCGCCCTTCATGGAGTTCATAGACCCACCCTGCTTCTGTGGGAAATTGCTCAAATTGCTCAACCGTCATAGGCCCGACATATTGCACATACGCTCCCCAGGGAGCCTGTGGGAGTGGATTGGTTGCCATGATGTACTGCTCCTTTCGCACGCGATACTCAACACGATCATAGCATAACGGTCTGAGCATGATTCTGGGCAGACGGGGGGTTTAGACCCGCAAATACTTGCTAACATCCAAAGACCGGACCGGCTCGATGGTGACATAAATCCACTACCCCCATCCCCCCATCCAGGGTAGTTGAACTCCGCGAGAGGCATCAGAGCCTTCGGCACCACATTTTGCGCCAAAACGCCTCATGTATCGCTAGCTCAAGATACTTACCTGCGGTAGACCGTGCCCAATATCAAAGGAGCATTTTTTGTAGATCCCTCAAACGGAAAGTAATAGACGTGTTTAATGTAAAAATCTAAAAGCCAACTGTACTAAGACTGGAATGAGGACTCCTAAAAGAAAAAATAATCCGCTCTGTATCCAACTCGAACGAGAAGATTCATTAGCCAGTTTTATCTGAGTTTGGATAGCGTCTCTTTGAAGTTTTAAACTTTCACTCATTAATTCAACAAGTTTACCAAACTCTATAACACTTCGTGTTGTTTCGCTGGCTGCTTCAGCAAATGCCTCGGTTGATGATTGAATTTGTCCAGCTTGATTCGTCAATTGAGCTAACGCTTGAGATGATTGCTCAGAGGTGACGGCTGTAATTCTTTGTAGACCTGATACTAAATTTCCAATCTCAGAATTCATACGAGCTGAAGCTTCAGAAGCGGACCGAAATCGTTCAAGATTGTGGATGATTTCGGCATTAGTGCTCGCAGATTGGTAGGTGTTGGCAGATATGACTTCTATTAATTGTTGGTTGATTTCGTTCTGAGTGCGTAATGTGCCATCCAAATTTTCTAGTGTGTCTTCTAGGGACATGACCGTATATGCCGCCTTTCCGAATGAACTAGCAACCTGCGTGAAGACTCTCAAGCCGCTGAATGGAGTTTGGGTAAAGGAAGTGGCTTCCCATCCTGCTGCTCATCTTCGATGAGCATCTCAAGTACTTCATGCCCGTTTTTGACCGCTTCTTCATATGTTATTCCATGAGTCACTGGTTGAATGACTCTTTCGGCCCACTCGGGTAAAGTAACTAAAAAAGTTTGATCCTCGTCAGACCACTCGATGAGCATAGAATAATGGAGAATAGGGGTATTCATGAAACCCTCCTATGGACTGGCTTTCTCAATGGCATCACGCACTTGCGTTTCTTGGTATGGTTGCGCATCATCGCCATCACTGCCAGAGATGGTAACCGATGCCCCATTTGGATGCAGCCATCGCTGATGGCTACCCCGTGTACGCTTCAGCACAAATCCAGATCGTCGCAAGTCAGCACGAAGATCACGTAACTTCCGTGGCATAGTACCCTATCTCACTATACGAGATGATAAGCTATTTCTCAAGAGGTGAGAGCTTCTTTGCAGCAAGCCTTTTCAGCGAAGCGCGCAAAAAGTGAGCAACTCGCAGCAACAATGCCTAGCCTCATTGCCACGCGAGCAGGGCGATAGTCGACACTATCGCCCCACTGCCATGCCACGTGCTGGCGCGTGTATAGCTTTAATCGGCGTCGGCCAGTCCCAGTCGCTGGAACATGACATCGACGAAGCGCGTGTAATACGCCGGATCGGCCAGGGCGTCCAGTTCAGACGGCGCAAGGAACTCCGTAATCGCCGGATCAGCCTTCAGGAATGAGAGGAAGGATGCATGCTCATTTTCGCCGCGCCAGACCTTCTGCGCATTGCGCTGGACGAGCTTATAGGCTTCCTGGCGACCCATCCCAGCATCGATCAGCGCCAGCATGATGCGCTGCGAGTAGATCAGGCCATGGGTGAGATCCAGATTTTCCTGCATGCGCGCCTCGTTGACTTCCATACCCGCAACCATCGAGTGCATCACGAAGAGCATATAATGCAGCAGAGTGGTCGAGTCCGGCAGGATGATGCGTTCGGTGGATGAATGGCTGATGTCGCGTTCGTGCCAGAGCGCCACATTCTCCATCGCCGTCACGGCATAGCCGCGCAGCAAGCGTGCCAGGCCGCAGATGCGTTCCGCCAGCTCAGGGTTGCGCTTGTGGGGCATCGCCGAGGACCCCTGCTGGCCAGCGCCGAAGGGTTCGAAAGCCTCGCTGACCTCTGTGCGTTGCAAGTGACGCATCTCCAGCGCCATCTGCTCCAGCACCGCGCCGACCAGCGCCAGCGTCGTCAGGAATTGCGCGTGGCGATCGCGGCCAATCACCTGGCTGCTGACGGGGGCAGGGCGCAACCCCAGTTCCGCGCAAACATACTCTTCGATCTCGGGTGGCACGGTGGCGTGCGTGCCGACCGCGCCCGAGATCGCGCCAACGGCCATCTCATCCAGTGATGCCGCGAGGCGTGTCTGGGCACGTCTCAGCGCGTCTACCCAGATACTCAACTTCAGACCGAATGTGGTGGGTTCGGCATGAATGCCATGTGTGCGGCCAATCATGAGGGTGTCTTTATAGCGTACCGCCGCGGCTTCCACCGCGCCCAGCAACTGAGCCAGCGCCGCTTGCAAGGCGACGCCCGCGTCGCGCACCTGCAGCGCCAGCGCCGTATCCAGTACGTCGCTGGAGGTCAGTCCGAGATGGATATAGCGACCATCGGGACCGACCTGCTCTTGCAACATGCGCAAGAACGAGATGACATCGTGGTGCGCCTCCACCTCGATCTCATGCATGCGTTCCAGGTTGACCGCCGCCTTACGTATGTTGGCGATGGCCTCCGCGGGGATACTCCCCTGACGCGCCCAGCCCTCACAGACGAGCAACTCGACACGTAGCCACGTGGCGATCTTTTGCTGTTCTGACCAGATCTGCGCCATTTGGGGGCGCGTATAACGTTCTATCATGCCTGATGCCTCAGCCTATTTCAGTGTAATCGCCCCGGCGGACGGATCCTCGTCAGTGGATGGGGGCGCGAGGGCGGCGACCCAGCGATCTGACCGCACATTCCATCGCAGTATACCATCTCAGCGTGGCGACTCATGCCTACGGCGTTCAGATGCGCGACGTGCTCGTGCTAAAATACACAGAGCGTTCATCTTCGTCGACGCGATCCTCGCCTCGCGCGGGCTACCTCACGACGCGACGAGCGCGCCCGCCAGCAAGGCATTGTTGCCCGCCAGCGCGAAGGTGGGGACCGGTTCGGCGGACATGGGCCAATGGCCACAGTACACGAGAGGAGCAATGCAACCATGGCGAGTGAATCGTCATTCGATATCGTCTCAAATTTTGATGAGCAAGAACTGGTCAATGCCGTCGATCAGACACGGCGCGAAGTGCTCACCCGTTTCGACCTCAAGGATAGCGCGACGGAGATCACCCAGGACAAGGACAGTTTGACCATTGTAACCGCAAACGAGACCGCCCTCAAAGGTGTGCGCGATGTGCTGGAGTCCAAAATGGTCCGGCGCAACCTCTCGTTGAAAATTCTCAAACCAGGCGAGATGGAAGACGCCGCTGGCGGACGCGTCCGGCTGAAATTTACGTTGCAGCGCGGCCTCAATCAGGATCTCGCGCGGCAAATCACCAAACTGATCCGCGACACCTACCCGAAGATCAAGGCGCAGATCCAGGGCGATGCGGTGCGTGTCGTCGGCAAGAGTCGCGACGAGTTGCAACAGGTCATCGCCCTGCTCCGCGACAAAGATTTCCCCGTGCCGCTGCAATTCGAGAATTATCGCAGTTGAGCGAACACGCTCAGCCAGCACAAATCACGAGTCCGCTCTATCACCGCGGTGAGGGAGCGGACTCGTGACGCATAAGCATGGTCGCGCCATGCGATCATGATCTACAGGAACGCCAGACGATCGAAATGACCGCCGAGGATGGTATCGGCATCGGCGCCGAGCCAACGATCCAAAACCGTGGCATAGACCTGGCGGAAATCTATCTGGAAGATCATATTGCCGCTACTATCCAGATTTGCCAGATTGGGGGGATTACCGACGATGCCGCCTTTGATGCTGGGACCAAAGACGAAGAGCGGCGCCGCCGTCCCATGGTCCGTACCCTGGCTGCCGTTCTCTTTGACGCGCCGTCCGAACTCTGACCAGGTCATCGTCACCACGCGATCGGCCATGCCATGGCCCGCCAGATCGGCATAGAAAGCCGCGATGGCTTCGGCAACCTCGGGATAGAGTTTGTCGTGGGTAGCGGCCTCGCCCGCGTGCGTATCGAAGCCGCCAATCGTCACATAGCCAACGCGCAGATCCAATTGTTGGATGATCGAGGTAGCGACAAGTTGGAGGCTCGAAGCCAGCGCGTTATTGGCAGGGTAGGTCGCCGCGGATTTATAGCTCGTGATGGCTTTGCCCAGGTCCGCCGCTGAGACCACCGCCGATTGCGCGGTAGACCCCAGCGTGGTGCCAAAGTTCTGGGTGCCTTGCGACTGGGCAAATTCTTGATAGAACTGCATCAGCGTTGCGGAGCGCTGAGCAGAGCGCCGGGGATCCGTCGGATCGGATGCGATGCCATAGCCTTTCGGATTGCTGACTGCGGGCACTGAGATATTCGGCGCCGCGAAAGCCGCGGCCAGCGAGGTCGTACCGCTGTCGAAACCGGCGAAAGGATTGGCGGCGGGACTGCCCAACGTGGAGATATATTTCCCCAACCAGCCATACGTGGCGGAGCCCTGCTCACCCGTCATATCCAGCGTCGACCAGATATACATCGACTGGAAATGTGAGAGATTGGGGTTGGGGTAGCCGACATTCTCAACGACCGCCATCTGCCCAGCGCTCCAGAGCGGTTTCAGCGCCGCCAGCTTGGGATGCAACCCTAACTGTGCATTCAGCGGAATGACCTGATCGGCCGGAATCGCGAGGGTCGGACGATTCTGTTTATAGAGCGGATCGGTATATGGGATGACAGCTTGCAAGCCATCATTGCCGCCGGCCATCTGAATGACGACCAGAATGTTGCCGTTGTCCGCCGCTGTGGCCGAGGAACGGGCGGCGTGGCTCAAGATACCGGGCGCCATCATGGAGCCGACGGAGAGGACCCCATCGCGCAGCAATGAACGGCGTGTCAGGGATTGCATGTTTTTGCTCCTATCGTGAGTGGTCCCACCCACCAGACGATCCCTATCAATTCAATTGATATTCAGGGCTGGCCATCATCAAGTACAGCGCCGCTCGAACATTACTCGCGGGGATGGTCTTACCACCGACCAGATTCAGGGTTTGGCCAGGAGACTGGGCGTTCAGGTACGAATCAATCGTCTGACGGCGGTCGTCGGCAAACTGCCCATCGAGCAGGAAAGATTCGAAATACTGGCGGAAGCCCTCAGCAGTGCTGATGTTATTGGCGGTGATCAGTGACTGCAGGTGCGCATTGGGGTTCGCGCCACGCGCAGTGCCGTAGCCATCAATCAACAAATTGACGAGATTGACGCGATCCAGCCAGGTCGCGGTGTTGATCCACTGGGCGCTACTGACATCCCCTGGCCAGCCCGCGACATTGGGCGGTGCGAACAAAACCTGACCTATCTGGGCTATGGCACCACCGACCCCCTGGCCATCCGTCGGAATTTGTAATTGGCGGAGTGCACCGATCACAAATTCCGACGGACTCTTCAGACGCGATCGATAGGCGGTCGTGGCCAGGAAAGCGTCCGAGAGGAACATCGCGCGCATTACCGCTTTGAGGCTGTGATTGCTGGAGTTATAAGCTTGGACCATCGTCGCCACATCGGCATCAGACGGGTTCTCATGGACGAAGAACGCGAAGAGCCGCTTGCAGAGGTGCGGGCCGGTCGCGGGATGGCTGGCCACGATGCGGATGACATCTTGCATCCCCAGATTGCCGGTATGCCCTAACAAGGTCTTCTGCCCGTCATCGTGCTGCGCGGGCACATACACGCCCTGTGTGGCGCCGCGGGCCAGCACCCAGCCGGTCAGGGCTCGCGCGGCCTCGTGGACATCTGTCTGTGTATAGCCACTGTTGACGCCCATCGTGAAGAGTTCCATCAGCTCGCGAGCATAGTTCTCGTTGGGCGCGTTCTTGCGGCTCAGTCGCAGATCCAGCCACCACATCATGGCAGGGTCGGTCGTGATACCTAGCAGAATATTATCAAAGGTATCGAGGGCATGCGCCCGTAAGAACTGATTCTGCTGGATCATGTACGGATAATTCTCTTTGCCACCGAGCTTCTGGAGACTGCTGGTCAGCAGACCATGCCAGAAGAGCGTCATCTTCTCCTGAAAGGGGCGCTTTGTATAGAGCATACGGAGCACCCACCAGCGCTGAATATCGGTGTAACTGGTGAAATCGAAAGACATCTTGCTCAGGTTCGCGTCCAGTGGATCATTGACGCTGTCATAGTTGAGGAGTTCATCGACAGCACCGGTGAAGCCCAGGGCGGCATAATGCTGAATGTCGCTCGACTGGCCGCCAAAACCAGCGCGTCGCAAGAGATGGGCAATCTGTTGATTGGTCGCGGCGCTGACGGGCGGGGTAAAAGGATTCTTGATAGATCCACGAGCGTACAGAATCCCGGTCGTCAGCGCGGCGGCGGTGACCCCCACCGCGCCGGCCCCGATGAGCAACCCGCGACGCGAGACGCGCGGGCCTCGCCCACCAGCGGGTGGCCGCGTCGCGGGCATCGCAGCGGAGACCGGGGGAGGCGGTGGCGAGGTGAAGGGGGTCGCGAAGGTCTCGCCGCCAGCATACGGTGTGCTGTACGGAGACGCGGCGCCAGGAAACTCTCCAGGGTACCCTCTGGGACTGGTAGGTATATCATCGGCGCCTGGCTGATATCCAGATGAAGACATAGGACCAGATGGATCCTGATACGGTTGATCGCGGTAAGATGCATCTTGATGTTGCATATCTTGAACTCCCCGCTCTCCCGAGTGACGCAGGAGAACAGCATTACTGGTGAACTTTACATCCGCATCATAACTATCTCGCTTGCGCCTGAGAAATACCTGAATGACCTACAATCGCATTATGATGGTCGCAAAGATTCGTTCAGAAGGCAGATTCGCCATGCAACTCTCCAGATACTTCACGATCAAGCGTGCGCTCACACCAGCGATGGACGTTGGTTATGCCAATCCGTCCGTGCTTGAAAAGCCCGGCCGACGCGCAGGACAGCGGCATCCGCGCCCGCTGGTCCGATGATCTGCAAACCGACCGGCAATCCAGCGGTGGTGAAGCCACAGAGGACGGAGCTGGCCGGCCAGCCGGTCATGTCGAAGGGGAAGGTCAGCCGCAGGAGTCCATCGGCGAATTCCGGAGCGCGAGCGGGGTCAGCGACTGCGTCCGCAGGCGGCGCCGGTATGGCGATCGTCGGCGCCAGGAGAATGTCTGCTGATTGGTCAATCAGCGCCTGCTCCCAGGCGCG
>DAIDHM010000226.1 GCA_027459705.1 Ktedonobacteria bacterium | reverse complement strand
TAAGCCTGTCCCGGATAGGGTGCTGAGGGTGGGTAAGCCTGTCCCGGATAGGGTGCTGAGGGTGGGTAAGCCTGTCCCGGATAGGGTGCTGAGGGTGGGTAGGCTTGCCCCGCATTCGGGGCAGAAGGTGGGTAGGCCTGTCCCGCATTCGGGGCAGAAGGTGGGTAGGCCTGTCCCGAAGCAGGATATTCTGGTTGCAGTCGTGGTCTCGTTGGTAGTTGCTCGGAGGGGTGTTGTAGGGGACCAGAAGGTGGGTAGGGAGATACCGGCGGCTGTTGAGGCGCCGGTGGGAGTGGTCGGCTCTCCGAGCCTTGAGGCCCATTGTTTGCCTGTGCCGCTTGCTGATCGTATGGTCTTCCATATTCTGATTGCCAGGGATCCATGGGTTGTGACATGTGAATACTCCTCACTCAGGTGTGATATGTAGTAGATTCTCTACTGGCCAGGGTGGTGCGCTACATTCCAAAACATGCTTGCCTAGTTATTAAGACGAACAACTCTGAAAATATGCACAGCAATTTCTTACATGTTCCATAACTCAACAATCCACATCATTATATTTTAGCTCTTTGGTGTGCTTGCCTGGTGCAAATCTCGACAGAAGAGCTGCCTTCACTGTATACTCTGATACAGCAACATCAACGACTATGCAAGTATTCCGTGGCGATGGATCGCGCACCAACTGGAAGGAACATCGACGGGAAGCGGTCGCCAAGGATAGGCGCCGGGCCTGGCGAGTCGCGACTGGCAGGAGGTCAACGATGAGCTACCCATCTGTGGCACATCTGGTGCGTCGACATGTGCGGCTCCACGCCGCCCAGCATATCCTGGAGTTGTATAGTGTGGGCCAGCCCTATACGGACTATCTGCGCGAACTCTCCCCGGAGATGCGCCGCGCCGTCGAGGGGCTTTTGCGTGCCACAGCCGAATCCTGGGGGATCGCTGTCAGCGACCTGGAACGCGCCGAAAACGGCGATGGACAGTGGTTGCGCTGACCTTTCACCTCACCAGCGAGGACAGCATGCAGCAACGGCTGGCAATGGTCGCTCTGGCCATGGCGGCGACGATTTGGGGTGGAATGTATGTCGTCAGCCGCCTGGTGCTGGCAGTGATTCCCGCCATCCCCCTCGTTGAATTACGCCTCGTGATCGCTCTGATCGTTTTGCTTCCCTGGGCGATCGCTGGGCGTGTCTGGCGAATTTCCCTGCGTCAGGCGTCCGCCATCGCCGGGATCGGAATCATTGGCTATACATGCTCACTAGCTCTGCAGTTTATTGGGACCGCCCTAACCTCGGCCAGCTTGGGCGCCCTTGTCACCTCTTCCGCGCCCGCCGCTATCGTCCTCTTTGCCGCGTTGAGTGGCGAAAAGCCCACCGTGCGGGGCATCCTCGCGTTGGGGCTGGCCACATTGGGGGTCGCTGGTACCGCCGGTGTTGACCTTGGGTCGCGAAACGGTGGACTTGGGGTGCTGGCGTTGAGCGGTGCAGCCATCACGTGGGCACTCTATACTGTACTGGGGCGACGCTTAACCGCCACGGTCCCGGTCTTCACCACCTTATATCTTGGATTGCTGGCTGGAGCAATCGCCTTGCTGCCATTCGCCCTCCCGACCTGGCCCAACTGGTCAACTTTTGCCCATCTCTCCTTTGGGCTCTGGCTCGGTATCCTCTTCCTGGGCATAGTAGCCGTAGCCGTCGCATTTTTCTGCTGGAACTATGGTTTCGCGCACTTACCCAGCGAGATCGGTGCGGTCTTTTATTTGCTGCAACCGGTCGTTGGCACTGTCCTCGGTGTCACTTTGCTACGTGAACCATGGACGATCACTCTTCTGGCAGGCGGTGTCTTAATCCTGTGTGGAACCCTGCTTGCCAGTCTCCGCCCGGCGCGCGTCGTCACACCGACAGCGACCACATAACTCGCCGTGCGAGATGGGTGCGCGATGCTTATAGCCGTGTCCTCAGCGGGGAAATGGCATTGGCAAGAGCGTGAGTGCGATATCCAGACCGAATGCCACGGCCAGTACGATGACTAACGCAGCGAACACAACACTGGGGCGGAAGGGTCCCCCGCGCGTTTTCAAGATATCCCGTTCTTGTAATTGCAGGAATTGCAGACGCGCGACATCATATTGCACCGCGGGAATATCGCCAGCAGCATTGGGTGTGGTCGCGAGCCGTTCCAGCCGTTGGGTGACGGTATGTTTCTGTTCGGCCAGTAGTCGCAGGCGGTGTTGCCGCCACCGTTCTACGCCGATACGATGAGGAATTTCAACTGCCCCCAGATACAGCACGATAATAATCAAAGCGGTCACAGGCGCCAGCGGGGTGATGGACAATTGACCAATGTTGAAAAGAGTGATGAGTTGGCCAGGGTGGGTGGCTGTGCCCGGCCACCCACCCTGGGACTGCAAGAAACTTAATGCCAACCCAAGAACGATGGCGGTGAGCCAGATGAGCGATCGTAGTGCGCTCCCTGCATCGACGAGACGAGCGGCGGGCAGGCGTAGTGGATTACTCACCATTTGCCGCACCAGGCCTAACTGCTCGATGATCATAGCCGGCAGATGCACCCACAATGGAGCGAGCAGCGTGACACCCAATAAAGCCAAAACGGTGGGCATTATTGGGCCTGCGAGCACAGCTATTCGTTCGCTCATGTTATGTGCGCTCAGAAATAGCCGACCAGACCTACTCATCACCGCGACAGTGATAAGTAGCCCGAAGCTTCCCAGCGTGAGCAATGACCAGAACCATCGCCAAACCGCCAGGAACAGCACACCGACGGTTGCGAAGTGCGATTCCAGTCGCCAACGAGCCGCACCGGCGAAGCGCCAGAGTTGCGCTGGTCCGACCGCCAGCATCCATTCCGCTAACCACCAGACCAGGGCGGCACCCGCGACCGGTACCAGCACCATGCTCTGTTGCCCGAGAATCAGACCGGTGGTCGCGGCAACCATTAGGACGGCCGTCAACAGGCCAGCGATACTCAGGCAGGCAACCATCAACATCCGTTGCAACAACAAGCTTGCATCAGACATCCCAATAATACCAGCAGCGGCATTCATGGAGTTGTGCGCCGTCCCCAATGCCATGATATCCGCGGAGTTCCCCGCGCGCAGGCCAACACGCCAGCGCACCAGCGCGGCCCGCACGAAGCCTACACGTGTCCGCCAGAGTAGTCCAGGACGAGGAAGACGCTCTGGTGGCGACTCATCTGGCCAGGGAGTCGCAGCTTCTTGTTGCAAGTGACTGATGCGCCGCGAGACTGCCACCGCCATCTGACGATAGTCCGGTTCGCTCGCGATTTTGTCAAGCCGGTCTTCCGCGAAGCCATGCCAGGCACTGGAGGTAAGATAGGCGTAGGCTTCGATGACATCATAGTAGGCGGTAGATTGATCACGGGCAATTCCCCGTTCCTGCAGCCGATCCGGCAAGGCAATAAGTTGTTCATTGAAGACATTCAATTCACTGAGGACGCTCTGCTCTGTCTCGACCCGTTGCCGAACCCGCAACACGCCAGAGGGTGTAGGCGCATGGACGCCGACGAGGCCGTGCATTGTTGGCTGCCCCGCAGAATATTCTAACGGTGCGTTTTCCTTAGCGGCCGTTTGTTCCATCTGGCCACTACCGGGAACAGCATGTAAGCCTGAAATGCCAAGCCAATCATTATCCATCAGCGCCACCTCTTCCGGTGTCGTTTCATCCAATCGTCCTCAAGCCGCGGAAGTGCGCATCTTGCACGTATGTCACTACGCACATTTTCGCCATCTACCGTACATAGCCGAATGATGATTACTCGCAGTCTCAAGACGGAGAGACCAGACAAGGGCCTCTCGGTGTTATTGTAGCAGCCTGGCACGCTCACGTCTATGATTTGGGTGTTTCGCCTGTGGATTTTGATTTGAACATGATATCATGAGGCGTCACTAACAAGCTCCATTCTGCAGTTCCCCGTCATCGGATGGATTTGTGGCCTCTCGAGGAATCGGAGAGGCTCCCAATCGCATCACAAGTCCGTATGGTTCCCGACCTTATCGGCCGCATCCTGTTTTTATGCGCGTAGGTGTGGTATAGTGTAACTACTCCCCCCCCGGGGGGGGATGGGATAGCCAGGAGGAACATATGCAAGCCGATCGGGCTGAAGTCTTGAAGCGCATGAATTCGATCGAAGGCCATTTGAGCGGGGTGCGGAAGATGATCGAGTCCGATCAGTACTGCGTCGATATCCTCCGCCAAACCTATGCGATCCGTAAAGCCATTGAGAAGATGGAGGCGATTATCCTGGAGCAGCATCTGCATTCGTGCGTTCCGGAAGGTATTAAACACGGGCGTGAGGAAGCCGTCATTGAGGAACTCATGCAACTCTATAACTTGAATGGAGCGCGATGAACATCGCTCACCATCTCCACCTTTTATTGGACCACACTGCACATTCCCCGCTACTATCCCGTAGGCACTCGTCGCTCGAACGTTGACGCAACGGCGAATATCCAACAAGGGTAGCGTTAAGATCGAAGAGGACGCGCATGACGCCGAAAAAACTACACGCTCTCACCACCCCCACCCAGAATTCCGCGGAAGCGTTGGAATCTGATGGTGCCACTGGTGTCACCCTGAATATTCAGGGTATGACCTGTGCATCCTGTGCCCTACGCGTGGAACGCGGACTCAAGAAACTACCGGGAGTTGTCGACGCGAGCGTCAATCTGGCCACCGAACGCGCGACGGTTACCTATGATCCAGCACTGGCTTCACTTGGTGACCTGGTCCATAAAGTTGAAATCACTGGCTATACTGCCACACCAATTGCCACAGAGGAACCTACGATCGCGCCAGATCAGACCAGCACACGGATGGAATTCTCTATTGATGGAATGACCTGTGCCTCCTGTGTTCGGCGGGTGGAACGGGCGTTGAGTAAAGTCCCCGGTGTCGCCTCGGCGAATGTGAATCTGGCGACGGAACACGCGACAGTCCAATTCGATCCCCAGACTGTTGGTTTCGCTGAGATGATCGCGGCGGTCGATAAAGCGGGCTATACCGCGCGCGCGGTCGTCGCGGAACCGGTCTCTGAAAACGATGATGGCGCATTTGCGCCTGATACAGATACGCTGCGCCGCGCGCACGATCTGACGACTCGGCGCAACAAACTGGGCATTGGGATAGCCCTCTCGCTGCCGATCCTCATCCTCTCGATGTTCTACATGAACCGCTTTCCTGGCGAAAACTTCTTACTCCTCGCCCTCGCTACTCCGGTCTGGGGATATGTCGGCTGGGATTTCCACCATACGTCCTGGCGGGTTCTTCGCCATTTTGGCGCGAATATGGATGTCCTGGTCAGCCTGGGCTCGACCGCTGCATTTGCCATGAGCATCGTCGCGACCATTTGGCCGCAGGTTGTCGGTGGAGTAACTTTCTATGATACGACAGCCCTTATCATCACCTTGATCTATATGGGCAAATTTTTGGAGGCGCGTGCCAAGGGCCAGGCCAGCGATGCCATCAAACGCCTGGCGGGTTTGAGACCGGCGCTCGCGCATGTTCTGCGCGATGGGGTCGAGTCCGATATCTCGATTTCCCGCGTACTCGCAGGTGACCTGCTCAACGTACGGCCAGGAGAGAAGATCCCGACCGACGGTGTGGTGATCACCGGCCAGTCAACCGTGGATGAATCACTCCTCACCGGCGAGAGCCTGCCAGTTGAGAAAACCGCTGGTGATACCGTCATCGGCGCAACCATCAACGGGAACGGTGCGTTGCGTATGCGCGCGACGAAAATTGGATCAGACACCATGTTAGCGGGCATCATTCGCCTCGTCGAACAGGCTCAGGGATCGAAAGCGCCAATTCAGCGGCTTGCCGATACCATCTCGGGCGTCTTCGTTCCGGCGGTATTGGGGATTGCCGGGCTGACTTTTGTTGGATGGACGATAGCAGGCCTACTGGGATGGCATCCCGCGCTGTCTCTCACGGCCATGACACAGGGAACGACCGCGCCATGGATCATTGCGCTGGTGGCGGCGATTGCGGTGCTCGTGGTGGCTTGCCCGTGCGCTCTCGGATTAGCGACTCCGACGGCAATCATGGTCGGCACCGGACAAGGCGCGGAGACGGGTGTTCTGATTAAAGGTGGCGAGAGTCTGGAGCGATTGGAGTCGGTTACCGCCGTGTTGCTGGATAAAACCGGAACCATCACTCAGGGCAAACCTGCATTGACCGATTGCATCGCGCTTGACGAAACCTCCACCTTTTCTTCAGACGAGGTATTACGACTGGCCGCGGCTGCCGAACAATCTTCCGAGCATCCAGTGGCGCGCGCCATTGTCGCTGGCGCTTTCGCTCGCGGACTGCAGTTGCCAACCGCAACCACATTCCAGGCTATCCCTGGTGGCGGGATTGAAGCGACCATTGAACAGCACACTGTCGTGCTGGGGACTCGCAAGCTGCTGGCGGATCAAGGCATAGCTATCGCAGGCGTCGAACCAGTGGTGACGAGCCTGGAAGAAAGCGGTAAGACAGCGATTCTGCTCGCTGCCGATGGCAAGGTCATTGGTGTCGTCGCGGTCGCTGATACTCTGAAAGTGGGTTCGCGCGAGGCGATCGCCCGACTCACTGCACAGGGAATCGCCGTCTGGATGATCACCGGAGATAATCGACGCACCGCCGAACGTGTGGCAGCGGATGTAGGTATTCCAGCTCAGCAGGTTCTGGCGGAAGTTTTGCCAGGCGACAAAGCGACGCAGGTCCAGCGGCTCCATGCACAGGGATTGGTTGTGGCTTTCGCGGGTGATGGCATCAATGACGCTCCGGCGCTTGCTCAGGCCGACGTCAGCATCGCGATGGGCACCGGCTCAGATATTGCCATGCACGCCGCGGATATGACGTTGGTCAAAGGAAATCTGCGCAGCATTGACACTGCTCTCGCCCTCTCACGAGCGACTATGCGCATCATACGGCAGAATCTCTTCTGGGCATTTGGTTACAATATCGTGTTGATACCCATGGCGATCATTTCACCGGCGGTACCAGCCTTACGCGCCAACGCACCGATCTTCGCGGCGGCGGCGATGGCTTTCTCTTCCGTCACGGTCGTCACCAACTCGTTGCGGTTACGACAATTCGGGCGCCGATACGCCGCGCGTCCATCTGCCTAGGCTAACCGTTCCACCAGTGGCAAGAGCTGGCACTGGCAACCAACCTGACCGTATAGGTCTGGAATCGGCCCCCATCTTGGGTGGCCAAGCTACGAAAGGAACCACCAATTATGGCTACCCCACAAACGATTACCCTCAGCGTCCCTGATATCTCATGCGAGCATTGCGTCAAGACCATCGATGGCGCGTTGCATGGCCAGCCCGGTATTGATGAGGTCAGCACTGATATCCCCACCAAAACGGTGCACCTGGTCTATGATCCGGCCCAGATCTCGTTAG
>DAIDHM010000211.1 GCA_027459705.1 Ktedonobacteria bacterium | reverse complement strand
GGCGGATGGCGGATGGCGGAGGGTCCGCGTGTACCAGCGGGCTATATGCGGACTCACAGGTGGATTCCTGGCGCGATGGCGCGGAGCATCTGCGGGATGGCTGGCCCCAGGATGACGATAAACAGGGGTGGGAGGATCAGCAGGACCAGCGGAAAGATCATCTTGACGGGCGCCTCACGCGCCACGGTCTCTGCCCGTTGTCGCCGCCGCACGCGCATATCCACCGCCAGCGCGCCCAGTGGGCCCGCCAGTTGCGTCCCCAGTTGCTCGGACTGCACCATGGCTGCGACCAACGCCTGTACTTCGGGTACCCCTACGCGATCCGCCATGGCGCGGAGGGCATCCTGCGGTGCCTGGAGGAGCATCTCACTGCGCAACCGCTGCAATTCGTCGCGTAGGGGACCCTGGGCGTGCTCGGTCACCCGGGCCAGCGCGCGGTCAGGCGGCATCGCCTCCAGACAGAGCAGGAGCAGATCCAGGGCGTCCGGCATGGCATGGCGAATGGCTTCCTGGCGCTGTTTCGCCTGGCCTTGAATCCAGAGGGTTGGCACCAGATAGGCCAATCCCCCCAGTCCCAGACTGATGGCGATAAGAGACAATGCGTTTGGTCCACCAGCAGATGCCCCCGCGGCGATGGTCGCAGTGCTCGACGTATACGGACTGGCAGTGGAGCTCGACGGCCCGGCAGGCCACAGACTGGTGAGGAGCATCAACGTGATACCCAGCCCGGTGGCGCCTAACATCGCTATCACGCGCAGGGCCATGAAATTTTGTACATCCAATGATCCGCTCAACCCGGCATGCTGAATGGCGAGGCGCAATCGCTCGGAGACCCGCTGCGGCGTCAGTCGCGCCACCGGAGCCGCGACCCCACGCAGGAGGGGTCGCCAGAGCCGCTCAGTCAGTGGCAGCCGCAAGTCTTCTTCGCTGGCCGTCATCCGCCGCCCCAACCGTGCCAGACGATCGCGCACCGAGACGCGCGTATTTCCCATCACCGTGCCCACGATGATGAGCATGATACTGGCGAAGGCGAAAAAGGCGCTCAGCAACGAGAGTGTTCTGTGCATCGTGACCCTTCCTGCATCAATCGCGAAACAATCAGCTATTCGGCCTCCAGGCGCGCTGTGCATCGCCCGCGCTTCCCCCCCACCACCCGCGTACGGCAACAAGCGGTGTGAACCGATTTCGTAGCACGAGACCACGATTGCAATCGTGGGCGGCGTTGCCATGCCTGTTCATAGCTTGACCTCAACGGTGCGGCGCATGACCAGGATGCCCGCGACCATCATCACGGCCGCGATGCTGAACATGGCCCAGCCGCACCACTGGGTGGTGGCGAAGACACCAAGCAAGTATTTTGGGTTGAAGATCAACAGCCCAACCGCCAGGACAACCGGCATCAAGCTCAGGACGATGCCAGAGAAACGCTGTTGCGCCGTCAATGATTGCACCTCGGCCGTCAGCGTGACGCGATCGCGGATCAACGTGCCGATGCGGTCCAGCATATGCGCGATGTCACCGCCCGCGCGGAGCTGCACGGTGAGGGCATCGACGATCAGGTCGAGATCCTCACTGCCCATCTCATCTGCGAAGGTCAGCAGCGCCTCTTCCATGCCACCACTGAGGATCTGGATGTTGCGCGAGACACGCCGTAATTCTACCGACATCGGCGGGGTGAGTTCGCGCGCCGCCATCTCCATCGATTGCTGCAGGCTCTTGCCAGAGCGCATGGAACTGGCGAGATATTCCACCATTGCTGGTAATTGCGCGGCGAAATCACGGGCGCGTTTCTCCAGGCGCCAACGCAGCCAGCGACGCGGCCCACTGGTGGCCCCCACCAGCCAGACGATCGCCAGGAGGGGATTGTGAGCCCACCAACTGACCAATAGCCCCAACGCAACCAATATGCCAATCATCAGGAGGAATTCTCCCCCCGTCACGGTCAACCCCGCCTGGCGCAACTCACTCTCCAGTCGTCCGGTAAAACGCGCCGCGCCGCGCATGGCTTCGTCGTCGTTGTGGTCGGTCGCGGTCCCAGCGCCAGAGGGTTTGGTTCCGCTGCGGTACGTTGGCGCGGCGAGGTCAGTCGTCGCGGCGAGGTTGGGGGTCAATGCCAATCTGTCGAGTGGTGTTCGCCGTTGCGCGCGTATGGTACGGCCCATCCCCACCACGAGGCAGAAGACCGCGATCGCCGCCAATATGCTCGCCAGCAAGGGGAAATGCGGATGGTCCGCTCCCAGGGTCGTTAACGGCGTGGCCGTGTGCGTCATAGCGAGCTCAGCCATCTCGGCGTCCTTTCAGTCTCGCGCGGTGATGGATGCATTCCTTGCACTTTGTCACCATCAACACGTGTGGATAGGTCCATAGAAATCTGTGTACGTGTGGGAATGGACTGGGAGCGGACCATCCGCCATCCGCCAGGCGCGGATGGCGGATGGCGCGGCCAGGGAGCGGGATGAGCCCGCCCGTCGATCGAATCCGCGGGCTAGGTGTTTTGAAAGATCGATGGGGGGACCTGCAACCCGAAGGAGTCCAACCGTTCCAGGAGGTGCGGTCGTTTCTCGGTGGCGCGCAGCCGTCCGGTGATCTGCCCATTGCTATCGATCCCTTTGCGCTCGAATTCAAAGATCGGATCCACGGCGACGTATTCGCCGGTGCCGGGGAGCACTTCAGCGATCATGGCCACACGGCGACGGCCATCCTCAAAGAGGTGCATATGGACGATCAACTGCACGGCACTGCCGATCTGCTGGCGAATCGCCCGCAACGGCAGATCGACCCCCGCGCCCTGCAAGACCAGCATCTCCAGCCGCGAGATGACATCGCGCGCGGTATTCGCATGGATCGTCGTCATGGATCCATCATGGCCCGTATTCATGGCCGCCAGCATATCGAGCGCCTCGCCGCCACGACACTCGCCCACAATAATGCGTCGTGGCGCCATCCGCAGCGCGTTGACCAGCAGATCGCGGATGGTGATGCGGTTCTTGCCTTCCACGGTCGCTGGCCGACTCTCCAGGCGGACGACGTGCTCTTGTTGCATCTGCAATTCGGCGGCATCTTCGATCGTCACGATGCGCTCATCGTTGGGAATGAAGACCGAGAGGACATTCAGCAACGAGGTTTTGCCCGAGTTGGTGCCACCTGAGACGATAATATTGCAATTCGCCCGGACACACGCCTCCAGGAACACGAGCATCTCGGCCGTGATCGTTCCGTTCTTGACCAGATCTTGCGGTTTCCACCCATGCCGCGCGAATTTGCGGATCGTGATCTTCGGACCGTCCAGGGCGACGGGAGGAATGACGACATTGACGCGCGATCCATCGGGGAGGCGCGCGTCCACCATCGGCGAGACTTCATCCACCCGTCGGCCCACGCGGGAGACGATGCGATGCGCGATGCGCAGAATGTGATCATCATCCTGGAATTGGGTATCCGTGCGCACCATCTTCCCATCGCGGATGACCCAGACGCTGCGCGGTCCGTTCACCATGATCTCGGAGCAGCGGTCATCCGCGAGTAACGGATCCAGTGGGCCAAAGCCGATGATCTCCGCCGTGGTGCGCTCATAGATGGTCGTGCGCATCCGCCCGCTGAGCGAGAGCCCCTGGCGGCGCGCCTCATCATCGATGATGGCATGCAGGTGCGTCTCGATGACGCGTTGCGCGTCGCTGGGCGAAAGCGCGATCAAATCAATCTTGAGGTCTTCGAGGCGACGGGCCAGTGATTGCTGCACCTGGCGCTGAAAGGCGAACGTGCCCTGGTCGCCGCGTTGCGCGTCGCCACCGGCCAGGCCGCCGAGTATGCCCGGGGAACCATTGGGATTTCCGAGACCGCCGGCGCCCGACCTGCCGCCGACGACATCCTGGGGGCGTGCGGGATCATTGGGGCGATTCGAACCATCGAAGATCCGTTTCGAAAGTGACATATGCTCTGCTCCTTGGGCGCAGTTAAAGTTCGATCTTAATCGGTTTTAACCGATTTTGTATAACTAGCCCACGATTTCAATCGTGGGCGGGCATCGGGACGACGACGGGCATCGGGACGCGTGTTCAGCGGACCTGAACGAAGGCCGAACGTGGAGGTGGCGCGATACGCGACTGCGCCTCTTGCGCCAGATCGTGCCGCAGGCGCTGCCCCAGATCGATGATGGCGCGTGCCAGGGGGGTGCGTCGCTGATTGATCACAAACGGGAGGCCCAGGTTGACGGCATTGTTGACGGTTTTGGCATCTTCGGGGAGGAAAGCGGCGAAGCGCATGCCCAGCGATTTTTCGACATGTTGCGCCTTAATGCCGAAGGCGCCATCGATGCGGTTCGCCACCATCCACCAGCGTTCGCGCGGAATGTCATTGCGTAAGGTCGCGTGCAGGTGCTGCAGGCGATGAATGGCGCTCAACTCCAGCGTCGTCACAAAGATCAGCCGATCGGCGCTCTCCAGCGTCGCGACCGTCGCCGGGTTGAGGCTGGCGGCAACATCCACGATGATCACGTCGTACTGTTCGCGCATCTCCACCAGAATGGCGCGCATGCTATCCGCCGTGAAGAGCCCGGCATGTTCGATCTGTTGGGGCGCGCAGAAGACGTCCAGCTGCGGCTGCACCGTCACCGCGTTCGAAGCGATCAGGTTATAGTCCAGGTCTGACCCACAGAGGGCCTCCAACCCCTTGGGATCTTCGATATTGAACAGGATCTGCTGATCGCCCCCTTCGATATTGGCATCGACCAGGGCGATCCGCGCCGGATGTTCTTCCGATCGCTGCGCCGCGTGGTTCCCTCCGGGGTGTTGGAGAAAGGTCGCCGCCAGATTTGCGGCCAGCATGCTCCGACCCACCCCGCCCTTCGTCCCACAGACCGCCACGACAAAGTGCGACGAGATGGGCGTCACGGGCATGCCGCCGGACCAACCGCCTGGCGCGCGGCCACCGCCTGGTGGTGGCGCCTGGCGATCCCCCGGTAACTGGGCCACGCGATAGATGGCGTCGATGAGGTCGGCCGGGGCGGGCGGTGTGTGCAGGCAATCGCGGGCACCGGCATGGATCGCCGCCTGGAAGATCTGGACGAACGGCGTGGTGCTGTCGTCATTGGCCAGCAGGATGATGCGCGTGGGCATCTCCGCGCAGAGCAATTTCGTCATCTGCAGGCCGCGCATACCGGGGAGGTCATCCGCGATGAGGATCACATCGGGAGTGCGGTGACGGATGAGGTCGATGCCGGCACGGGCCGTCGCGGCATGGCCGATGACCTGGAGATCCGCGGTGGATTGTAACCAACGGCGTATCGTCTCATACATCTCCGGTATGGGATCGACGACGACGACACTGAGTCGGCGGGTAGGCGTCGCGCGAGACATGGCGGTTCCTCCGCTGCGTTATGGCTGGGTGTAGCCAAAATGCGTGATAATCCATTGAATGTCGACGGCTTGCGTTGCCGTAGCGGTCGTATCACCGGGCTTGCGAATGACGAGATCGATCTTGCCATTCTCGACCAACATCTTCAGTGCCAGCGCGTCCTGGTGGCTCACCACGACCAGCAAGGTGGACGAGTCCGGGGTGGCGTAGATCAACAGATCTTGCAGTGTCGTCTGCGCCAGCTGGCACCCGCCAGGATTCTTAGGCGCCGGTACGCAGAGCGTCGCCAGCACATCGACATGATCGCCCTCTTGCGCGCCCACCTGCATGCCCTGGTTATTGCTGGTGTGGAGGGCGAACAGGACCGACCCGGGGGGTAATTCATCGGGATGTATGTTCGCCAGGCTGCGGGCGGGACCACTGCCCAGCGGCATGAGCCGCGGATCATTCGACCGAAGGACATCCCCTGCCAAAATATCGCGGAGCACGATCTGCTTATCGAGATCATGCTGGAGTTGCTGCAGGCTGACAAAGTGATAGGCGTTGGGGGGAACATTGCTGACGGGCATGGTCTCGACGACGAAATCATCCGCGATGGCCGTCATGTTGGCTGCCGCGTCCGCGCTGAGGACAGTGCCCGTCGGGAGGGTGCGGGCGGCGACGACAACCTGGGTGGATTGCAGCGCGGCGACCGGCCCGCTGGTGCTGGTGAGATACAAGACGATCACGCCGGTGATCAGGGCCAGGACAATGCCCAGCGCAATCAACGGCTGCCCACCCGACCGGGCGCCACCAGCCGCTGACCTTCTGCCCGGGCGTCCGGGCGAGCCAGTGCCGCGACCGCCCATTGGTCCAGGGGTTGGGGTTCCCATAGCTCCTCCTTGAGGTGTTGGCCCGGAAGGTCCGGTGCCAGGGGACGTCATCCATACATCCCACGATGCCCAGCGTGGCCCCGTGCATCAACGCAACCTGCGGGGTACCGCAACATCCGGTGGCCCTGTGGATCCGTGCGCCTGGCTACGCGAGCCAGATGCTCGCCGCGGCGGCGCCTGCCCGGCCAGCCACGCGGGCCAATGGCAGGGGTGGTTAGCCGCCCTGGAACGCGTGCACGACGTTCGTGATGGCGGGGGCCAGGACGACGAGCACGCCGATGACGACGACCGCGACTAATGCGGTGATCAGCGCATATTCAATCAATCCGAGTGTATGGTTGCTGGAGGCTCCTCCGCCTGCCGGTGGCGTTTCTTCGGACATCCGCGCCTTCTCCTTCTGCATCCTCAAGTTTGTTGCCAATTTCCATGCCTCATTGCCTGCATTGTATCAGATTGCCCCTGGACTCCATTGCCAGCGCGCGCGGATGGCGCGCGTCAGATCTGGATTCGGCCGAGCACGATCGACGCGTCCGTGCCGGAAGGTCCGGTGCCAGTGGCGGCCGCGTCGTGCCGCGTCACCTGCACGGCATAGCCGGCGCGCTCCAGGGTGCGGCGCACGGTCCGTGAGGCGATGCCTTCAGGCGCCGCTACCGTCAGGGGCCCCACGCGCCGAAATCCCAAATCGCGCAATTTGTGGGACGTGCAGAGCTCGGTCGCGATCTCCTCGCTCTCCACCTCGACCAGGACCACCGTCGCGATCCGCACGTCTTTATACTGGCGCGACCAGTCCGTGAGGGTATACAGGACGTTTTGGGCGATCTCGCGTTGACTGTGGTCTTGCAAGAACGCTATGAGGTCGGACAGGACCATGCCCTTGCTGAGCGCGCGCAAGAGGTGCTCACGCGTCAAGCGGAACCGGCTGGCGCGGCCAAGTTGGACCAATTGCGTGAAACGCAGCAGGCGGTATAAGGCGGGCATGTGCGGTTCCAGCAGCAGTATTTCGAAGTTTGGCTGAATGACCAGCGGCCGGGCGGTGGCGACCTGCGCCAGGCCCAGGTCGCCGCGCAAAACTTCCGCGCCGAGCTCTGTGAGCATGATGGCGGAGGGGTTGGCGAGGGCGCGGGTCGTTGGCATCTGGGCGTCATACCCCAGGGCGACGACGCCCAGGTCATAGAGGGTGGAACTGAGCATGCCGATCAGGATTTCGCCATCGGTGTGGTCCCAGTGCGCGCGAATTTCGTCGGCGATCTTGAAGCCGCTCTGGCCATTGAAGCGTTGACTGGGGCGCAAGATGAAGGGGTCGTTATCTTGCAGGGTCCGCAAGAGCGAGTGCGTGTCATACCAGACCCCGGGTTGGCAGGCTTGCAGGGCTTTGAGGAGCATCTCACGCGCTTTGCTGGTATGCAGATAGCTGGCGTACCAATCGGTGAAGTTCGCGCCATAGAGGTCCTGCCAGGTGCGGCTCTGTGGCCAGCGGC
Source organism: Ktedonobacteria bacterium (assembly GCA_027459705.1). GTDB lineage: Bacteria > Chloroflexota > Ktedonobacteria > Ktedonobacterales > JACDGC01 > DAIDHM01. The sequence goes on along the minus strand of DAIDHM010000211.1, from coordinate 2,965 downwards.
GGATCAGGCGGTGCGTCTGCATGCGGCTATCTTGATTGGCCCAGGCTTCGAGCGCGCTGCCGAGTTCCAGCCGGACGTGCCCTTCGGACTCGATCTGCCGGATGATGCCCAGTTCGATCGCTTCGTATTGGATCTGGTGCAGATACCGCACCTGCTGTTCGTCATCATCATCCCAGGGTTCACGCGTCAAGAGGGGCAGGATGCGTTGCGCGGTCCGTTTGGGGAGGATGCCCGAGCGCGTCAATTCGACATCACCCTGCACAATCGCCGCGACCAGGATGGCGATATCCCAGAGGATGGCGCTCTCGGCCGGACGGATGTGCGGGGGAGCCGGTCGCTCGATCAGTCCGGTCGCTTGACGGGGTCGCACGCTGGCGCGGCGCAGATTATCGAACGTGCGCGAGGGGATGAAGATGACCCGCTGCCCATCAGAGAAGGCATCGAAGGCGATGGCGTACTCTTCATAGGTGTGGACGGCGCGCAACGTCGCGATCAGGTCCTGGCGCAGAAATTGCCCCAGCTCCGCGATGGTCGCGCGGCCGCCACGCGCGACGAGCCATTCATACGCGGCGCTCAGCTGGGGATCGATATGCGCCAGCGCGTACTGGACGGCCTCGGCCTGGGCGACATTTTCGGCGATGGCGAGGCGCGCGTCGCTCCGCGAGCAGTAGACTTGCAAGGAGAGCCCATAGCGACGTCCGATCAGATCCAGGTCGCCCTGGCGATAGGGCATCAAGAGGTCATCCAGCGTGAGGGTGGTGCGGTCGGGCCCGAGGGGGTGCAACTCGCGTCCGACGGTGTAGAGGGTGGTGGCAAGCTCGGTCGGCACATAGCAGACGGGTTTCTCGGTGACGGCGGCATCCTGGGGCCGGGTCGAGACATACCCATAGAAGGCGGTGCGTTGTCCGAAGAGTTCCGTACCCTGGACCCGCGCGATCTCTTCGTCAACGACGATGTGGGTCTTGAGGCGGGCGAGCGCGGCTTCGGCGCGCTCGGCCGGGCAATTGCCGCGTTCGGGCAACAATTCGCGCAGACACCAATTGCGCGCGGACGGGCCGAGCATGGCCCCCAGGACGGCGCGTTCATCGGCGTCCAGCAGATCCCAGAATGACCGCGCGGCAAGCGGTTCGCGCATGGCGCGCTCCATCCGCAGGGTTTCTTCGAGTTCATCCGAGATGGGGGGTGCGATGCCCCAGGCGCGGGCGACGCGTTGCCGTTCCGCGAGCGGCTGAAGCCGGAGCAGCGTGCCTAAGGTTTTCATCGTCGCCTCTCCTCTCGCCTGTTTACTGTTGATCATCAGATTGGGTGTGTGGGCGGCGCGGCGCCGCCTGGCGGGCTGTCGGAAGGTCCGGTGCCAGTGGCGGGGCAGCGCCAGCCGCGGCCGGTTGGCTACCAGCGGCGCAGGCCTCGACGAACTGGATGACCGCCCGCGTGATGTGGCTGGGCGTCGATGCGCCAGAGGTGATGGCGACGGTGTGGGCCCCGGCGAGATCCGCGGGCTGGAGGTCCGCGACACTGGCAATGCGCAGGGCCCGGCTCCCGGCGATCTCCGTCGCCACTTGCGCCAGTCGTTGGGTGTTGTTGGATTTGGGATCGCCCACGACGATGGTGAGGTCCGCGCCTTGCGCCATGCGCGCGACGGCATCCTGCCGGACCTGTGTGGCGTGGCAGATCTCGTTATAGACTTCGATCTGCGCCCAGCGCGCGCGCGCCGCGTCGATGATGGCGCGCGTATCCGATTGGCTGAGCGTCGTCTGGGTGGTGATCATGAGGTGTGCCGCGCGCTCCGCCGGGATGTCCAGCGCCGCGACGTCGGCGATGGTTTCGACGAGGTGGACGTGCCCGGGCGCTTCGCCTACCACGCCTTCAGGTTCAGGATGGCCTTTTTTCCCGACATAGATGACGTCGTAGCCGCGCGCGACGAAATCCTTGACGAGGTCGTGCGTTTTTTGCACATCGGGACAGGTGGCGTCCAGGATGTGCAGGCCACGGGCGCGGGCGCGTTCGCGGACGGCGGGTGAGACGCCGTGCGCCGTGAAGATCACCGTGCCGGCAGTGACCTGCTCCAGGATCGCCGCGCGATCTGGTCCGTCGAGGGTGATGATGCCCAGCTCGGTCAATTCTCGTACGGCAAAGGTATTATGGACGATCAAGCCAATGATATAGATTGGCTGAGGAAGATCGGGGTTTTTCGCGGCATCGCGCGCGATCTGCATCGCGTCGACCACACCGTAACAATACCCACGTGGGGTGACGCGTATAACGTTCAGTGGAGCAGCCATCAAGAGCTCTTTTCTTGCCCGATGGGTCAAGCGATCGCTCCGCGCACAGGCGGCGTATGGGATCCGTCAAGGGAATCGCTGCCTTGTGCGCAAAAAATCGGGCACGCTATCCTAGAATACCATATTTTCGATCCCCGTGCATGCACCCCATGCATTGATCAAGTGCGGCGATCCCTGCGCGAGCAACTGGAAGTGTTTTTTATGCCGCCGGACCAGCGTCCGACCGCAGCGCTCGCCAGCCGCGCCACCATGCGCTGCTCGCCAGGCCGAGGGCCAGCGCCATCAACGCACTCAAGATCACCAGGCCGAATGGTGGCCCGGCGAGGTCGGGCGCTTCGGTGAGGACGAGCGCGGTGAGGATGCTCTGGGCGACCAGACCGGCGGCGAGGGCGATGGTCAGGATGGCGGCGGGGATCAGCGCCAGACGCAGGATGCGGATGCTGATGGCGCTCTGGTTGATGGCGCGCGCGACTGCCCAGGCGCTCCCGACAATGGTCACCAGCAGCATCAAGACAAAGCCCAGTTGCAGGATGAGCGCCAGCGTCGTAATGTTCTGGCTCATGGGCGCGCTGTGTTGCGTCCACCAGTGGCGCGCCACCAGGCTATAGCCGACGAAGAGCGCTGTCAGCACGATGGGGACGACCCACAGTCGCGCGTCGCGCCCGGACCGCGCGGCCCAGGCC
>DAIDHM010000175.1 GCA_027459705.1 Ktedonobacteria bacterium | reverse complement strand
TGCCTGTTCCGCCCGACGGCGCGGCTCCCGGAGACTGGGGAGGTAGGACTGGACTCGCAGGCGGGGCATTTTTCGACGGATCGTCCCTATCAGAGTATCCTAGTTCCGCTCCCGATACCCATTGGGGTACCCGATGCGGTCGATGGTCCGTTCATGCTCCCCTGCTTGTACTTGCTGGGCTACCTTCGGATCCACGATGCGCTCCATCATGTGCCCGACGCTCTCTCGCAGGAAGTCGCGGCCATAGTCTGCCTGAATCAGCCAGGGGTATTCATACAATGTTCACTCAAGGCATCGATCACCATTGGTGGATTTTTGGGGGTGCGTGATTCCCCAAATTGCATTTTATAGCGAAAAAGCGCAGAAACACGCCGCGCTAATGGGCAAAGAAAAAAGCCGCTCTCTGAGCGGCTTGGAGGCGGAGAGAGAGGGATTCGAACCCCCGGTTGGCTCAGCACCAACAATCGTTTTCAAGACGATCGCATTAAACCACTCTGCCATCTCTCCCGAAGGACAAATGCAGTATAGCACATCATTACACGACATCTCCAGAGGAGATCTCCCTGAGGTCAGGAAGATGCACAGATCCATCTGGTCGTTGTGCCTGCTCGACCAGCGCGGCCAGCGTCCGCCCCACCGCCAGACCTGAGGCATGCAGCGTGTGGGGTAACCGTGGTCGACCACCGCCGCGCGGTTGATAGCGGATGCGCGCGCGCCGCGCCTGGTAGGTACCACAGTCGCCAATCGAGGCGACCTCAATCCACTCACCCATCCCAGCATACCAGGCCTCGATATCACGACCACGCTGGACGGCGAATCCCAGATCCGTGGGGGCGAGGTCCAGTACACGATAGGGAATCAACAGCGCCTCCAGTAGCGCGGTGGCATGGGTGGTCAAGGTCTCGAAGGCTGCAGGTCCCTGGTCCGGGGTCGCGATGCGCGCTAATTCGACCTTCCAGAATTGATGGAGCCGCAACAAGCCCCGCGTCTGTCGTCCCGCCGCGCCGGCCTCGCGCCGAAAGGACGGCAATAACGCAACGTAGGCCAGCGGTAACGCGCGTTCCACCAGGAGGCTCCCAGCAAGCATTGATACCAGCGGCGCCTCTGCCGTAGGGTTCAACCAGAGATCGTCGCGCTCGATGTGGTACATCTCGTCGGCAAAGTGCGGCAGGTGGCCAGTCGCCGCCAGCGCCGCCGAGGTTGCCAGGGCGGGCGGCGCAACCTCCGTATAGCCCTGTTGTAGCTGGCGCTCCACCATCCAGTTCGCCAATCGCCGTTCCAGGCGCGCACCTTCGCCCATGAGCAGGGCGAAGCGCGGCCCAGCAACCCGCCGCGCCGCCGCTACATCCAACCAACCGAGATGCGCCAGCAGATCCCAGTGAGGCCGCTGCCAGGTCTGGCGCTCCGGTGTGCCCCATTGGCGCAGCACGGTCGTTGTCATTGGCGCCTGGGGATCGGGCAGATTTGGTAAACTCGCCGCGATCTCCTCCAGTTCCGCGTCGGTGGCGGCACGGGTCGCGGCGAGGATCGCCGCAATGCGCTCGGCTGGCCAGCCACGGAGTGCCAGGCCGGCGGCGACCACATCAGGATGTCGCCGCAGTGTCGAGGACGCTAGCATGACGCCGCCTCCCCGTCGGGATAATGCGGCGAATGCCGCTGAGCCGCACCCCCGCGAGGTAGCGGTGCAGGAGCGGGTATGGTAGGATGGTGTGAGATATCCATAGCGCCACACCGCCGCTCCAATCTGGCGGCGCGCCGCGCGATCCGCAATGACAGGAGTCTCGCCATGCTACCAACCACCCTCCGCGCCCGATTCTGGCTCGAAGCCCTGCTCGCCCTCATCGCTGGTCTCGGCTTTCTCGTCACCATTGCTCGCCGCAATTGGATCGAGATCATCTTCCATGTCGACCCTGATCGCCAGAGTGGCGCTTTAGAATGGACCATCATCGCGACGCTCCTGGTCGCCACGGTTGTGAGCGTGGTGGTGGCCCGCCAGGAATGGCGGCGCGCCGCCCTCGCCTGACATATCACAGCGTCTGATCTCGCCGCCCGCCCGCCAATCCGGATTGGCGGGCGGCGTGTTTGTTGCCTGCCCGATAGCCGCGACTCATGGTTGCGTTGGCGCTGCGGTAATGGGAGGCGTAACGCTGGGTGTCGGGGTCAGTGGAGGAGTGGATAGAGGGAACCACGTGATGGACGCGGCAAGAGTGTTGAATTGCACGGTAATCTGCGCGGCGGTCTGTGTGCTGGAGAGCGCGATATCCAAACCGTTGCGCGTCTGACGGCAGGTGGTGATGTGGATTGTGCCGGTCGCCCCGCTCAGCGGCGAGGAGCACATGACCGCGGGTATCGGCTGCTGCTGCTGGGCCTCGGCAATACTCAGCGCGCCGGAATCGGGAAGCTGATAGGTCAAAGTGAAGCGCCCGCCAAAGACCGGATCATGCAAAACACCACCAGCATCTTGCAAACACGATCCACGCGGGAGCGTCGGCGGCAGTAAGGGATCGAACCCCAAGCCAGACTGGGCGTGCGGCCAGTCAACGATCGTCGTACTGGGCGTGGTGCTCTCATCGATGAAGTGTATCGACGGACCATCACACCAGTTCAACCGATCCAATGGTCGAACGTTGCTGGCGGAAGATCCGCCACAACCACTCAGCCCCCCCAGCAGGCATAATCCCACGCCGATGCCGCCCCAGGCGCCACGACTTCTCCGCCCCATCCTGCTCATTCGCCTCCAGGTCACCCCTATATCCACACAATGACGCTCTGCAGGTCAGTATACCATGGAACCCGCTACGCGCGGAGAAGCAAGCATTGGTGCTGGTTGACCGTATGAGAAGGGACTGTGAGCGAGCCCACTGAGGACGCGTGTCTCGCCAGGGAACCTTGACAGCGCGCTATCAGCATGGTATCGTATAGAGTGTTAGCAGTACGGAGCTGAGAGTGCTAACAGCAGACCACGCAGGCTGCTGATGGCGCTCCACCGGCTACCAGCTGAGAGGGTTACGGAATATGCAGAAGCGGTTGAGTCCCCGCAAAGAGTTGATCTTGCGATCACTCGTTGAGGAATATATCCGCACCGCCGAACCCGTCCCGTCGCAGATGCTGGCCACCAAGTTCCCGGTCGGCATCAGCCCGGCCACGGTCCGCAATGAACTGAAGGCGATGGAGGAAGATGGGCTGGTCTTTCAGCGCCATACCTCCGCCGGCCGGATCCCCACGGACCTGGGCTATCGCTACTTTGTCGAACGGCTGATGCACGAATCTGCCCTGAGCCTGGATGAGCAACGCCAAATTCGCCACCAATTTTATCAAGTGCAATACCAACTCGATCAATGGGTTCGGCTGACCGCCAGCATTCTCTCGCAGGCGCTGGCTTCCGCCGCCGTCGTCACCCTGCCCCGCGCATCGTCAGGGCGCTTGCGCCATTTCGAACTGCTGGCGTTGCACGAGACGGTCGCGTTGCTCGTCGTTGTCTTGCATGATAGCTCGGTGGAACAGACGCGAATCTTTCTGGATGACGTCGCATCGCAGGACGAGCTGAGCCGCATGGCGCTCGCCTTGAACGCACGCTTCCGTGGGTGCGATGCCAGTGCCGTCGCCGCCGCCGTGGATGATCCCAGTGGAGCGCGTTTCACGCCCAACGAACGGACCGTCATCCTCGCGCTGGCCCAGACGCTGGAACAACACAACCATTGGAATCCGGAAGATGTCTACCAGGATGGCCTGACGCGCATGCTCAATCAGCCAGAATTCACCCGTATGGGCGAGGAGCATGAACGTGGGGAGCGCATCCGCACGCTGGTTGCCTCACTCGAACAACATCGCCTCTTGCCGTTGATTGACGAGCGCATCCCTATCGAGAGCGGCGTCCAGGTCGTCATCGGTGGGGAGACTGGCAACCTGGACCTGAAAGATGTCAGCCTGGTGATCTCGCGCTATGGTCTGCCGGGGCAGATCAGCGGGTGGCTGGGCGTGGTGGGACCAACCCGCATGCAGTACGGGCGCGCCGTAGCCATCGTCCGTTATATGACCGAATTGATGAACGAACTCCTGGCTGACCTGTACGGGTCCGGCCAGCCATATGAGCGCGACAGCACGCGCAATTCCTAGAGGAGGACCAGCATTCCCATGTCAAAAGTTATCGGCATCGACCTTGGCACAACGAATTCCGTCGTCGCGGTCATGGAGGGCGGCGAGCCGGTCGTCATTCCAAACGCCGAAGGAGCCAGGACCACGCCATCCGTCGTCGGCTTCACGAAGAGCGGAGAGCGACTCGTTGGCGAGGTCGCCAAGCGCCAGTCGGTCACCAATCCCGAGAACACCGTCTTCTCGATCAAGCGCTTCATGGGCCGCAAATATCGCGACCCGGAAGTCAATCGCGACAAGCAGTTGGTGCCCTACCATATGGTTGAGGCTGCCAATGGTGACGCGTGGGTCGAGATCCAGGGTCGCCAGTATTCGCCTCCCGAGATCTCGGCGATGATCCTGCAGAAATTAAAGCAGGATGCCGAAGCGTATCTGGGCGAGAAAGTCACCCAGGCCGTCATCACGGTCCCGGCCTATTTCAATGACGCCCAACGCCAGGCGACCAAAGACGCGGGCAAGATCGCGGGCCTGGAAGTGCTGCGCATCATCAACGAGCCGACGGCCGCCTCGCTGGCCTATGGACTCGACAAGAAAAAAGATGAACGTATCGCGGTCTATGACCTGGGCGGCGGCACCTTCGATATCTCGATCCTGGAACTGGGCGAAGGGGTCTTCGAAGTCAAGAGCACCAATGGCGACACCCACCTCGGTGGCGATGACTTCGACCAGCGCATTATCAACTGGCTCGCCGACAGCTTTAAGAACGAGACGAACATCGATCTGCGATCCGACAAGATGGCCTTGCAGCGCTTGAAAGAAGCGGGCGAGAAGGCCAAGAAGGAACTTTCGAGCGCGATGTCGACGGAGATTAACCTCCCCTTCATCACCGCCGACGCCTCCGGCCCCAAACACCTCAACATGACACTGACCCGCGCCAAGCTGGAACAGTTGGTGGGCGATCTCATCGACAAGACCAGCAATCCCGTCACTAAAGCGCTCGCGGATGCCGGCATGCAAGCACGCCAGGTGAACGAGGTCGTCCTCGTCGGTGGACAGACGCGCATGCCGTCTGTGCAAGCGCTGGTGAAACGCGTCTTCGATCGCGAACCGAACAAGTCAGTCAACCCCGATGAGGTCGTCGCGATCGGCGCGGCCATCCAGGCCGGTGTGCTCACGGGCGATGTGCGCGATGTCCTCTTGCTGGACGTAACGCCCCTCTCGCTGGGTATCGAAACGCTGGGCGGTGTCTTCACCAAGCTGATCGACCGCAATACGACCATCCCCACCCAGAAGAGCCAGGTCTTCTCGACGGCATCAGACAACCAGAACAGCGTGGAGATCAATGTGCTGCAGGGTGAGCGCGAGATGGCCAAGGATAATCGCTCGCTGGGACGCTTCATCCTGGACGGCATTCCGCCCGCACCGCGCGGTGTTCCGCAGGTTGAGGTGACCTTTGACATTGACGCCAATGGCATCGTCAACGTCAAGGCGCGCGACAAAGGCACCGGTCGCGAGCAGCATATCACCATTCAGGCGTCCAGCGGTCTCTCCAAAGATGAGATCGAGCGGATGGTGCGCGAGGCGGAGTCACATGCCAATGATGACAAGCGCCGCCGCGAAGAGGTCGAGGTGCGTAACCAGGCTGATAGCGAAGCATATAACGCCGAAAAGACGCTGCGCGAACTGGGTGATAAGATCTCGCCGGACCAGAAGGCGGATGTCGAGAGCAAGATCACCGATGTCCGGGCGGCATTGGGCACGGACGACCTGGAGCGCATCAAAACCGCGCGCGAGGCTTTACAGCAAGCGTTCTATAAGATCTCGGAGCAGATCTATAGCGCGATGAGCAATAACCCCGGCGGTCCTACAAATGGTCCGACGGAACCAGGGCCGGATGACAATACGGTGGAAGGCGAATACAAGGAAGTCTAGTTTTGCGCCAGGTCGATTGCCCGACGCAGGGGGCCCGCGCGACGACAACGGAGTTGTCGCGCCGCCCATTGCGAGGCGATCAGCCTGGCACTTGACATACCAGAGCGCCAGCAAGCCCGGTGAGGATTTGCGACGTATGGTATGCTCTTGAGGCATGTGCTACACTCTTGATGTGTTATCCATGAGGTCAGATGACTCTCGACCGCGGACACGATTGAGACCGAACCCGTGAAGGAGATCTGGAATGGCGGCGAAACGCGATTATTATGAGGTGCTCGGCGTCGCGCGCACGGCAACCGAAGACGAGATCAAGAAGGCTTTTCGTCGTCTCGCCCGACAATATCACCCGGACGTCAATAAAGAGAAAAGCGCGGAGGGGCGATTCAAAGAGATTAATGAAGCGTATGAGATTCTGAGCGACCCCCAGAAGCGTCAAGCATATGACCGGTTTGGCCATGCTGGTGTCAATAATGGCGCGGGCGCGGCGCCAGGTTTCGACAATTTTGCCTTTAGTTTTGGCGACCTCTTCGAACAATTCTTCTCCACACAGCAACAGACCCGACGCGGAACGCCGCAACGCGGCGCGGATATTCGCTATGATCTGACGATTACGTTCGAGGAAGCGGTCTTTGGCTGCCAGAAAGAAATTGAGATCCCACGCTGGGAGAGTTGTGGCACCTGTCATGGCAGCGGCGCGCAACCGGGCACGTCCACCCAGCGCTGCACGCATTGCCAGGGTACGGGTGAGATTCGCCGCGTCCAGCAGTCCATCTTTGGTCAGTTCGTCAATGTGATGGTCTGCGACCGCTGTCGGGGTGAGGGCCGGGTTATCACGACCCCCTGCGAACGTTGCCGGGGCCAGGGACGCATCCGCAACAACCGCCGTGTGGCTGTCAACATTCCCGCGGGCGTCGATGACGGGGTAACGGTGCGCGTGCAAGGCGAGGGCGAAGTGGCGGCGCGTGGGGGCACGGCGGGCAACCTCTACGTGAACCTGACGGTCAAGCCACATCCCTATTTCAAGCGCCAGGGCAACGATATCATCTACGAGTTGAATTGCAGTTTCTCGCAGGTGGCGCTGGGCGCGGATGTCGAAGTGCCCTCGATTGACGGCACGGCAGCGCAACTCAAGATCCCCGCTGGCACACAGACCAGTCGATCTTTCCGCCTGAAAGGGTTGGGCGTCCCGATTGTGCATAGCCAGGCGCGCGGCGACATGCATGTGCTGGTGAAGGTCGTGACTCCCGCCAGTCTGACGAATCGTCAGCGCGAGTTGTTGCGCGAGTTCGCGGAGATCGAGAAGCAGCAGGATGAGCGCGGCGGGCAGAATCTCTTCGACAAGATCAAAGACGCCTTTCAACCCTAACTCTTGACACAAGTTGTGCGCTTCGCTATAATAGCAACAAGTTGATTCGAACACTCCACAGTGGGGTGTTTGGATGCTTGGCCTGGTACATCAAGATATTGCCAACAGGTGAAGGTTGCGGATGACAGCAGTACAGCACGCTTACGGGTTCAGCTATTACTTTACGCGCAGGTCTCTGGTGAGATCGAGCGCTGAGCGTGCTTGACCGCAAAGCCCTTCGACACCAGAGACGCAGAGGTTAAAACCTCTGCGTTTTTTTGTTGGGATCTTCGATCAGGAATAATCCATGGTGAGATTCATCCATCATGGGAAAGAGGAACAAGAATGCTTATCTTCATTCGTCCGGATGCTACCGCCGGAGATCGGGCTGAACTGCGCCACGCGCTGGCAGCGGAAGGTGCACGCGGCCCGCTGGGAACTCTCCCGCTGGGGGCGGGCGATGTTCTGGGCGTCGATGGATCGTCCTTGACCGCGGCCGCGCGCGATCGCCTGGCCGCGCTGCCCGCCGTGGCGCGCGTCGTCAAGGTGCGCACTCCGTACAAGCTCGCCAGCCGCGCGGCCAGTGAACAGCCCTCGGTCGTGCGCGTCGGTGAGGTCACTTTGGGGGGTGGCGGGGTCCCGCCAGTCATTGCGGGTCCCTGTTCTGTCGAGAATGAAGATCAGATCATCGAATCCGCCCAGGCAGCGCGCGCGGCTGGCGCCTGCATGCTGCGTGGCGGGGCTTTCAAGCCACGTACCTCGCCCTACACCTTTCAAGGGCTGGGCATCGCCGGGTTGCGGCTACTGGCGCGCGCCCGCGAAGTGACAGGCTTGCCCATCGTCACCGAGGTCATGGAACCCAACCTGGTCGATGTCGTCGCTGAATACGCTGACATGTTGCAGATCGGCGCGCGCAATATGCAAAATTATGCTCTGCTCGTCGCCGCCGGTCATTCTGGGAAGCCGATCTTGCTGAAACGTGGCCCTTCCTCGACGATTGAAGAATGGCTATTAGCCGCCGAATACATTCTCGCTACCGGCAATCCGCACGTCGTCCTCTGCGAACGTGGAATCCGTAGCTTCGATCCCGCGACCCGCAATGTGTTGGATGTCACCGCCGTCCCATTGCTCCGATCGCTCACTCACCTGCCAATCGTCGTTGATCCTTCGCATGGCACAGGACGCCGCGATCTGGTTGTCCCCATGGCGTTAGCTGCCACGGCCGCTGGTGCCGACGCCATCATAGTCGAGATGCATCCCCAGCCAGACGCCGCGCTCAGCGATGCCGCCCAGACGATCGACCCTGCCACCTTACATGAGCTGATCGCTGGCGTGCGGGCTGTCCATATCGCCCTCCATTCAACCAGTGCGACGACCGTCGCGCCCATCGCATCGGCTTCATAGGGAGATAATACCTTCATGGGAAAACGCGGTGCTGCTCTGCGCGCCATCAATCCGGCGCGTCCCACTCCCACGAGTGATACCCTCCTGCCCGACCAGCGCTGGTCATTCGACGCCGCTGTCGCCGCCTGCTATCCTGATATGTTGACGCGCAGCATTCCCCATTACGCGGCGATGCGCGAGATCGTCACGACCCTGGCGGCGCGTTTCGTTCGACCGGGTACGGCGATTGTCGATCTCGGTTGTTCACTTGGCGGAGCGATGCGCCCATTACTGGACCGTTTCGCCGGGCAGGTGGCTTTCGTCGGCGTCGACAAGAGTCGTCCTATGCTGGAGGAAGCGCGCACATATCTCGCGCCGTACCTCGCTACGGGCGCTGTGGAACTGCGTGAGATGGATCTGACCACCGCCTATCCCTCCGTCACCGCGAGTGTCACGCTGGCGATCCTGACGCTGCAATTCATTCCGATCGAACTGCGCCAGCAACTATTGCGAGAGATGTATACGCATACGGCGCCGGGTGGCGCGCTGATCGTCGTCGAAAAAATCCTGGGGGGCAATGCCGACCTCGACGATCTGCTGGTTGATGCGTACTATGGCATGAAGTCAGAGAGCGGATATAGCGCCGAACAGATCGCCGCCAAACGCCGCGCGTTGGAAGGCGTCCTGGTGCCTCTGACGGCCACGGCTAATGAAGAACTGTTGCGCGGCGCGGGCTTCGCTGCGGTTGAGTGTTGCTGGCGATCGCTGAATTTTGCGGGTTGGATCGCGACGCGCCCCGCAGAGGCGCCCATCTCCATGACCCACGCGATCCGTGGCGCCACGGTCGTCGCCCACAATACGCCCGATGCCATTCATGACGCGACCCGCGATTTGCTCCGCGCGATCTTGGAGCGCAACGAGCTGGATCCGGCTGATATCGTCAGCGCCTTCTTCACCGTGACACCCGATCTCAATGCGGCCTTCCCGGCCAAAGCTGCGCGCCAACTTGGCTGGCAGCATGTTGCATTGATCTGCGCCACCGAGATCCCCGTCCCCGGTGCCCTGGCTTCCTGCATGCGCGTCTTGCTGCATATCAATACCACACGACCACGCTCCACATTCCGATCAGTCTATCTGCGCGGCGCCGAAGGGCTGCTCCAGGATGATTGTGAGCCGCCAATGAAGGGATGAGCCGTTTGGTCGCGCGCCACTGGAGGATCGATGCGTCCGCTGGCTATGCGGGCAGGTGTGTGATGCTGCGTGCTGGCCTGGCGGCCAAAAAACTACTTCGTCTGCAGGGGCGTGACCATAACTGGTTGCGCATGAAGAGATGCTACGGATGCACCCCTGGGAAATGTTTGTGCCAAGCTGTAAGCGTGTGTCTTTTCTGACCTGAATGTGGCACAATTTGAGAGAGGCATGCGAAGGATTGCCAGCATTCTTGCACGGTAGTGCGTAAACCGTGGACCTGCTGGGCAATAGGCGAGAGCGAGCGATTCAGATGCATCATCGATTTGTGTATCTTGGCCTCTGGCTGGGGCTTGTGGTCGTCATCATCGATAGTGTGTTGTTGATGTTCGGTGTCATATCGACGCTGATCGCGGCATTGATCGCTGGCACGGCACTGGGCATAGGGTCGCTTGGTTTACGTGCTTTGTACGTTGTGGCGCGGCGTGCCAATAATTCGACTGGACACGAGCGCTTTATCAACCAAACCGCGACCGTATTGGAAGATCTGGCGCCGATGGGCCGTGTCATGTACCAGGGTGAGAACTGGGCAGCCAGGCTCGATACCCCCTTCGCCACGCAACACATTGCCATTGGCGAGACGGTGCGCGTCATCGGCGTCGAGAATCTCTGTCTGATTACCACCCCATCGATCGATCATCTGGTGCGTGTTGCCCAGGATCAATACCTCTGAATACTCTCTCCCGGAGTAGATGCGCGATCGGCGCGGAAAGAAGTTCTGAGTATGGATATCTTGAGTATGCTGATTGGAGCCGGTAGTATCGTCGGTTTCATCATTCTCTTGATTTTGCTATCGGGTTTCAAGGTTGCCAATCAATATGAACGCGGAATTGTCTTTATCCTGGGTCGCCTCTCCAACACTCGTGGTCCGGGCCTCTACTGGGTCATCCCGATGATCAGTACGGTGCGCAAAGTCGATCTGCGGACCCTGACCATTGAGGTGCCGCCCCAGGAAGTCATCACTCGCGATAATGTCACGATCAAGGTTAATGCCGTGGTCTATTTCTACGTAGTTGATCCCGCCAAAGCCGTCACCAATGTCTTCGATTACATGCGCGCGACGGTGCAGATTGCCCAGACCACGCTGCGCAATGTTCTGGGCCAGTCTGAATTGGATCAGATTCTGGCGGAGCGCGAGCTCATCAACCGCCGCTTGCAGACGATCATCGATGAACATACAGAACCCTGGGGGGTGAAGGTGACGACGGTGGAATTGAAGGATCTGGAGTTGCCGACAACGATGCAGCGAGCCATGGCCCGCCAGGCCGAAGCGGAACGTGAGAAACGCGCGAAGATCATTGCCGCCGATGGCGAATTTCAGGCGTCGCGCATGCTCTCCGAGGCCGCCGCGGTCATTGCCCGCGAACCGGCGGCACTGCAACTGCGCTATTTGCAGACCCTGGTGGAGATCGCGGTGGAGAAGAATTCAACAATCATCTTCCCGATGCCGATCGATCTGGTCGAGCCGTTGACCGATCTGTTGAAATCCGCTGCCGAGCGCGCCAAAGTCCAAAAATCGGCTCCGACAGCCGCGGACTCCACACTACCAACGCTGCCCCCTCCCACGGATTCCACACCACCGCCAGTGCCACCCGATGCCTCCTAAAACAACGGCGCGACTGTCCTGGCACTAGCAGGGCAGTCGCACGCCGCCGATGTGCGATGGTTGGCATAGGCAATCACGCGCGAATGTTTCGTGAGAGATAGCCGCTTAGGGCAGCTAGGTCCAGCTCACCGCTCAACGTGATTCTAGGATTGTCACTTCATCAGGTCGGAACGATCCACCCTCCAGATGAATGAAATTGCCCAGGTTGTCGCGAAAATACGCTAACCCCGCCGTGTCGAGGTAGGTGGTGCTGTTGTATTTGAAGATAAAGCCCACCGCTTCGAGTTGATCGACATTCTGACCGACAAAGGGGGAAGCCATCGGATCTGGCTCGCCTGTGACCGCGCCGCTGGTGTGAATCTCGGTGCAGATGCCATTGACCGTCGTCGCGATGAGTACCTCAGCGCGTTCGCGGTAGTAGACCCGCGATTTGTGTCGGATAATAACTGGTTTGTCCAAGGTAGCCCCTCCAGAATTGGCCGTTGCTGAACGATGGCGTAGGGGACGGCGAACCCAACGATCGCGCCACTCGCGAGAGCGGCAAATGTCATGCGCCACTCGCGCAGAGCGCGTTCGTCGCGTGCCGACGCAGGTCATCCGCGATGATCGCATAGCGCGGATCTTCCGGTGCATGCTGTTGGAGAAAAGCGAAGAGGGCGAGGCGTATCTCACGCGCCGCGTCATCGCTCCGGAGAAACCGTGCATCGCCGGCGTTCAAGGCTGCCACGACCACCGGTGTGCCGACGACATCGGTCGGTACTGGCGCCCCACCCACAACGGTTTCGCCACGGATCTTACGTATCTCGCAGCCTTCCCGCAGCCCAGTGGCATAGATAAACGTGATGTATGTCTGGTTACTACGCTGCTCGAGGATGACATGATGCAAATGTCCATAATCCATGGCTGCCCTCCTTTGGCGGCATGCCGGGCTGCCCCGCCACCGAGCTGGCTTGCGCCGCTGATAGCTTCCCCATTTAGAGTGAATGGTGATGATGGCTACCGATGGGGTAGGCTACGAGGGCGCGCATCCGACGGTGATACGCGGCGATATAGGTACCTGTATACATAGTGAGGAATTTATGAGGTTCATCTGACCCAAAGATAATCAACGCTTCCTGGCCATGTAAGACACTTTGATCGGCGATTTCCTGAGGGGTTAAGGAATGCGGGTAGTCTTGCTCAGCAGCAAGAATAGCGGTACGCGTGGCGTGATCGAGAATGGCGTCAATGAGGGTGGGGAGGGGATTCGACATTGCGATACACAGCTTTCGGAGTGGAAGGTGCTTCTTGCATTGAGCTAAATCGAACAGCGGATGGCGCGATAAGAATCAACGAGAGTTTGACCTTCCTAAGCAGATTCTACCCCCAAGTATCCGGGATCGCAAGCAAGCTGGTGCTAGCACAATGGCTACACGTCAGACTCACCGCTACAATGCATGGGCA
>DAIDHM010000136.1 GCA_027459705.1 Ktedonobacteria bacterium | reverse complement strand
CTGGCACACAATCGTACCGAGGGGCACTCGGAAACGAGTCGTCGCAAGACGGCGCAAAGCTTAGGGACTGATGGCCTCCAGTCGGTGTCTGGCAACAGCTCCGATTGCGCTGACAGGCTGAACTAAGAATCCGCTATGGCTGTAGCCGATGCGGAGTGTCAAACTGAATACGTGGTGGTTTCCCCTTCTATGGAGGATTGCGCGTCATGAACGGGCAGGGATACCGCGCGGGATCGCGAATCTATGATGGGGAGTATGGGAATGAAGCAATATCCGCGGATGGCGGAAACAGGCCCAACAGCGGCGCAAGCCAACCACCAGCCCACGGCGTCCCTGGCTGAACCATCAGCGCACTCAGACACCTTCTGGCGAGATTGTGTGCTGGGCCTCCAGGCGTTGCGGCATGGCGATCGTTGGATTGCCGCGCTCCGGGCACAGGCCATCGTCCAGTCGACCCTCCTCCCGATGGCGGCGCGTGCCCACGACCTTATCGCTCCTTTGACCGCGACGGAGGCGGCGAACCAGGCCGTCCTGGCTCCTTTGCTCGCGCGCTGGCAGGCGGATCTCCCCCTACCAGCTTACTGGCAAGTGTATGCCGCGCTCATCGCGGATTATCAGGACTTCCGGCATCGACAGGTGAGCGATTCGCTGGATTCCAGCGCCGCCGAGGCCCAGGCCATGGACTTGCTGGAGATGGCGCGACGTCAGCCTTACCCCGATTTCCCCGAGGTAATCTCCTGGCGCAGTATCTCGATTATCCTGCCGGCCTACAATGAGGAGGCCGTCATCCAGGAGACCGTCGCGAGTTGTTTACAGGCCGTACAACGCTCATGTCCCAACGCGGAAGTGATCATCGTCGATGACGGCAGCCACGATCATACCGGCGCGATCGGCGATGATCTGGCGGAGCACGACGCGCGCGTGGTCGTCGTGCATAATCGCCCCAACAAGGGCTATGGTGGCGCGCTGCTGGCGGGATTCGCGGCGGCGCGTGGCGAGCTGACCTTTTTTATGGATAGCGACGGGCAATTCGATATCAACGACATCGTCAAAATGCTCAAGCTCTACGAACTGCACCCCGGCGCGGCAATCCTGGGCTATCGCGCACCCCGCCGCGATCCCTTCATGCGGCAATTGAACGCACTCGGTTGGAAGTTCGTCGCCCGCGCGGTACTGGGTGTGTCAGGTATCAAGGATATCGACTGCGCCTTTAAGCTCTTTCCAACGGAAGTCATGCGCGCCTGCCAGCTTCGCGCCCAGGGCGCATCCGTGAATGCGGAATTCCTGGCGAAATTCCAGCGCCTTGGTCTACCGATCTACCAACTGCCCGTCCAGCATCTCCCGCGCACCAAGGGAAGCCCGACCGGTGCTAAACCCGCTGTCATACTCCGCGCCTTCCAGGAGATTCTGGCGTTGCCCGGTCCGCTCCGGAAATGGACCGAAGAGATCGCCCGTGCTGGACTCCCGCCGATCTGAAGCCAGGTACGTGCCTGGTAGCGTACTTCAGCGACGCTCTTGCTCTGGCAACTGCAGCAGGCCTTTGCGTAGCGCATAGCGCACAATCTCGGAACGATGGTGCAGGTTGAGCTTCTGCATCAAGCGCGACCGATAGGTCTCCACGGTCTTCGGGCTGAGGATGAGCTGGTCAGCGATCTCCTGGCTGGAATAGCCTTCCGCCGTCAATTTCAGCACCTCGCGTTCACGATCGCTCAGCTTATCGTAGGCGTCGGCTTCCTGCTCGTTGTTGCCTTCCAAATATCGGGAGAGCAAGAGGCGAGTGGCAGAGGGGTAGAGGAAGACATTGCCCGCGATCACCGTGCGGATGGCTTCAAAAAGGTCCAGATCCACGCCCTGCTTCAGCACGTACCCCGATCCCCCATTCTCCAAGACTTTGAAGAGATATTCGGCTTCCGCGTGCATCGTCAAAGCCAGCATCTTCACCGGCATATTGAGATCGCGGATGCGACGCATCGCTTCTAATCCATCCATGCGCGGCATAGCGATATCCATGATGATGACATCCGGATGGGTCTCGCGGGTGCGGTCAATCGCTTCCGCACCGTCACTGGCCTCGCCGACAACGTGCATATCAGGCTGCGCATCGATCAGCGTCCGCAGGCCGGCGCGGAGAATCGGATGATCATCGGCCAACAAGATGGTGATTTTCTTGCTGGACGAAGTAGTCAGTATCGGCTGTTCCATGTGGGGTCTCCAGAGGGTTTTTCGGAATGACGGCGATAATCGTTGTACCCGATCCGGGGCGGGTCGCCACTTTGAGGGAACCATCCAGCAACCGCGCGCGCTCCTCCATCCCGAAGAGGCCGAGGCCAGAACCATCGCGCTCCTGCGTGGCGGCTTCAAGGGCGGCGACATCGAAGCCGCGCCCATCATCCACGATGGCAACATGGAACGCGGTGGGGCGAGAATGCAGCGAGACATGGACGTTGTGCGCATCGGCATGTTTGGCGATATTGGTCAGCGCCTCTTGCACAATGCGATAGAGCGCGGTGGCGCGGTCGAGTGGAAACTCGACCTGATCGGTTGGTCCGTCAAAGGTCACGGCGATGCGCGTGCGGTCGGCGAACTCGCGCGTCAGTTCGCGCAACGCTGGCACCAAGCCTAACTGGTCGAGGGCCGGGGGTCGCAGGTCAAGGGCCAGACGGCGCACCTGATCAATCGTGCTGGCAACTGAAGCCCGCAGATCCGCCAGATCTGTGTGCAATGGTTCAGCCTGCGGCGTCGCCTCGATAAGCTTGAGGCGGATCAACAGGAGCGTCAAAGATTGGCCAATCTGATCATGCAGTTCACGCGCAATACGCCGCCGTTCGCCTTCCTGAGCGCGCATCACACCGGCAGAGAGGTCCTGGACGCGCTCTTCATAGCGCCGCACGTGGTCGAGCATCTGATTCAACATGCTCGCGACACTGGCCAGGTCCGCATCGGCCAGGGGTGACTCTGGCACGCGGACGTTCAAGTTGCCCTGTGCCATCGCGTCCACGGTCTCGCGCAACGTGCGCAACGGCTGAAGCGCAGCGCGCAGCAAGACCGTATTCAGGATAATCGTCAACCCCACGCCGATCACCGTAAAGAGCAAGACCAACCAGGAACCGCTGGCGCCAAAACGCATGCCGGCGCTCAGTGAGATTTTGGTGCCGACAAATGCGCCCAGGGCAACCAACAGGGAATTGGCGACCAGGACTTTGTAGAAGAGCGGGAAGCGCAATAACCGCGCTATGACATTGCCCTCCAAGAGCGGCTGCGCCATCTGGCGCATAGAGCGATCTGTGGCCATGTTTTCCTACAATGCGCGCACGGCTTCAAACGTGGTCCGCGCCTTCTGATTATAGCGCAACCGCACCGTTTCGAGCATGTTTCCTGACCGATGACGCTACCGGTGACCATGTATATTGCTTCTCTGCTTCAGGCACAGGCCCCGCGTGCCTCACTACACTTGCCGGCGAGGACCAGACCCCCACCGCGCTTGCCCTCAGATCGCCTGGACTTACCCGCAAATAACGCATAATCCCGCGAACTTCACTCTTCCCCAGGAGAGTGTGGCATGCTATTATCTGGTTTATCAACTCACAGCGGTTGAAAACATCCCCCGGCGGAGTACCTACATGACGGTTGTCTCTGGCATACTCTTGTTTCTCAGCGCGATCATCGGCGGTGGTCTCAATGCGGTCGCGGGCGGCGGTAGCTTCATTACCTATCCCACCCTCATCTTCAGTGGCGTGCCGCTCATCCCCGCCAACGCGACCAGCACCATCGCGCTCTGGCCCGGCGCCCTCGCGAGCATCGCCCCGTACCGCGATACCCTGGTATCCCAGCGCCGCGCCCTCGTGTCATTGACGGCGATCAGTATGACGGGCGGCCTGTTGGGAGCGATCGCTCTGCTCCACACACCACAGCAGTTATTCAAATATATCCTGCCCTACCTCTTACTCTTCGCAACCTTGATCTTCGCGTTTGGTGGCACCATCACCAAATTCATCCGCCAATGGCTGGGCGAACGCGGCAGCGCATCCTCACCCTGGACACTGGCCGGGTTGGCCATATTGCAGTTCATCATCGCATTCTATGGCGGATTTTTTGGAGGCGGGATCGGCATTCTCATGCTCGCGCTGTTCGCCTTGATGGAGATGAAAGACATCCATACGATGAACGCGCTGAAGGTCTTATTGGCCGCCTGCATCAACGGGATTGCGGTCATCGCCTTTATCCTGGCGGGCAAGATCTTCTGGGGCCAGGCGTTAGTGATGATCTTCGGCGCGATTCTGGGTGGCTACTATGGCGCGACGATCGCGCGGCGCATTCCCCAACGCTACCTGCGCATCTTCGTGATGACCGTAGGCTTCTCGATCTCGGCCTACTTTTTCCTGCGCGCCTAGCACTGCGGCTGGCCGCACCAGCACACCTACCCAAACTGAGCCGCTCCACCTCGCGGACGTATAGCGCGCGCTCAAGGCACAACCGGGCCATCGGCCAAAGCCCGCAACTGGGCGACGCGCGCGCTCTCCTTGGCTTGCAATGCCCGCTGTACGGCCAGCAGCAGATCCTGCGGGGTGACCGGCTTGATCAGGTATTGGTCGGCCCCCAGCGCCAGCCCGATGAAACGATTGCGATCCTGGGCGAGCGCCGTCAGCAAATTAATTTCCTGGCATGATCGAAAATTTCTCTTCACAGCGTCGGCCAATCGTGGTAAGGTACAAGATATGGTAGTGCGATCAACCGCATTTTGGCGCAAGGAACAGGCTAGCGCAACCATCAAACGATCGGATGGATTGCGTGAATGAATATGGGCATGTGACAGAACCCAAGCCTGAATCGTCAGATGAGGTAACGTACTACGCATGACCTGTGGTCCAGTGATGCCGCGTACCTAAAACTCGCTCTACAGTGCGCCAACTTCAATCAGTGACGGAGCCCACTATGGTCGCCGACCCTTTTGTGCACTCATCCGTTTCCGCCGTCCGCGGGTATCGCGCGATCGGCGATTATGGCATTATCGGCGATTGCCGGACAGCGGCATTGGTCGCCAGTGATGCCTCAATCGATTGGTGCTGCTTGCCCCACTTCGATTCCGACGCTGTACTCTCACGCATTATCAGCGCGCCTCTGGGGGGCTACTTCGCGATCACCCCTTTGACGCATGACGCCAGCCCCACCTCGCTGGCCCAGTATTATGATGGCGACACCGCGATCCTGTGCACCGAGATCGGCTTGCCGGGTGGACGGGTCCGTGTCACCGATTTCATGCCCACCGCGCACTTGCGTAACCCCGGGCAGTGGCCAGTCGCAGACGCGAGCATCATCCGCAAGCTCGAAGCGCTGGATGGTGAAGTGGCGTTCGCGGTGCGCTTCAAAGTCACGTTGAATTATGGCCAGGTCGCCGCCCGCATGACCCTGAGTGAAGACGGGGTCATGGTCACCGGTGGTCAGGGTTCGGTCGTCTTAGCCTTCGGAAACCGACCCACCGCGGATACCTATGTCGGCGCGGGGATCATCGAAAATGAAGGCCAGGGTCCGTTCGTGAGCACTTGCACGCTCACTCCTGGTACCCCGCTCACCATGGCGGTCAGTTGGGCGCCCAACCCATTTCAAGCCAGTCGCTTACGCCGATCGCTCCACCGCGATTG
>DAIDHM010000133.1 GCA_027459705.1 Ktedonobacteria bacterium | reverse complement strand
CGGTCGGGTCACTCCCCGCTGGATCATTCGTGCCATCCAGCGGCGCGGCGCTGCCAATGGGCGAGGATCGCCGCTGGCGGTATGTCAGTGCCAGATTGGTGGCAACGCGGAAGAGCCAGGCCCGTGGTTGCGCATAGTGTGAAATCTGCTGAAAGTGTTCCCAGGCACGCAGGAAGGTCTCTTGCGTCAGGTCATAGGCCCCTTGCTCATCGCCAGTCATTCGCCAGAGGTAGTTCAAGATCTGCCGTTCATGGTGATGGACAAAAGCCTCATAAGCATCCTGAAGGTGTTGGTCGAGCGCGACGTCATCATCGCGCGCACCAGAAACGGCGTCACCATCCGAAGTGATACCGCGCGCCAGGACCCAGAATGATCTGAACCAGCGTCGCCGCGCGGAGATGCTCCAGGAGATGGTCATCATCATGCTCTCCCTCGCGCAGTGTTCACTGCACCACGCCCCGAGATCCGCTGAGCACGCACGAACTAGCTGGATGCTTTGATAGCACACCAGATGGTGCTCACATCAGTTAACACTGGCAAGAGGCGCGATCGTAACACTTCGCACAGTGATTGCCGTCCGCAACGAATCGCTGCACACACACCCCAGGGCATTGGAGCATTGACGATCTTGGTTACCGGCCAACGTTGAGTCAGATTTCCTCTCGGGTTTGCTGGGATCGCAGTATCGCAGCCGAGAACAGATATCAGTCGGGTCGCCGGGCTATCTGCGTATTGTCTGCTGACAAACAGTATTGCGGTACGTGATACAATGTCCGCGAGTCACCGGGCATCACGGCGCGGCGAGCAATGCGAGTGGCGGATGGGGGGAAGCGGCAATGACCACAGGCAAAAGCATTCGGCTCACTTCGCTGGCAAGTTGCGCTGGGTGAGCGGCGAAGATGGGTCCCGAGACCCTGGCGCAGGTCCTGCGTCCCCTCACCTCGTTATACCTCGCGGATGATCACCCCGACCTCCTCGTAGGATTAAATATCGCCGATGATGCCGCCGTATTGCGTGTGCGGGATGATCTGGCACTCGTCATGACGGTGGATTTCTTTCCACCGGTTGTCGATGATCCCACGATCTTCGGCGCGATTGCCGCGACGAATGCCCTGGGAGATGTGTATGCGATGGGTGGCCAGCCATTGCTGGCCCTGAACATCGCCGCGTTTCCAGATTCCCTTGATCCTATGATCCTGTCAGAGATCTTGCGTGGCGGTGCCGAGCAAGCTCGACGCGGTGGCGTGATTGTCGCTGGCGGACATACCGTGACGGATGCGGAGCCCAAATATGGCATGGCAGTGATCGGTACGGTCGATCCTGACGCAATCCTGACCAAAGGAGGTGTCCGGCCTGACGACGCGCTGATCCTGACAAAAGCCATAGGTACCGGCATCATCACTACAGCGCATAAGCAGGACGCAATCGCCGCCGATGGACCAGAGTTGGCCGCCGCAGTCCAGAGCATGACCACGCTCCTGGGTGATGCCTTGCGGATTGTGCGGCGACTACAGACCACGGCAGGCCTGACCGTGCATGCGGCGACAGATGTCACCGGATTTGGATTGCTCGGGCATGCGTTAGAGATGATCGAAGCGAGCCCTGATCAGCCGGGTTGGCGCATCAATGTGGACGCGGTGCCACTCTTGCCCGGAGCGCGCGAACTTGCAGCGCGCGGCATCGTGCCTGGTGGGACGGGGCGTAATTTAGAGCACGTGGATCGATCGGTCGATTGGGGCCGTGGCACCACCCTGGTCACCCATGATCTGCTGGCAGATCCCCAGACAGCTGGTGGATTGCTCATCGCGGTGGCCGCCGCGCAAGCACCGATGTTGGTGGAGGCATTGGCACAGGGGGGAATTGGGGCCGTGGTCATCGGGCAGGCGACAACAACCGGGCGGATCGAGGTGGTGAGCGATGGGCAAGCATGAGGATGCTGAACTGGAGCAGTTAGCCGTGACGCTTGGCCACACTTTCGCGGATATCACCTTGCTCCGCCTGGCCTTGACGCATCGTTCGTATGTCTACGAAACGCCTGGTGTTCCGCACGTGACTAACGAGCGGTTGGAATTCCTGGGCGACTCTATCCTGGCCTATACCACAGCGGAATATCTCTATCGCGCATACCCCAAACTCAATGAAGGCGCATTGACCAGCATCCGCGCGGCATTGGTGAAGACACCGACCCTGGCCCGGTTCGCGCGTACGCTCGACATCGGCGCGTACGTGCTCTTAGGCAAAGGTGAAGAACAGAATGGTGGGCGGCAGCGCGACGCCATCCTGGCGGCGACCCTGGAAGCAGTGATTGGAGCAATGCTCCTGGACGCGGGTCTGGAGGTGACGCGCGCATTCGTCCTGGGTCTGATCACTCCGGAGGCCCAATCTGTCGTCACCACTCGCAGCGACAAAGACGACAAGTCGATCTTCCAGGAGTTAGCCCAGGCGCGCCTGGGACAGACCCCAAGTTATCGGGTGGTCGCGGTAGAGGGGCCATCCCATGAGCGTACTTATACCGTGGAAGCGATCATCGGCGATCTTGTCGTTGCCCGCGGCGAAGGTCCGAGCAAACAGCGCGCTCAACAGGCTGCTGCTCACCTGGCGCTCTCGCAAGAAGGATGGCAGATCTCGGGATCTTTGCCAACATAATCCAAAATTCGTCGTTTGATCGCGCATCTCGTTCGTTATACAGTATAGTGAGGGAATTCTCACTCCCCGGAGGGAACAGGGATGAACACTGACGGATGCTGAGACACAAGTGCTCAGGTCAGTGCTCTAGAGTTGCTAGGAGGCATGACTATGCAGATCGGCCAACATCCACAGATCAATTCACAGCCCACGCAGCAGACAAAATCAGGCATTGTGGTCACCTCAAAATTGATCGCCTCGATCAATATTCTGCACCTCCCATCGCAGGAACTAAAAGAAGAGATCGTCAAACAATGCTATGATAATCCGGCATTAGAAATTGACGATATCCCCCAGTGTCTGGCCTGTGGCGCCCCCCTGCGCGACGGCGTCTGCACACAGTGTGGCCCGCGCGGGCAAATGCCAACAAATGGCGAAGTAGCAACCACCATCCCTGATTATGGCGAGGGATTCGAGCATACCGCCTATATGAATGATGATGAGGACTATGATCCGCTGGCACGCGTCAGCACGACCATCTCGTTGGAAGATCACTTGCTCAGTGCGATGCGTCCAAGTCTCAGCGACGAAGATCTGCATATTGCTGAAGCGCTCGTTGGCAGCCTGGACGACCATGGATACCTCGCCATCGCGGTCGAAGATATTGCCGATGCGCTGCCAGCCACTGTGGAACGGGTCGAGGATGTCCTGGAGATTTTACAGAGCCAGGAACCATTGGGAATCGGCGCCCGCGATCTGCGCGAATGCTTGCTGATCCAATTGCGCTGGTTCCGCGACCAGGGGCACCCACAACCGCTGGCGGAAAAGATTGTCGATGGATTCCTGCGGGAGGTTGCGGATCGTCGCTTTGTGGACATTGGTCGGGAACTGGGTACGACGAGTACCCATGTGCGCCGCGCCTGGGATTTCATCAAAGCGAATCTGAACCCTTACCCAGCGCATGCTGCGCTGGAGGGTGTCGTGCTCCGTGGTGGGAGTGGACGCGGTTCCACAGCCCTGGTGCGACCAGATGTGATCATCCGCCGAACTGACCAGGGATTCGAGGCTGAAGTCGTGGAAAGCAAACGCTTCCAGATGCGCATCAATGCGACGTACCATGCGATTGCACAGAGCAATGTCGCCATGACCGATGGTGACCGCCAGCATATTCGCAAGTATGTCCAGCAGGCACAATTTTTCATCGATTGTGTGCAACAGCGCTGGGCGACCCTCAAGAAAATCGCCAATGCGTTGATTGATGTACAATATGATTTTCTGGACAAAGGGGTCCGGTATCTGCGCCCATTGACGCGGAGCGAGCTGGCGACTTATGTAGATTTGCATGAGGCAACCATCAGCCGGGCAACAAATGATAAATACGTCTTGCTGCCTGATGGTCGCACGATCTCTTTTGATGATTTCTTCAATGCTTCGTTGCGCGCCAAAGATACGCTGCGCGAATTGATCGCCGCGGAGAATCCTCACAAACCCCTCAGTGACGAAGATCTGGCGGAGCAGTTGACCCTGCGCGGCATGCCGGTGGCACGACGGACGGTGGCGAAATATCGCGAAGCGATGAAGATCCTGCCTTCGCGTCTGCGTTAACTGCCGATGCTGTTCGCAAATAGTAGCGCTATCGACGCTGCTACTTGCTTGTATACGGCGAGTACACTGTGAGTGGGGCCGCATTGCGCGGCCCAGCCATCGCGCCGGGAAGCGCTTGGGGGGATAATGATTGACCTATGGAACCAGGATTTGAGGATGAGGCCACCCAACACCCGGCCTCACAGGAACCACTGAGCGCGCAACCAGATCTGCGCGATGATGATGGCCAATTGCGGACCGGTGGCCGCGTCGCGGTTGTGGAGGACGATGAATCGACACGGTTCTTCCTCGTGCAGAGCCTCCGCGCCAATGGGTATCATGTCAAAGGTATCGAGGATGGCGCCAGCGCGATTCCACATCTCCGTGTATTACGCCCAGACCTCGTCTTGCTGGACGTCACTCTGCCAGGCATCACGGGATTCGATGTCTGCCGCCTCATCCGACGCGACCCGCTCCTGCGCCACACAACGGTGATCTTGCTGACGGGTCGGGCCGGAGCTACCGATCGTATGGCGGGCTGGAGCGCGGGCGCTGATGATTACCTAATCAAGCCTTGCGAGATCTCGGAATTGTTAGCACGGATCGGGGCGCATCTGCGCACGCGCGACAACACGCGCCGCCAGTGGCTGAATCCCGTCACCCAGCTCCCAGCGCCAGCGGCATTGCAAGAAGAAATCATCGATCGCCTGCATCGCGGCGAATCGTTCGCCGCATGTTATGTCGATATCGAGCATTTCAAGTCGTACAACGATCGTTATGGCTATCTCGCCGGTGATGGTCTCTTAGCCTCGCTGGCCGACATTTTGCGGACGATTGTTACGGATCTCAATGTCAATGCCCAACTCGCCGATCGGCCACAGACCGCCCTCGCTGGACATTTGGGCAGCGATGATTTCTTGTTAGTGGTCGCACCGGAAGAGGTGGAGGCGGCGGCCGCAGTCGTGGTTCGGCGTTTCAGTGAGATGGCGCCCGCCCTCTACCGCGCCATCGACCGCGACCGAGGTTGGGTGCCTGGTCTGAACCGGAAAGGGGGCGAGGAGCGCTTTCCATTAGTCTCGTTGACCGTAGCGACGATCGTGCACCATCCTGGCGATATAGATCTGGCCAATGAAGACGCGCTTGCTCATGTCGCTACAGATATCTGGCAGCAATTGCGGCAATCAACCCAGGGCTAAGCCGGAAACTTTAAGTCGGAAGGCTCAATGCTGATCCGGTGACCATCCTATGCCAGTCCGGCACCCATCACACCACGGCGAGCGATGATCCATACCCATCGCTCGCCATCCGCGTTGGTGAGCATCTCTTCCCATTCAATCGCGAAACCAGCATCGATCAACATTTCTCGGCTGGTCGCGACCGCGAAATGACTCCAGCCCATCGCAGCCCCCCAACCCTGCCAATCCGCTTCCACGCCCTCCCACTCATCAATTGCCCACGATGCCAGAAAGATGCCATTGGGACGCAACCAGTGATATATGCGCTGGATGAGCGCGAGCTGTTCCCGGCGCGGCACATGGATGATGGCATACCAGGCACTGATTGCCGCATATGACGCGGGCGCTGGAAGGTCCGGTGCCAGAGGATCATATGCCAGTATATCCGCCTGGATGAAAGTCGCCGCAGGTACCAGTTGCCGGGCCAGCGCGATCTGGCGGGTCGAGATATCGACTCCGATCACCCGGAACCGCCGCGATAACCAGCGCGTGACCGGCACCCCCGCACCGCACCCCAGGTCCAGCACGGGATCGCCAGCCTGAAGATCGGCGATCGCACGGCCCAGCAAGGCATCGCAGAGCGGATCTTGGGGATCTCGTGCAGCCAGATAGCGATCGGCGATGGCATCATAGCCGGTCGCAACGATCTGTTGTATTGGATCTTGCATGGGTGCCTTCAACCGTTCTGCCAGGCCTTATTGGGCCGCCTCATCGGTCCCCAGAATTCCCGCAATCTCCATCAGGCATCCGACGCGGTCCCCCGCCCAGCGGCGGTAGGGGAGGCGGTGGACACGCCAGCCCGCGCGCTCCAGAATCGACTGTCGCGCCACCGGATCGATACCATCAGGCTGCGGTTGTGCCGCAGGGATGCCATCGCATTCGATGGCAATCGTCGCGCCATGGAACGTCGCGACCAATGGGATATCAAAGCCCGCGACCGGATAATCGAACCAGGTCGTATAGCCTTGCTCTCGCAGCGCATCTGCCAACTCGCCGATATACCCTTCGCGCGTGGCGGAGTCGTCCGCCGCATCCTGTTCCAGACAATCAGCGGCATATTGCAAATAGGCCGTCACCAGGTGGTCGCGCGGCAACCCCTTGAGGTCCAACGAGGTAAAAATAACCTGGCGCTGGCGAGCCCGCGTCACCGAGACGTTGAAGAGGTTCTCTTGATTCAGGAAGGTCAGCGTCGCGCGGTGCGAGGTTGGGTCGACCGCGAAACTCAACAACATGACGTCGCGCTCGTCGCCCTGGAAGGTATGCGCCGTCCCAACAGACACCTGATGATCCTGCAAGGTGCGGGGCTTGAGTCTTGCCGCCAACTGCTTATTCAGATAATTCACCTGGTCGCGGTAGGGCGAGAGGACACCGATCGAGGTTTTCGAACGCGCATCGCGTTTGAGCTCAGCCTTGGCGATGCGGTCAATCTCCTTGATAATCGCGTCGACCTCTTCGACATTGTAGCCCTCTTTCCGCCGCTTGCCATTGATCTTCTTCAGTTCCAGGCTGCGCAGCCCGATGGTGTCTGGGCGACGGCTCATGACGCGCAGGCTGCCGCCATAGAAATGCTGGTTGCTGAACTCGATGATCTGTGGCAGGCTGCGGTAATGTTCGTCGAGGAGAATGACATCGTCCTGGCTCGGAAGCGCCTGATTAACAGCATCCAGCAGGCTATTTGTCCGATAATTCCACTGTTCACGTTCGATGGCTGAAAGGCCATGCTGCGTCGCGATACCTCGCAACCGATCCTCGCGCAGGAACGAGAGATGGCGGAGCTGTTTGGGATCACCGCAGACGATGGCGTGACGCCCGCGGTAGAGAAGCGGAAGCGCGCTGGCGATGTCACACTGCGATGCTTCATCAATGATAACCAGATCGAACATCTCGCGAATGAGCGGTAAAAATTCCGCCACATGCTGGTTGGTGACTGCCCAGATCGGAAAGGTCCGTAACAATGCGCGGAAATCCATCTCGCGGAAGATCTGTTCCTGAGCGGCTTCGGATTTGGCATTGAGCGCAGTATTGAAGGCCGTCAGCGCGCGGCGGTCGGTGCGCAGCGCCTGGGCGAGCGCGTCGCGGCGCCGCGTTGCCAGCAACTCTGCCACTAATTTGCCGCGATCATCGCGGATACGCGCGAAGGCCGTAAAGAGCGCATTGAGGTCGCCGTGGGCCTCCAGCGCGCGCTCCGTTGCGCGCAATCGTAGCCGCACGCGCTCGCGCTCGGCGATCGTCGGGATCGCTTCGCGATGATCCTCCGCGATATCCAGTTCGGCGCAGAGTTTCGTCATCTCTTTCTGGCCATTTTGTTGCGCAAACCAGCCGATGAGTGGCGCGGAATTCGCTCCTTGCTTGCGGGCATGCTCATAGCGTCGCAAAATCTCATCCGGCCCCAGTGTTTCCGCCATCTGCGAGGCGTGGATGGGCACCTCGATCGCGGCGAAAGCTTCGCGGTTCGTCGTCCAATCACACTCCAGGGTGATGACCGCGTCAATCTCGCGTCGTAGTCGCTCTAATTCCGCATCAACATCGCGCAGACGATCTTCCAGCAAGGTAATCTCGCCAGGCCGTGCGGCCTGTGGCATGCCCTGAGGGCCGGTGTTGGTCAACAACCCACTCAGCCACCCGCGCATCTCTTCGCGGTGCGCGCGGTCGCCGCCGCGCAAAATAAAGGTCTGGGCACCAAGGTGTGGCTGCAGTTTTTCGATAACCACATCGACGGCTTTGTTCATCTTTGAGGTGATCAGGACCGTCTTGCCTCGCGCGACGGCATCCAGCACCAGTTGCGCGGTCGTGAAAGATTTACCGGTGCCGGGCGGCCCGATGACCAGCGTCAAGGGTCGGCGACGGGCATGGCGAATGACCTCTTGCTGCGCCAGCGAGATCTCAGCGGCGGCAAAGACCGAAGGATCGTCGTCAACAACTTGAGGAGTTGTCAGAGAATCGGGATCAAAGACAGCGCGCAAAGGAGTTGACGCATCGCCAAATTGCCCCAAAATCTGCAACTCCGTCAGCACGCCCTTGGCTTCGTTAGGCCGTGATGCCAACATCATCGCCGACGCGCAGACAAGCCGCAATGGGCCATTCATAGCGGCCCGCATATCTTCTTCCGTGAGTAATTGCGGAAAGGTGTCCAGGCCACTCGTATCAAGGTCTGGCAACAACTCGCCAACCAATCCACCCAGTTCGCGGAGGGCATCGTCGGCGAAAGGTGGCGAAGGAACCTGTGCCAGAATCGCCTCGGCATAGGCCTGGGCCTGCTCTTCGCTCTCGGCATCGATGAACGTGGAGAGGAGGGGAAAGTTGACGTGCTGCTCTTCGAGTGCGGCACTCACGAACGCTTTGTTGCCTTCGATATCGACCCGCGCGGGGTAATAGAGCATGGGCGCGCAGAAACGCTCCCCACTGGCCTTCCCGCGGTCTTTCACCTTGCCGACCAGGAAGACGGCGCCATAGATCAGGAAGCGTTCACGCCGATTGATCTCGGAGGCATTTTGGGCTTCGATCCCCGTCTTGACGGGAATCTGCATGCGGGCTTCTGCTCCGGTCAGCAACATCTCAGTGCCGACCGCAAATTCGCGATAATCCGTCTGCTCGAAGATATCTTTTAAGATGCCACCACGGGCATCAGAAGCGAAACAATCATGAAAGTACCGTGCCACGCGCGCGAAGAGCGGTGAGGCCGTTGCTGGGGGTAATGGAGCAGCCACCTGGTCCGTGGCGGCCGGGGTAGTGAGCGGTGGTTGACTATCGGTCCGTGTCATCCAAAGGCCTCCGTAAGCGACGCGTCTGTGAGCACAAGCGAGGTGCGATGCCAGATGCGACAACGCGATGCCCCACTCTATTTGTACAAGGTAGGATACGGTGACACAAGGCTGCGGTCAAATAGCCTAGGACCTCTGGCAAGCGAGGATAGGATCGCAAGCGGAAGATGATCAACCGGGCGAGAATTTCCCGGTGACATTGGCTCACATTTGGACGTTGATGTGATACGTTATGCACAGTTCATTTCAAATCGTTGCTTGCTGCTCGCAGGCGTGAATACATAATATCGCCATCCTGAGCTTTGATGGGAATTCGAGATGTTGGAAGCGGATGCGCAAACCTCGTTCATCTGTCCCGTCGTAGTTGGTCGCAGTGCGCCCCGTGAGCGGCTGCAGGCATTAATCGAGCTGGCATGCGGCGGGGTAACACTTGTGACGCTGGTGAGCGGCGAGGCGGGTATTGGCAAATCGCGCCTGCTGGCGGACGCCAAAGAGTATGCGCTGGAGCGGGGTTTCGTTCCGTTGCTGGATGGTCAGTGTTTCCAGTCTGAGAGCATGTTTCCCTATGCTCCGCTCCTTGATTTCTTCCGCGCCTATTTCGCGGGAATCGCTCGGGCTGGATCCAGTGCCCGCGCCGATCTTATGCGATCGTTCGCCGCAACCCTCTCGCGGCTGATGCCCGAACTCGCGCTGCATTTTCCCGAACTGGCGACTCAGACGATTGCAGAGAGCGCGGACCCGTATACTGAACAGCGGCGGCTCTTCGCGGCGCTCACGCATTTCGTGCGCACGGAAACCACTCAGCATCCCGTATTGCTGGTCGTCGAAGACCTCCACTGGTGTGACGATCTGAGCCTGGATGTGTTGCTCCATCTCGTGCGCCATGTTCGTCAGGCGCCGCTCCTCCTCCTCGCCACGTATCGCACCGAAGAAGCCCATCCGCGTTTACTCCACTGGTTGGCAGAGTTGGAGCGGGACCATGTATCTCGCGAGATCGCATTGGAACCACTGAAAACGCCAGAGATCGAGACGATGGTGCAGGCGACGCTCTCCGCGACGGGTGCGATTGATCCGACGATCACCACGATGGTCGCGCAGCGTTCCGAAGGAAATCCTTTTTTCGTGGAAGAGTTGTTGAAATCGCTGACTTCTGCTGGCGCCATCGTCCGCCAAAAGGGTATCTGGCGATCCGTCGCGCGCCACACCAGCGTCCCGCGCGGCGTGCGCGACGCGGTGCGTCAACGCATCGCCATGGTCAGCCCAGATGCCCGATACCTCGCGAACCTGGCAGCAGCATTTGGTCGCCGTTTCAATATCAACGCGCTCCGGCTAATCGTACAAGGCGACCAACCGCAGTTGCTCGGATTGCTCAAAGAGTTGCTCGCCGCGCAACTGATCAACGAAGAAAGTGATGATCAATTCGCCTTCCGCCATGCTCTGACCCAGGAAGCTATCTACACCGAAATGTTGGTGTCCGAACGTCGGGGGTTGCATCGTCTCATCGCGACATCGCTTATCGCACAGGCCACTTCCCTCCCATTCCAGGAGAAATATCTCAGTCAGATTGCCTACCACTGCTTTGAGGGTGAACTCTGGGATGAGGCGGCCACTTATGCGCGTCAAGCTGGGGAGCGCGCGGTCGCGCTCTACGCACAACAAGCAGCAATTGAGAATTATTCGCACGCACTCCAGGCGGAAGATCATCGCACTGGCGGTGATCCGGATCGTGTCTCTACTGCTTCAATGCACCTGGCGCGGGGCAAGGCATATGAAACGCTGGGCGAATTCGAGCACGCGCGCGACGATTATGAACGGGCACTGGCGCTCGCCGTTGTCGCGCCCGATCATCAAATTGAATGGCAATGCCTGAACGCGCTTGGATTTCTCTGGACTGGGCATGACTACGCGCGGGCTGAGACATGGTTTCGACAGTCATTGGCGTTGGCCGAACGATTGGATGATCAGGAATTGCGGGCGCTCAGCCTCTTTCATCTCGGCAATTGGTTCATGAATGTTATGCGATTGGCTGAGGCGATGTCGGCGATCGAGTCGGCGCAAGGTTTTTTTCAGCAGAACCAGGATCGCCGGGGAATTGCCATGTGTCTGGAGATGCTGGGTGCCTGTCATTATTTCGCCGGTAATGCGGCGCGCGGGGTGAACGAGTACTTTCACTCTGCTATCGTGATCTGGCGCGAGCTGGGCGACAAGTCAAGTCTCAGTTCAACCCTCGCCGCGCGCGCCCTGGATGCTGCGCCTGAAACATTGGAAGTATCAATGAGTTCGTTGCGGTCACCTGACGCAG
The DNA here is from genome assembly GCA_027459705.1 of Ktedonobacteria bacterium. Taxonomy (GTDB): domain Bacteria; phylum Chloroflexota; class Ktedonobacteria; order Ktedonobacterales; family JACDGC01; genus DAIDHM01. Next base: position 11,465 of record DAIDHM010000133.1, on the reverse strand, counting down.
TATTGTGCGATGCCGATGAGGCACTGCAACTGGCGCAGCAGACGAATAACCTCGTGGGGCAGGCCTTTGCCAAAATGGCAGCGACGCAGGCGCATGCATCATTCGGCGATCTAGGCACCGCGCTCGCGCATGGAGAGGATGCGCTCCAGATCGCACGATCAATTGAACATCAGGAATGGATTGCGGCGGCACATGGCGCGTTGGGCCAGGTCTACCTGCTCCTCCTCGATAAAACAGTAGCATCCGAGCATTTGGAGGCTGGCCTCATTGCCGCGCACCAGGCTGGATCGACCATCTGGGTAGCGACACTTACACCTTATCTCGCGCTTGCCAGGATATTGCAACGTGATTTTGCCGCGGCGCGCGACCTTCTCGAAACAATCCTGCAGTGTGATCAGTCCCCGCGATTGTTCTTAGAGGCGCAGGCTCTGCGCGTCTGGGGGGAGTGGTATCTGGCGCGGGGTGATGCGAAGAGCGCCCTCTCGATCGTCGATACGCTGCTGACGACCATACCAGGGGCAGACTGCCAGCATATCCCCCATCTCCTTGCACTAAAAGGAGAGAGCCTGATAGCGCTGAAGCGCTGGGATGCGGCACTGGAATGTCTGCACGCCGCCGATGAGGGGGCGTCGCAGCGCCAGGCACCTTCGATTCGCTGGCGCATTCAGCACTTGTTGGCGCGAGCCTACCATCACACCCGACAGGAGGACGCGGAGCGTCGCGCCTGGCTGCGCGCGCGCGAGATCATCGCTTCCCTGGCTGCGACGATTTCCGATGTCGGTCTGCGCGAGCGTTTTCGCGCAGCCGCCTTCGCCACCCTCCAACCACGTCGTGGCCGAGCCACTCCGCTGGCTGCCGATGCTTCCCTGAGAGGGCTGTCGGCGCGCGAACGCGAAGTGGTAAGCTTGATTGCGCAAGGGTTAAGCAATCGTGAGATCGCCATGCGCCTCGTGATCAGTGACCGCACCGCCGAAGTGCATGTCAGCAATATCCTGGGTAAACTCGGGTTCGCGACGCGGGCGCAGATTGCTGCCTGGGTCATCAAGCAACATCATGGCGATATTCGCCTGCTGGATCAGTGAGAGTAGCGCCTGCTCGGCTTGTCGTCGTAGTTCGAGAAGGCTGGGAAAATAACTGCCCCTCACCGTTTTGGGATTTTGAGAGAAATCTCACCAATTCGTGTCTGCCAGTCTCGATCGCGGTAGCCATTCCGATACATGGTGTGATCCTCGATGCGCTCATACCGATCAGCGCAGACTTGTTGCTTGATCTCGGTCTCCACGAGTATGGCGAACATCACTCGCACTGCCTCCCACAAAAAAATCAGGATCGAGGTCAGCTCCCGCCTGACGCAGGTAGATGAGGTGTATCTGAAAGTCTTCGTGGCTTTGCCTGAGACTCGTGCGAAGCTCGAACGGTTTCTTGCGGCAAACTCGTGATGGCCTGGCGAAAGCGACAGGCGGCTCGGTTTTCTACATGAGGGTTCCAATCACCTCACGGGCTCGTAACACATGGGGATCTGGCCTCCGACCTAGCGATTTGTCGGGTGGGCCTGAAAAGCCTTCTCAAAAATAGTATGGTTGGTTATTTTGTGCTCAGAATATCCACTACATGATGAAACGCAATGCTGCCGGGATGCAGGGTATCCCCGCAATCATTCTTTGCAGCGCCGCCTAGCCACGTATGAGAGGTTCAGGAGAGGTACCCTCCTGAGCACACTGCCTACGTACCCGCGGCCAAGAAGAATACGTATTTGTCACGATGTATCAATGCCGTTATTCTTCTATACTCACCTCAGTAAGACGTATTGTGGCGTGCATACATGCGGCGGATAGTCGACACGCAACCGTTGGAATGCCGCATTGACCAGTACATGCTGCGTAGTGGCGCCACTGGTTCGCGACAGACTGGTCGCGAGAAAGGAACGTGCCAAATGTCCAACGCGGGAAAAAGGACAGTCGTTAAGAGCTTCGCCAAACCAGACAAAACCATGACGATGCCCAGCGTGAAAATGGATATCCTGCAATTTGACGATATGTCGGTGGTGTTGGGGACATGGGAACCAGGATTTCATTGGTCCAAGCATGTTAGCCCTACCGTCGGCACCGCGAGTTGCCAGGGAACACATTTTACCTATATTGTCTCAGGTCGTCTCATGACACGTATGGATGACGGAACTGAGGTCGAGTGTGGACCAGGTGATGTCATCATTACCGCGCCCGGCCATGATGTCTGGGTTGTCGGCGATGAACCATGCGTAGGATTTGATTTCCAACCGGCGAGCCGGATCGGCTAAATTGCGAACAACCACGAAGGATCGATGCTACACAAAAGTAATACCGATCCTTCCATGTTAAACATGAGGTTCATGTATGACAACTCCAACCCCGCAAGTGCGTTTTGTCAATCCACCGGAACTGATGCCACCGTTCGGATTCTCACATGTCGTCGACGTTACGGGTGGACGTTTCGTGTATATCGCGGGCCAGATCGCGCTCGATCGCGAGCGTCAGTTGATAGCTCCCGGCGACTTTCAAAGGCAGGCAGAGATCATTTTCGAAAATATCAGGGTAGCGTTGTCTGCGGTTGGTGCAGATTTCTCCCATGTGGTCAAACTGAACTATTACCTCATCAATATCGCAGATCTACCGAGGTTGCGAGACATCCGGGATCGCTATATCAATACACAATATCCGCCGGCGAGCACTGCGGTTCAAGTAGGGGCACTGGCGTTTGAGGGAGTGCTCCTCGAGATCGAAGCTATCGCGAACATTGCCATGTGATGTTTCGAGGGGGGTATGACGCCATATGTCATCCCCCCTCGATGCATTGCTGGGTTTAACGCAACGAAGTGACAGCAACCACGCGGACATCGGAAAACCCCGGACGCAACAAATCTGAGTTGCGTCCGGGGACTTTGCTGAGGACAATGGCGACTAGCCCTTATTGCCAGTGTTCTCCGCTGCGTTCTTGGGCGCGGTACGACCACGCTCGCCACCTTTTTTGCCAATGCGGGAATAGAACTCAATGCCCTGCTGGCGTTTCGTCGACTCGCCGCCTTTTTTGCCGATCTCAGCATAAAATGCCGGACCACGCTTTTCTTTTACCGCCTCGCCACCTTTTTTGCCAATGCGGGAATAAAATTCAGGTCCGTATTTTTCCCGAACCGCTTCACCACCGTGTTTGGCCTTCTGGGATCCAGGTTCTGGGCCGCGTTTGTTGGCTGCCATGTCTTGTTTCTCCTTTGCGTATGCTGTCCAAACGAGCGTTACCTCGCGAATGGACAAGGCGTATCAGGCGATGCACTGATACTGAGATTAGGGTCGCGTGTTACAAGTCGGATGCCAATCTGTACGGTTGACTTACAAACTTGCGCTTACTGGCGAGGACTTGTCGCTTGCTGTACACTCGATGCGGATTGGGGAGATGTGGATCGGGGGGACGAAGGACGAACCTGTGCGGCGCGGCGAGCGATCAACGCGGCGAATGCCCCTGCGCCGATGCCGTTCCCAATGTTGACAACAGCCAAACCCGGCGCGCAGCTCTGCAGCATAGCGGAGAGCGCCGCCTCACCCATCCCGCCGTGCCCATAGCCGACCGGAGTAGGCAGGCCAATCACTGGAACAGGGGCCAGTCCAGCAACGAGCGAGGGCAATGCCCCGTCCATCCCGGCTGCGACGACGATCGCGTCCACGCCATCAGCGATCAGCGCGTTCAGCGGCTCGAAGAGCCGATGTACGCCTGCTACGCCAACATCGTAAACACAGCTCGCCCGGACCTCCATCGCTTCCGCGATGAAACGCGCCTCTTCGGCGACGGGTATATCGGAGGTCCCCGCGGAGAGAATACCGATATGCCCACCCTTCCCTACAGCTTCATACCTTGGAGTTGACAAGATCAATGCCCGCGCCAGAGCATAGTAGCGTGGCGTTGCATCGGGAATTGCCATGCTCACTTCGTCCGCCACAGATGGCGCAATGCGCGAGATCAATGCGCGCCCCGTCACCTGTGTGAATTGTCGGGCAATGGCGATGATCTGGTCAGTCGTCTTGGGCTCTGCCAAGATTACCTCCGGTATGCCGCGGCGCTGCTCACGCAACAGATCTGGCCGCGCATGTGGCGTGGCGTGATCGCTCGCGTTGGCGCCCTCCGCATGATCCCACCCCGTTGGATCATCCCCTAATACCGTCATCGTCCGTCCTCTTATGCATGGCCATAACCAGCCTGAATGGTTTTCCCTCGCTTGTCAGTATACCATAACTAACAGTATACAAGCAAGAAAGCACCAGTAATGCGGCGCTGACCACCATACGAACCGTCTACCGCTCCGTCTTTGCATGTTGATCGACAGGTCGGTACAAATTCTGAAGAGAATCTATCGCGAGAACGGAAAAATTCGCGTAAATTCGCGGACCACCATCGAATGTCGCGCCATTCCTATCCCGTATTGGGAAAGCGTATTGTCAGCGACGCGCATGATAGAGGTGGGGATAGTGAGCGGATTTCGCCTGCTGTAGCGCCGGTCCACCTATGATACCGTGCAAGATGGCATCGCCGTTGCGTACATCAGGTGGCGATGGTCAACCGTCTTGATCTGGTCAATGCACATACAGACTCAATGGCGCGATCATCCGGTGGCATGACAGGATTTCTGGAATAGTCCGTTTTCTTACCTGGTCCACGGTGTCATCAGGTGCACGTTGCAGGCACCGGTTACTATTTGCGCACGGATCCAGCGCAAGCTGTCGCGATGGCAGGCAATATAAGCAGGGAGGGTGTGTTGTGGCAGAACAGCGGATCGCGAGTATCGATATCGGATCGAGTAAAATTGCCGCTATCATTGGCACCATCGAACGCCAGGGCAATCTGCAAATTCTCGCGGCCGCGCAGTCGCCATCATTGGGCATGCGGCGTGGGGGAATTACGAACCTGGATGAGGTCACGAACAGTCTGAACCTGGCGATTGAACGTACCACGCACCTCGCCAATAGCAAATGTCCACCAGTCTACTGCGCGATCACAGGATCCCATATTGAATCTAGCAATCACAAGGGCGCAGTCGCCATCACCCCAACCGGCCGCGACATTGACATCGATGATGTCAAACGAGTGCTGGACGTCGCGGGCGCGGTTCCTCTGGAATCTGAGCGTCAGATCATCGCGGTCATGCCGCGCACGTATCTGATCGATGGCCAGGACGGTATCAAGAATCCCATCGGGATGTCGGGGCATCGCCTGGAAGTGGAAGCCCATGTCGTGACCGGCGCGGTCTCCGCCTATCGTAATCTCATGAAATGCGCGACCCGCGCGCAGGTCGCCATTGAAGATCTCGTGCTGGCTTCACTCGCATCCGCGGAGGCAGTGTTGGCGCCAAGTGAGCGCGAGATGGGAACCGTTTTGGTCGACATTGGCGCGGGAACAGCGGATGTCGCGATCTTTGCCGACGGTGGTGTCTGGCGCACCTTTATGCTACCGCTAGGAGGTCAGCTCATCACCGATGACATCGCCTATGGGCTGCGCTTGCCGCCGCCTATCGCCGAAGAACTGAAAAAACAATTTGGGTCGGCGCTGCCAGAACGTATACCCGCGTCAGAGATGATCGAACTGAGCCAATACCTCCCTAACTGCCAGGAAGTCGTTGGACGGCGCACGTTAGCCAGTATCATCGCGCCACGAGTGGAAGAGATGTTGACCATGATCGCCACCGAGATAAAACGTTCAGGACGTGAACGGCTACTGGCAGGTGGTGTCGTGTTGACCGGAGGCACGGCAGAGCTCGCGGGCATTACGGAGTTGGCGGCGGAAATATTCGATGCGCCAGTTCGCATCGGTGCGCCCCACAGTCTGTATGGCGCATCGAACCAGATCCTCAATCCCGCGTTTGCCACGGCGGTCGGGCTCTTGCGCTGGCATGAGAGCATGGTCGGCGCAGCTCTTGAAGAACAGGTCGGCTTTGGAGGTTGGCAAGCATTCACCAAGTCAGTGCGACAATTCTTTCATTTGAGATAGAAGACTACAACCTGGTAGTCGGGGGGAATCCCTACCAGACCGTGTGAAGAGGGCAGGGAGGCGCAGTGATGTTTCCAACTATGATACCTACACAACCACTCTTTGCGAGCCGAACTGTGGGCGACTCCGATGTGAATCCGCAACCCAGTGGCGGAGTATCCACAAGTTATGACCAGCAGCGCGGCGCAGTGGGAGCATCGTCCGCGACTGGGCCGCTCTTGCCTGACGCGCGAATCCGCGTCGTCGGCGTGGGGGGCGCGGGCGGCAATGCCCTGACCCATATGCACGCGGCTGGCCTGGGCCATGTTGGTTTTGTGGCGATGAATACCGATGCCCAGGCCCTGGGGCGGGTTGCGGCACACCATCATATCCATTTGGGACAGGTAAGCACCCGCGGAACGGGAGCGGGCGGAGTTCCACAGATGGGCGCGCGCGCCGCTGAAGAGAGCGAGAACGCCATTCGTGCCACATTGGAAGGCGCGGAACTGGTCTTCATCACACTCGGACTCGGTGGCGGCACAGGGACAGGTGCTGGGCCAGTGGTCGCGCAGATCGCGCGCGGCTTAGGCGCGTTGGTCGTCGGTGTGGTCACGTTGCCGTTTGGCTTCGAGGGACGCAAACGCGCCGCGATTGCCCAGGCCGGCCTGGAGACGCTGGGCGCGCATGTGGATACCTTGATAACCATTCCCAACGATCGCATCTTCGGGACCTCTGTGCCGCGCACGACCCTCAGCGAGGCGTTGCGCGTCTCCGATGAAGTCTTACGTCAAGGGGTCGCTGGCGTGGCAGATTTGGTGACCTCACCTGGATTGATCAACCTGGATCTCGCTGATCTGCGATCGGTTATGACAGGGGCGGGTACGGCATTGCTGGCCATCGGCGAAGCTGACGGCGAAGATCGCGCGCTGCGAGCGGCACATCTGGCGATGTCCAGCCCCTTACTTGGCCTGGAAGCAGCAGGCGCCCACGGCCTCGTCTGTAACATAACCGGTGGCGAAGACCTGACCCTCTTTGACGTGCGTGACATCATGGAGCAAATGGGCGAAACTATATCGCCGGATGCCACTTTGATCTTTGGGGCGATCAATGATCCGGCCTTTACCGGTCGCATACGCGTGACGGTGATCGCGACGGGGATCCAGGCTTCCGCATCCCCACGATCCACGGTCACGGCTACGACGGCTTCACGGCGAATGTCCGTAACAGACAGTGCCTCGTTCGCGGTCGCGCCTGGAGCGACCGCGAACAGTGGCATACACCCTATACCGCCTGGAGATCGGGGTGCAGAACTGACGACCAACGGTTATCCAGATATGGGCTGGCAGATGACCCACCGACCAAGTACGGCAACGGCCTCGCCCTTCCTGGATCCAACACCAGACACGGCTTGGCGGCAACCATCCTCGGCATCGTTCCCTGTTTCGCCACCCCAAACCGAATTCGACGCTACGCCCTCGCCACGAGAACGACTGATGGTCGCGCATACCATCCCGCTGACACCACCACCAGCGCCACCCGCGGTACGCTCGCCAGTCGGGCTGGCATGGCAGCCACCAGAGTTTGCCGTACCTCCGCTCCCCATCTGGGCGAACCCCACCGAACCACTGGAAGACGGACCGCCGCCCGCGTTGCCAGCGACGACCGATCTCCTTCCTCCGAGTGGCGGCATGGATCCACAGCGAACGCGCGTGACGCACGATTCATCGTTGATTCCCACCTATCTGCGGCGGCTGCGCCGATGAAAATAGAGGGAAGCTGATCCTAGTTCCGCGCCTGCCAACGATACTATTGTGGTAGACTTGAGATACCGATAGCATTGTACGAATATCGTCAGCGGCAGTCTCGCAGAGTCATCCATTGGTGGTGGCGGAAGGGGAGAGGATGCATCCGGTAGCGCAAATTGGCCAACAACTCTTGCTCGGCAACGCGGTTCGTGAGAATCATGCGCTGGAACACGCAACGATCGCATTGCTTGCGAATCGATTTCCTGATGTGCGCTTCGCGGGCGTCTCGTTCGCGGCAGGTTTTTTCATCTTTGGCGATGTGCCGACGGACGCGATTATGCCAGCGGCGCTGGAGGCGCTCGAACGCTTGCGGGGCAGTGAACCAGGACTGGCAATTCACGAGCGCTGTGGGACGAACCTGGCGGTCGCTGGCCTCCTGACGGGTTTGGCCGCTATGACGGTCACACGGATGCGTAAACCCTACAACACCTTCAACAATGTGGTGCTGGCATCGACGGGAGCGCTGATTCTGGCGCGCCCACTGGGGATGATCGCGCAGCGCTATGTCACGACCCATACACCCAATGCTTCGATGCGGATTCTCTCCGTTCACCAGCTCAGTTGGATGGGATCGCCCGCCCATTTCGTCCGCACCGATAACCCCGGTGCGGCTGGCATATTCGCCTGATTCACCAGCGGGGCGGGGAGAATGCTCTCCCCACTCCGCCGCAATTATCACATGGCTGTGCGTTGAATCAAGCGAGATCAGTCAGCGTGTCCACCACACGAGCAGGCGCCACCACAGGCGCAGCCACCGCCGCTGAAACTCCCAAAGCCCTCTCCATCGCCAAATTCGCCATCACCACCGCGCCGCGCCGCGAAGACCGAGAGCAGGCGACGCACGCGGACCCCATGGCAGTGCTGGCAAATAATGCCCTCATCGGCGCGAGTAAAGGATGAGAGCAATTCGAATTTCGATTTGCAATCCTGACAGTAGTATTCGTATAGGGGCATGGTGTTCCTCCACGGTGGGATGATCTGGATGCGGATCGACACAGTCCATGGCTGGTTGGGCAGCATCCGATGTTGATGATCCTATTCTACAACGATTGAGTTGAGGTTTGGGGAGGTCGTGTTCCCCCAAACCTGCCATAATCACGCTTCGTGTTCAGCTCATATGCTCCTGCGCGCGCGCCCGAAGAAGACATAACGTCCTCGTGGTGGGCTGGGCACAGTGCGGGCAGCAGACTCGCTCCACAAGATGCTCGGTCTCCTGCATGGGGAGGGGCGGGAGGTCGAACACTTGTCGTTGTTACGCAATGTATTCCAACATTTGGGTCAGATCGTTCCCCATTGCGCACACCGCGCGGGATGCTGGACAATGATCACCTCCGGCGTCGCCACCCTATCCAACGTATTCCCACGATCCTCCATTGGGACGTTGGCGGCGCTATTCTCCGCCTTGAGTTGTCCATTCAGGTCTCGCTTAGTCACGCCCTTTCTGTAACACCCATGTCGAGTCCAGAGAAGTAGTTACCATCTTTTGCTAAATTTTTCGGAACTCGTAAAAAGTGCTTGATTTTCTCTCTCTTTTCTACCATAATAGGTCTTAGCCATTCGAACAGTCTTAGCATTCAATTAGCATGGAGATTTAAGATGAAATCTTTCATTCTTTATCCATCGTGTGATCGGATCCTTGGGCCGCTAAACCTTTTTTCGATTTGCTTTTTATTAATCCTTTTTAATGTTCATAATACCAATGAGCTTTCCTCAATAACAACCCAACGTGGAGTGCAAGACCACTCTGCAAAGGCCAGTATATTACTCACTACTAATTTGGAACCATCTTTTAGTCATTATTTCAATGAAAATAATCTTACAAGTGTTTATAACGATGCTTATACATTAGGTGTTTATGATGCACAACATGAAGGACATTATGCATGTGGTCATTTGCTCACTATTCTTGATTTTGGAGAACCTTATTATTGGAGTTCAAATGGAAGTGATGTCTATGGGGTGCTTGATTACGTGTATGGTATAGAGATCTCTTATGCCAACACTAGTACAGCAACTGCTAATTATATCAATGGATGGCTGTCAACTGGAATAAATAGCACATGTCATTATCTTGGCGTTGAAATTGGAACGAATAATGGCTACATTTGCCCTGGCATAAATGCTAGTTGGTGTTACTATTGGAATGGCTATGTATTAGAACAAACTGCAGCTTCATTGAATAGTCAGGAGCCTTCTGTGTCTGTATTTGGTGGTTCTGACATAGAAACGGATCCTGGTTTTAATAATTATAGTGTTACTATTCAGTGGCTCCAAGGCTATTATGCTGGTGGTTCTGGATTGATGTTTGATTATGGTGATGCCTGTAGACAACAGGCATGTTATAGTAATGGTTGGAATGCTTGTGATATCTATACTGTTGCATGGGGCTATGGATATGATGAACCAATCCCCGAAGTCTACGTTTCAAGCCAGCCTTCAGATTGGGCTGCTGTCGAAAATCCTCCATCTGGTTGTGCCAGTTCTGGACATATGACGTTCTCTGGTATAGCCAACGAATCATGGTTTTCTTTAAGTTGGGTTACAGCCTGGAACGACTTTGTAGCAGCAGTCGGCTCAGGTTATATTACTGATAAGAGAGATTCTTGCTTCCCTCGCTATACCACAATAGTGACACAGAGCGAGTGTTATAATGCCATTCCATAATCCAAGTCACTATAACTAGTGGCTCGAAGGAGTTACCTCATGCGACAATCTTCACGATTGATAATCCTACCATTCGCCATTTGCCTCATAGGGATTCTCGGATTCTTGCTCATGCTCAACCGTGTAAAAGACCAAGCAATTAGTGTTGCCACTGCCCCGACCGGGATTCCTGATCACCCAACCCCGAATGCAACGCAGACTCTGTACCCTCATCCACCGCCCCCGGTTGGTACAGTGGTGCCGCCACCACCTGCGGCCGAATCCTGTCCTTCCGGGACATTCACTGTTACTCCAGGAACGACACCGTTCATTACAATGCGTCTTGACGGTTATATTACAGGTACGAGTCTCATTGTTGAAGAATATTCACATGGATTAGGAACGGTTACCAACGGTTGGGTCTATGTCTTGGTTGCAGGAGTAGTGACTTCACCATCAACCTACGCGCAGCAGGGGTTTATTTTGGTATCGATGCAGCCAGAAGATAGTTGTGCTTATAATCTCAGCATCACCAAAGGCACTCCATTTCCAGTGCAACCATCCAAGGGGGGTCTATATCTTCTTTCTGGCCAGACCGGATATGTTAGTCTGGTAGGTATCAATGGGGCAATCTTGGCCTACACGACCTCAAAGGGTCAAATCGGCCACTTTGATTATACAAGCGGTCTATTTAAGCCTTAAGATTAAGATGCTTATAGAAAAAGCGCGAAAACCCTCGTCTTTGAAGCGGGGGAGGGAAGCGCCGACGCCGGAGGGGTGCATTTTAAAGAGGGGAATCAAGCAGCCAGCGAATTAGCAAGGAGCCAGCGGTGATTGAGGAACTTGGCCCGTAAAACGGCCACATGAAGGGCGCCTTTGCGGCTCCAACGCATGCCGGTCCCCTTCATACGGTCGGTGCCAAAGCGTTTACAGGTACTTTCGGCCACGCCACTGCCAATTTGCAGGTGGCGATCGATGAAGCCCAGGTAATCGATATGAGCAGCATGCCGGGTCACATACGCGGCGGCT
>DAIDHM010000128.1 GCA_027459705.1 Ktedonobacteria bacterium | reverse complement strand
GTGGCACCGGACCATCCGGTGGCACCGGACCATCCGGCGGCCGAAACACGCCCAGCGCCATACTCCGAGAGTCAGCGGGGAAATAGCCTGGTGAACGCCAGGAAGTGGGCAGATATCCCATTGCATTGCAATAGCTATCGGGCTGCCAATGAATGTGGAGTGTTGCTCATGACATCCCAATATTTCGGGCATCACCACCCTTCGTGGAGTGGATTCCGGCTGAACCTCTGTGGCAGTGCAGACCAAGCGCAGGTGAGCATCGAGCGGATCTTGCGAAGTCCATAGTACTGGATACAGACGATTCGGAGTTTGACCATCCGAAATGAGCAGACACCTGGCTGAGCGCTCATCTGGGCTTGTCAGAGATGGAAACCGCAGGCCCGATGGTCCGGTGCCACCGGATGGTCTGGTGCCGGTCCAGTGTCAACCGCTCACCCTGCAAACCCCTTGTTCTCTATGCCATACTACTGTGGAGTGACTCCGGGCTCGTCCTCAAGCCACGCGTCATCAAGCATCGGAGATCGGACCTTCCGGCTTCTGGCGTGGCGGCACCGGACCGGCACCGGGCCACCCGGCATCCGGTTGGCCATTCTGCGAATCGCTTGCAGGAGAGTATCGTCATGGTGATGCGCAACGAAGCTGATGTCATTATCGTCGGCGCAGGCCTGGCTGGCCTGGTCGCGGCGGCAGAACTGGTCGATGCCGGACGGCGTGTCTGCATCGTCGAACAGGAACCCGAGACTAATCTGGGTGGCCAGGCCTATTGGTCGTTTGGCGGCCTCTTTTTTGTGGACTCCCCACTTCAGCGTCGTATGGGAATCCGCGATTCGCGCGATCTCGCCCTGCGAGACTGGCTTGGGACCGCTGGATTCGACCGGCCTGAAGACTACTGGCCACGGCGATGGGCCGAAGCGTATGTTGATTTTGCCGCAGGTGAACAGTATTCCTGGCTACGCCAGCAAGGGATGCGTTTCTTCCCCATAGTTGGCTGGGCGGAACGTGGCGGATCGTTCGCAACGGGCAGCGGGAACAGTGTGCCACGCTTTCATATTACGTGGGGGACCGGACCTGGCGTCCTGGAACCATTCATTCGCCGGGTCCGCGATGGCGAAGCGCGTGGCCTCGTCACATACCGCTTCCGGCACCGTGTCACAAGCCTCCACATACGTGGCGGAGTGGTCGAAGGCGTCGAGGGTGAGATTCTGGAACCGGAAGGTCCGGTGCCGGCTGTAGGCGCGCCAGAAGCATCACATGCTACTGGCGGTTCCAATAGCTCATCAGCACGCGGTATGCCCACATCACGCACGGTTGTCGGCAATTTCCGGTTTGGTGCCCAGGCTGTCATCGTCACCTCAGGCGGCATAGGCGGCAATCACGATCTCGTTCGACGCAATTGGCCAGCACGCATGGGCACTGCGCCAGAACGCATGCTGTGTGGCGTCCCCGCATATGTCGATGGGTTGATGCAACAGGCCGTTGCCGCTCAGGGTGGTCAGATTATCAATCCTGATCGGATGTGGCACTATCCCGAGGGCATCGAGAACTTCGCGCCAATCTGGCCGCTACACGCGATACGCATCCTCGCCGGCCCCTCACCACTCTGGCTCGACGAGCGCGGCCAGCGGCTACCTGCGCCTTACTATCCCGGTTTTGATACACTGGGGGCGCTGCAATACATCACTACTGGCTCGGGATACACGGGAGTCGCAGGAAGCCAGGTGGCCCGGTGCCAGTCCGGTGCCGCTGGCGGTCAGTATTCCTGGTTCCTGCTCAATCAACGTATCATCGAGCATGAATTCGCGTTGTCTGGATCAGAGCAGAATCCTGATCTCACGGGTCGCAGTCTCCGTAAGACGCTCAGTCGCGTGCTCCCCGGCGCACCTGCACCAATTGAAGCTTTCAAGCAACATGGTCAAGATTTCATCGTCCGCCGTACCCTGCCAGATCTCGTTGCCGCGATGAACGCACTCACCGGTCAAGATCAGATATCGCTTGGCCGGCTACGCGATATGGTCGATGCCCGTGATGGTGAGATGAGCAACCCTTTTGGGAAAGATGCCCAGATGATGGCCATCCGCGGGGCCCGCGCGTATCTTGGCGATCGACTCATTCGAGTCGCCAAGCCACATCGCCTGCTGGATCCTTCCGCTGGCCCACTGATCGCCGTGCGCCTCTGGGTTTTGACGAGGAAGACGCTCGGAGGACTCGCGACCGATCTGGATGGACGTGTGCTCCAAGCTTCAGGTGAGCCGGGCGCCAGTGCCGCTGGGCTACCCGCACAGGAGGGGCACGCCAATCACCCGCAGCAGTCTGGTGCACCGATTCCCGGACTGTATGCCGCAGGTGAGGTCGCAGGATTCGGTGGGGGTGGCATGCATGGGTATCGTTCCCTCGAGGGGACGTTCCTTGGTGGATGCATCTTTTCGGGACGTGTTGCTGGTCGCGCCGCTGCCAGAGCGGTGAGCGGCAGGTGACCTACAGGTTGACGTGGAAACCCACCGTACACCGTCAATGTGTTGGCAGCTGGCACCAGACTGGGAGCGGACTGGGAGCGGACCATCCGCCATCCGCCTTCCGGCTGGCATGATAGCGCATTGTGCACTACACGCGGCGAGCTTGATAGCGAATGTTGACTCAGATCATCCCCTGCCAATGCTTGTAATCCTCGCCAATTGCGAGCAGGAGATGATAGGGAGCGACCTCGAGATGACAGTCGCGAAATGGGAAGACTCTGGTCAACGTGCGGCCTTGTATACGGACTCGATTAGGATCTGTAAGAGCCCACACTGAATAGCGTACGGGCATCTGGGATGGTCCGGCGCCCACACCCGTGGCCGTATTGCCGAAACTCAGATCGACATAACCATATGGCCCGACAGAGAGGTGATAATCGTAGGTAAGGGCGATCTGTTCGCGTTCGAATCGAGCGCCAATGACCTGGCGAAAACGTCGCTCAAACTCGAAGCGAGCTTGTAACCGCTGCCGTTCTGCATCAATGTCGCGTTGAATCTGGCGACGCGCGATCTCTTTGCGCATCGCGTCCATTTCAGCAGGCAGGTCCGCAGCCGGATAGTCCGGTGCCAGGAGAGGCGCTGGTTCCGTCTCTGTGCCATGCATCTGACCAGTGAGAGTGGCGTGACCCGATACCTCACCCGGTTTCCCCGGAAGTCGGCGGGCGGATGGCGGATGGCCCGCTCCCGATCCGTTGCCAATTCGCTGTCGATTCGCTCTCGTGACTTCGCTACCGGTCTGGTCTATTCCCACCGACGATCCGGTGTCACTGGTACGTTCTGCGGATGTGGCTTGCTCGCCACCAGTCCCTCGCAATACGAGCAATGCCCGCTCTAGTAACGTTGCCATCAATGCCTCCCAATGTACCTGCCTCAGTAAGGGAGTCCGATCGGGCCAGATGCCCATGCGGGTGCCGCTGGCACCGGACCGGGAGCGGACTGGGAGCGGACCATCCGCCATCCGCCATCCGGCCGTCGGGTGACCGTGCCAGTGGATCCGTCCCCCAGTAACACTGTATCTGAAGCTCCCCAGTGCTTTTATCGACACGCTCTCCATATTTCTGCAATGACGTACCAGATCTGATTCCGTCTGGATCAGGCGTGCACATGCAGTGGTATCTCTCGCTGGTTTCGCGAACCAGGAAGAAAGTACAGGCGCATCCCCCTACTTTTGTTCTGGCAAAGCACTGGCCCAGGAGTTCACCAGCAGAGGGATCCCCCTTCATGCAACAGAAGAGGGTTGGAGGATTTCCTCACAATGCTCTCAGGATCACCCATGATACTATCTACGATCGTGTAGATCTCGGATAGCGTGGAAGCAGCCATGAAATAGGTAGCGGTAGCCAACCGGACCGGCAGCGGACTGGCAGCGGACCTTCCGCCTTCCGCCTTCCGCCTTCCGGCGAGCCAGCCAGTCATACCATGGAATAGTGAGGATGCAGCCAACGATGCGCCTATACAGCATATTTCGCGATTGCGCTCAACCAGAGCTGAGGACACGGCACAATCGACGTATCTTGCAACCAAGCACGCTCAATACCGATGGCCTACTGCCATTCTATGGCCTGGTTCCAGGGAAAACATCGGGCGATTATTGGAACTGCAGGCATCATCGTCTTGCTTCTCTCTGTTGGCTCCTACCCAGCCTCACCCTCCTGATCCTCGCTGGCTGTGGTGGAGCTACCGGAGGCTCAACTGCGTCGCCCAACCATAGCCTCCTGGTTACTCCACAACCAGCTAAAGCGCTGACTTTTTATGAAGGCACCGAAGATATCGAGCCGTTTACTCCCTTCGCCGCAGTGTATAGCGCGAATGGGGGATGGTCGGCTTCCAATGGTTCCGGGAACCAGACATCGTCTATCCCTTCATATCTCACCTTCGGCTTCGCGCCAATCGAAGGCGCGAGTTATGTCACCGGCTATGATGCCCAGACCTGGCAAGAAACGATCATATCTAACGGCTTCCTCCCTAATGATCCCCTGTGGGACTGTGATGCTGCACCTGAGCAAGGCACTTTCATCGCTGCTGATGGCTCCATGGTCGCGCGGGCCTGCTCTGATGGGAGCATCACGTTTTTTTCGCTCCCAAATGCTCTCGTCCTGCACCAGGTCAAAGGCGATCCCACTGCCCTGCAGCTAGGCGCCCGTGAGCCTGCGGTGACCTTCAGCCCTCATGGATCTGGCGCGACGGGTGCCCCACCCAATGCGGCAATGGACCAACCCGCTGAATTGATTGCTTATACGGATGATGGGCCCGCGGGTCCTGGTACACACATCACCATAGCCAATGTTGCCATGAACATCGGCCCATCCGGATCACCGCAGGAAACCTGGACCACCCTTGGTGTCATTCCTGTCACAGCAGGTTTGCTCAGCCGTCCATCCTGGTCACCAGATGGATCTCTGCTCGCTGCGGTTGATCTCAACGGTGTCCTACACATCTGGGATATGAGCTCTGGCACCGGGACTACCGGATTCCAGGAGGTAGGCTCAGTACAGACTCCACACTTTGTTCTTGGGCAGAGTACCAGTGATCCCGCGACACCATCACCACAGTGGTCGCCTGATGGCACGACCATCGTAGTTGCGACCCCAGCTACTGCGACCTCCAGCGATCTTGGGTCGCCCTCATCCACTGTTCTGAGCTTCTGGAAGATCGCAGCTGGCTCACTCAGACAACTCGCCTTCACTTCTATCGCGCAGACACCCGTTGTGGTCGATCCCCGCATTTCCCCCGATGGCACGCTCTTGCTCGTCCATACTGCTGAAACTCATGCCCAAATCTTCGCGCTGAAATCCAGCAATGGACAACCAGGGGCATTGCGCCAGGTTGGTGATTTTGCCGTCCCAGGTCCACTTGTCCTCTGGGGTGCGGATGCTCAACATATCACTGCTTTCACCTCCCAGGCAACCGAGGTGCAATACGTCCTCTCAAACCCTTAGGGTTACGTGCCAGGGTAATAGACCTGATGCTACTCGTTTGATCTCACCGGCCGCTTCAACGGCCGGACCCTCTCTTACGGTCTGTTGCAGAAGCTGGTACACTGTGGTCGAACACGCGATGCAGGAAAGATGTTCTGGTACTGTCGAGCCGGAAGCCGGAAGCCGGAATGTCCGTTGCCAGTCTGTTGCCAGGTCTGCGTGACATGTGGCCTGGTGGCCCTGACGTTTGATCTCTGCCAGATGACCCGGTACGTAAAGCAGGCCGTGGGATCATGCGTCGGGGGCAACGTTTGTCATAGAGGTTGCTCATTGCGAGGATACATCCATGGATAAAGGCAAATCACCGCATAAAATGAAAGCGCCACAACTGCCCAAAACGCTGGCGTCGGCTGGGTTGCCGGGTGATTTCCCCACGGATAACACAACCTACTCGCAACTAGAATATGCTCAAACCGACTTCACCGGGCAGATCATCATGCGTCCATTCTTCGAAGAAGTCGTATTTTCGCGTGTCATCGCCGCGGAGAGCCAATTTTTTGACATGCGACTTCACGATGTTCGCTTGACAGAATGTAATCTGGCCAATGCTATCTGGCCGCGCGTCGAGTGTTACCGAACTGAATTTGTCAGTTCTCGATTGACCGGATTAACCACACAGGAGTCGCAATTTCAAGACACCCTCTTTAAGGATTGTACGATTGATCTTGCCCAATTTTATCAAGCAAAAATGCGTGGAGTCCGCTTCGAATCATGTGTGTTGACCGGATCAGATTTTCGCGAGGCGGATCTGACCGGCGTCGTTTTTATGAAATGTGATCTGAGCAATGTTGATTTTACGGGTGCACATCTCATTGGTGCGGATATTCGCGGTTGTCACATTGATGGGGTCCGGGTTGGTCCGGCTGAATTGCAGGGTGCAACCGTAGACACCGGGCAAGCATTGGCACTCATAAGAATAATGGGCATCAACATCGGCGAATGAATACGACTTCCGCATCTTTCGCGGTTTATTCTGGAAATCTTGGTACCATCATGATCCTATGCCTGCTATTGTCGCCCTGGAGCATCCACAATTGCCAGTAGACATGGCCTAGTGGCCAAAGAACATCCGAGATCTCAAGCCAGGAGAAGTGCTATACTGCATGCGAGATCGGATGGGTATCCCTGATGCTCCTATGACCACCCTCATGGGACCTTGTCGCTCATCCGAATGAGGTCTATGATCAGTCCGACGATAAGTGAACATGGCGCAATGGCGCGCCAGGGTCTGTCAACGCGTCACTCAATGGTACTGAGGTACGCAGTCTGGTACAACAGGCCGCAAGGTCCGGTGCCAGTTGCTTCGTGCCAGGAGTAACTGCATCTCGATGCAAGATGGTATCTGATACTGGCGCTGGTACCAGACATTCCGGCTTCCGGCAGGTATCCGCAATGATGAGGAGAATTCACTGATGGCGATTGATACGAACAATCCGGTGGGGAACCAATTGAGCACCAGGCAATTGGCAGAGAACCTTACGACAGGAACTGCATCTCCTGCCATGCCATTTGACCCAATTGATTGCTTCAAACAAATGGTTATGGCGAGAACAATCAACGAAACCCTGAAAGCGCGCAAGACTCAGGGGAAGTTCCCTTTCTATATTGGGAGTGGCGGCCATGAGGGCCTGGCGGGTCTCGTCGCTGCTTTGCGCCCGGACGACTGGCTCTCGTTCTATTATCGCGACCTCGGTGGCTGGATGCAGCGCACCCATGATCCCGTCACGCCGGTACGCGCTGCTTATTCCCGGGCGACGGATTCCATGTCTTCCGGCCGCAATATGCCAGAGCACTTCAGCAGTCGTGGCCTCCATATTCTGCCAACTTTCAGCGAAGTCGCCGGACTCGCGCCGTTCTCCGCTGGAGTCGCATTTGCTTTCAAACGCCAACAAGCAGCAGAATCTGGGCGTGGACAGGAACGGGCAGGTTCCTCGCCAATCGTCATGTTTTGTACTGGTGATGGAGGGGTTGCGACAAATGATTTCAATGCCATGTATCGCGCCGCAACCATCCATAAATTACCGATCCTGATTGTCGTTGAAGATAATGGGTGGGCCATTACTACCCCAAATACTGGCACCCAGTGGGGCGGCAATCTTGTTGAATGGGCGCGTGGCGGTGGCGCCTATGCTGTCGAACTTGATGGCACAGATGCCATCACCTTGCATGACGCCGTCATCCCATTAGTGGAGCGGGCCCGCACGGACGGACCGGTCTTCTTGCATCTCCGCATGAGTCTCCTCGATCCCCATTCCAGCTCTACAGATATCTACGCCTATCGGCAACGCGATGAGGTTGCCCAGACCAAAGCCAATCGCGATCCCATCAAGAATACCGCGCGGACCTTGATCGAACGTGGATTGCTGACTGCTGAAGATGTCGATCGCCTTATGGTCGAGGCCAAGGCAACCTACGATGCCATTGAAGAACAGGTCATCGCCGAGCCAGAGCCCGACCCTGCGCGCATCAGCCAGCACCTGATCACCTGGCCCCAAGAACCAGAGGTCGCACCGACTGGTACGCCGCGCACCCAGCACCTCCTACAAGCTATCAACGAAGCGCTGGCGGAGATCGCGAGCCGCGACCCCGGCTTCTTCGTCTATGGCCAGGATGTGGGTAGCCCGCGTGGCGGAGTTTTTGGCGCGACACAATCGCTTGTCAGCCAATTCCCCGGCACGGCGATCAGTAGCCCTCTGAATGAGCAGATTATCTTTGGTATCGCCGCGGGATCATCGATGGTTGCCGATCGGGCACGTTGTGGCGAGGTGCAGTTCGTCGACTACCATCAATCCATGGCACAGAGCATTCGACTGGCTGCGCGCGTTGAATACCAATCCTTCGGTGACTGGTCCTGTCCCGTGCTCATTCGGACCAAAGCAGGGAGTGGCGGGGGTGGCCCCATCTCCGACTCTGGCGCGGGCGGGGGGGCTTTTGGCCATTCACATTCCGGCGAGTATTGGTTTACCTCCACTCCCGGTCTGATCACCCTCTGTCCGAGCAATCCATATGACGCGAAAGGACTCCTGATCGCCGCCTCGCGCACCCGTTCGCCGGTCGTCTTCCTGGAACGTGGCCGTCTGTACCGCTCTGATCCGCCCAAGGATGCGGCAGGCAATGTCATCGCGCCGATGGCGGAACTGTGGCAAGTACCCGAAGGCTACTATACTATCCCGATGCGGCAGGCACGGCGCATCCGCATCGGGCAGGGGAGCGTGACAGGAGCAATCATTACCTGGGGCATGATGACGCTGGAATCGGCAATTGCCGCCGCGAATGTGGTCGCAAGACACGGTGGAGCTTTCGAGATTGTGGACCTTCGAACTCTTTTTCCGTTCGACGAAGCGACCATCTCCGAAGCTATCCGCGCCGCGAATCGCGTCGTGGTGGTCACCGAAGAAGGCGACCATACCAGTTTTGGCCGACATCTCCACTCATGGATAGTGCAACATCATTTTGAGGATTTTGACCTGCCACCGGAATATATCTGCGCGCTCAATGTGCCCGCCGCTCCTTACAATGGCCCTGAGGAATCAGCATTCTATCCTACCTCGCACAGCATCGAAGCCGTGCTGGATCGGTTCGCGACTGCTTGAACGTCAGGTTGGCTCGCCGATGCGCAACTGCATGGCCAGGTGCCACACCAGAGGCGCAGAGACGAGCCAACCCCAGGGGATGCTCAGACGCTGTTTGTCGATCGGTTATCGGGCACCAGCCCGGGGCTGTTGGGAGCATCCAGCATCATCCAGCTACCAAGGCTCGCGAGCTCGTAGGCACAAGCTCGCAACTCGGACCGGCACTGGCACCGGGCCAACCGACGGGCCACCGGCAGGCCAACCGGCATCCGTCAGAACAATTTTGGGGAGGCACCAACCGATGCTGTCTATCACCGACACCCGCACGGGCAAACAATACGAGATCAAGGTCGAAGAAGGCGTGATCCGGGCAGCGGATTTGCGGGCGATCAAAACCGACCAAGCAGATCAGGGTCTGCTCGCTTTCGACCCTGGCCTGACAAGTACTGCTGTCTGTCATAGTACGATAACATTCATTGACGGCGAAGCTGGCATTTTGCGCTACCGTGGCTATCCCATCGAACAGATCGCTGAGAAGAGTACCTATGAGGCTGTTGCTTACCTCTTGCTCTTCGGTGAACTGCCGGATGTTGCCCAGCTTGCCACATGGAAAGCGTCGCTCGGCGCGGAGATGACCGTACCTGAGCAATTGCCACGCTTCATGGATGCCTTCCCCCAAACAGCCAACCCTATGTCCATGCTCATGTCGGCCGCCGCGGCGCTCAGCGCGATCTACCCGGATGCGCGCACGGTTGCGACTCAGGAAGAGCGACTGGTGCATGCGCGACGCTTGATCGCCCAGATGCCGATACTCGCAGCGTATGCCTTCCGCCGGACCCGTGGTCAGAGCTACGTCAACCCTGATCCATCGGCAACTTTTGGCGCAAATATGCTGCGCATGTTCTTCAAACCTGACAACTCCCCAAATTTTGGGGCGAGCATGTTACGGCGTCTTGGCGGGAAAAACGACGAGGAGTACGTGCCCAATCCCGTCCTGGCACACGCGCTGGATATTCTTTTCATGTTGCATGAAGATCATGAGCAGAACTGCTCGACGAGCACCGTGCGTGGTGTTGCGTCCTCGGGGGCCGATCCCTATGCCGCGATCGCGGCCGGCGTTGGCGCCCTATCAGGCCCACTCCATGGCGGCGCCAACGAAGCGGTATTACGTATGCTGCGCGAGATTGGGACGATCGACCACATACCCGCGTTCATTGAGCGCGTCAAAGCGGGTGATGGACGCCTGATGGGCTTTGGACACCGCGTCTATAAGACGTATGATCCACGTGCCAAGATAGTGAAACACACGGCGGACGCGGTCTTCAAGGTGACGGGGATGAATCCTCTCCTGGATATCGCGGTCGAGCTCGAAAGGATCGCCCTTACGGATGAATATTTCTTGAAGCGGCGGCTCTATCCCAATGTGGACTTCTACTCGGGATTGATCTATGAGGCGATGGGGCTCCCCGTGGAGATGTTTCCGGTGATGTTCGCCATTGGGCGCACACCCGGTTGGGTCGCGCATTGGCTGGAGTTCGAGCAAGACAAAGAGAAGAAGCTCATGCGTCCTCTGCAGCTTTACACGGGCTATGACCGCCGCGATTATCCGGAATCGCGCTAACCCACGAGTATCGAGACGGAGATCAGCGCAGGTTGATTAACCGGGACGCCCGGAACTCACGGCGGTGGTCTCCGTCTTGTTTTCTGCGCGGTTAAAGTATGCGTTTCAAATTGCTATGAATGCCTGCATTGACGCTTGGGTTCTGGATAGCGAGCTTGGGTATGTCGCTGTTACATGGTGCAATGACCATCTGACTTTTATAGTCCATGGCTATAGGAAATATTATTGGCCTTTATAACGTGCCCCATCTCTTGCTACCGGGTGAGCGGTGTGGGAAAATATGCTGGTCAGTCCAACCGGGACGTCCTGGGATGTACGTCGAATCATCTTTTCAGATCGAGCAGTCTCCCGTTGGTGTCTGGCAACCGAACAAATTGCACCAATTGATTCAACCAGGCATATCCAGGCATCCAATTGCTGGAGGCTCCCATGCATGCACCGGCGCAACCACCCAACGATCGGATCCGTGATGAATGGATCTCTGGATGGGATGCCACTCCGGGGATTGTTTCACTCTGGGTTGAACCACACGGCAAGGTGCATCTCTGGCGCCGACTGCAGCATAACGCGCCGGTTATCTATGAGCAAACGCACTATCGCCCCTGGGCACTGCTCCCAGCGCTCGACGATCTCGCCCACCTGGGTGCACGCCTGCAGGCAGCGGATGCCGCCGGACAGAGTAGTGCGGAATTCGCTTTTGCGCGCTTGCACGGACCAGGTGCCCTGCGCTACCTCGTCAGTGCCCGGGACGCTTCCCAACTCAGTCGCGCCATCTGCTACGGTGCCAGTAAACGACTGCGTCGACCCATCGCAACCATTGCTGACCTGAACCACGGCTCTTCCATCGACGACTGCCTGTGGTTGCCGCTGGAAGAACAATATCTGATCAGTACGGGCCGGACCTGTTTCCGCGATATCGACTTTGATACCCCTGTTCGCCTGCAGCTGGATATCGAAACAACCGGTCTGGATCCGCGCCAGGACCGCGTATTTCTTATCGCGATGCGCGCTGATGTCGGAGGGTCCGGTGCCAATCTGGTGCCTGTCCGGTCCCAACCCCATGGAGCATTCACACGGGTCATCGATGGCGTATTGAATGAGAAAAATCCCGATGCGGCAGAGATAGACCTCCTGCGACAACTTATGGAGGTCATCCGCGAGGTCGATCCCGACATTATCGAAAATCATAATCTTCTCGGCTTTGACCTGCCTTTTCTGGCTAGTAGAGCGCGCATCCTTGGGGTACCACTACGTCTGGGTCGTCTTCCCCTGGCGCTTGAACCGCCTGCGGATCATAGCATCAGCTCCGTTGACCAGGATACTCACACGGATGCGGCTGAGGTACCTTCTGACGAAGGTCCACGCTTGGCTCCGGACATTCCAGCTTCCGCCTTCCGGCCGCCGACACCGGGCCTTCCAGTGGGGGTTGGCGCGATGTTCCGCGGACGACGCTGGCGTCCGCGCATACCGGGGCGCGAGTTGATCGACACGCTCACCATGGTGCGACGCTATGATTTTGTGGTGCGTGACCTGCCTTCCCATCGACTGAAGGAAGTCGCGCGATACTTCAATCTATCACCACCCGATAGAGTAGACATTCCCGGAACAGAGATTGCCACCGTCTGGAAACAGGATGCCGATCGGGTTCGGCGCTACGCGCTGGCGGATGTTGAGGAAGCCGCTGGTATCGCGCGCATGCTGGGTGGCCCGACGTTCACACTCACCCAGATGGCGCCACGTCGTTACGAACGCGTTGCAGAGGCCGGACAGGCAACTGGCATTCTGGACCCACTGATTTTACGCGCATACCTGCACTCTGGCGAAGCGGTGCCAGCATTTGCGACAGGAGATGGGACGCAACATAGCGGTGCTGCCCTGCACCTCTTCGCGACTGGAGTGGCGTACCGGGTCATTAAAGCGGATGTCTCGAGTCTGTACCCGTCAATTATGCGGCATTATCGCATTGGTCCGGCTACCGATCATCTCGGTGTCATGTTGACGCTCATCGATGTGCTGGTCGAGCAACGACTTCGCATCAAAGCCCAAATACGCGCCTCGCAGTCTGATACCATGCTCACTACGGCCGCCATTGAACAGCACACGGCCGCCGGAGGGTCCGGTGCCACCGGAGGGTCCGGTGCCGCCGGAGAACAGGTCGATGACTCCGCTTCCAATAGCACATTGATCGCGATGAGCGCCGCCCTCAAGATTCTCGTCAACTCTGCTTATGGCTATTGTGGTGCGGTTGGACTGACGCGATTCGCGGATGTACACGCGGCGAACGCCATCACGCGACGTGGGCGAGAGGTGCTCCGCCATCTCTGCCGGGAGTTCGCGGCTCGCGGCGCCACGCTGATCGAAGCCGATACCGATGGGGTGTTTCTGGCGGTCCCGGATGAATGGCATGAGGCCGATGAGCGACGCCTGGTCGCGGATGTCGCCGCTACCTTACCTGAATTGATCAAACTTGAATATGAGGGCCGCTATGCTGCCATGTTCTCGCACGAACCTAAGAATTATGTCTTGCGAAACTACAATGGCTCCGTCCTCTTGCGCGGTGTTGCCTTTCGCTCCAGCCGCATGGAACCATTTGGGCAGCGTTTCTTGCGCGAAGCATGCGAAGCTCTGCTGAGAGGCGATATACCCGCTATTCGATCGCTCATTGATGCCACAGAAGCAGCGATCCGCGCGCATACCTGGTCTGCCGCCGAATTCGCCATCACCACCAAAGTGAAGAAAACTGTTGAACATTATCTGCAACAACGCCACCATCGTCGTGAAGGCGCTTATGAAGCATTGCTCAATACGCAACTGCCTGGCGCTACATCCGATCAGACACCTCGCTGGATACCAGGGAGTACCATTCGCTATTATCACGCCGTATCAGGTTATGCACTCGTCCACGACGCGATACCAACCTATGATTACGATGTCGCATACTATGTACGGCTCCTGAGAACCACCTATATCGCACGCCTGGCACGCGCTTTCCACCCAGAAGATTTTGCCACGCTGACCGCGCCTCGCGGTCAACCAACGCTCTTCGATCAGCCAATTGGCGCTATACGACCTATCCTGCACATCATTCCTTGGGAGGAAGCAGCAATGACCGATGTTGCAAGCGACACCGAGCTGCCTCCAATGTGATGTCGATACTTTCAAGCCACATCGCCACATCACGCACCGCCGGGGATACCCAAGAGTACCGGTCACACCCCTGATCCATGGCCAGGACGTATGCTGATGCTATACTCCTGATCAAGTTGGCCAGAGGGATGATCTATGCAAGGGATAAGTGGGATTCACGCCGTTATTGACCAGTTCGCTGGTAACCTGCTCGCGCAATATGCAGTGCAGCTTCCTGCAATCAGCATGGCGATCATCCAACGCCAGGAGCGTGAGATACAGGTACTGCGCGCAGTTGGACCTATCGATGAAGATAAATTATATCGTATCATGATGTCACTCATCTTCCCAACATCGGACGATCAACCCTCCTTGCTTCCACACATCGTGCTCGAATCGCCTCTCACACGAGATCCGACCTTCACGACCGATTGGCCAGCCCGCGCCGAACACGTTCCCTCCACACTGGCATTACACCTGCAGACTAGTGCCGCTCAGGTTGCTTTCTGCGGGTTGGATCCACACAATCGCGTGGTGATGGATCAAGGGTCTGGAGCCGCGATGGCGATGCTCATCCTGGTAGTTGTTTCCCCGGGTGCGCCTATGGACAGCGCGCTGCCCCAGTTACGACAGCTCGCTCGTGAGTTGCGGGTTACTTTCGCGGGAGCTGATATCGCCCGGCGCGAGCCACGAGAAACCGACCAACTGGCTCTGCTCATGCGCTACGCAGCCAATCCGATCATTTTGAGCGATGATACCACTTTGATATCCATGAATGAGCCCGCCTCGCGGCTCTTTGATGTCACACCTGCGCATGACGATCAGGAGCAATCCGAACAGATCCCGATAATCGAGCGTAATTTGCGACAACTGCGTGAATTCCTGGCAAGTGTCGATCCATCCGTGGATGTGGCGACTGGCGAATTACAATTCGAAGATCCACATACCCAGGAATCATTGATTATGGCGATAGCGGCCAGTCACGTGCCTGACGCGCTTGGCGAGCAAACCGGGACGGTCTCGGTACTGCACGACATGACCCGTTCCCGCGAATTAGAACAACATCGCATTCGCCAGCAACTGTTCGAGTCGGAAAAGTTGGCCGCAACCGGTCGCCTGGCGGCTTCGATTGCCCATGAAATCAACAACCCGCTGGAGGCGATCAAAAATTCGCTGTATTTGCTCGTGCAACAGACCGCCTCGGATGATCCCAATCGGCAATTTCTGGAATTAGCTCAACGCGAGACAGAACGCGTCTCGCGGATCATCCGCCAGATGCTGGGAGTCTCGCGGCCCTCTGTGACCTTCGCGCCGACCAACATCAACGTGGTGATCCAGGAAGCCTTGCAACTTCTCGGGCCACAATTGCGGCAACATCACATCATCACTACGGTGCAACTCGACGAGCACCTGCCGCTGGTGCGAGCGTCAGCCGATCAACTCAAGCAGGTGTTTTTAAATCTCTTGTTGAATGCCAAAGAAGCGATGGCGGAAAGCGATCGATCCACTGCGAGTGGCAGCGGAGTGGGACCGGATATTTCGGCCGGAGGGTCCGGTGAAGCATCTGGCGCGCACCCCCCATTTCATCGCGGATTGCTGGTGCAGACGCGCATTGCCCACGAAGGAGACGCCGAATTTCTCGCTGGCAAACATGTCATCGTGCGCATTCGGGACGATGGGAATGGGATTCCGCCCGAACTGTTGCCACATGTCTTCGAGCCTTTTTTTTCCACAAAAACAGACCGGCATGGCACCGGGTTGGGACTCTGGGTTTGCCAGGATATCATCAAACACCATGGTGGGCACATTCTGGCGCGCAGTCTGGTAGGGCGCGGCACCACCTTCCTGGTAGCATTGCCCTTCATTTCAGCTTAAGTTTCTGCCAATAGTGGCGCCGGGTAGCCCGGTTCAGGAGAATGGTCATGGGGCGAGACAAACATAACGACAAACGGACCACGCGAGCGAGCGATCTGTCAGGTGGCAATGGATTGTCTGGTGGAAGTTCGACTGCCAGGGTGCTACCGCACGGAGAGCCAACGACCCAGAGGCCACTGCCAGAGAGTGATCATAAGCAGGGAACAATTCTGGTCGTAGATGACGAGCCCGGCGTCCTCATGACTATTCAGGCCATTTTACGGCAAGAAGGCTATCAGGTAGACGGTGCGTCAACCGGCACATCCGCACTGGACAAACTGCGAACGCAGACATATGAACTTGTCCTCACCGATCTGCGCCTGGGGGATATGGATGGGCTCGAGGTGCTGGCAGCAATTCGGCAGGTCTCGCCCCGCACCTTAGCCATCGTGCTCACTGGCTATGCTTCTCTGGAATCCGCCATTCAGGCGATGCGCGAGGGCGCTTATGATTACCTCGTGAAGCCAACGGATGTCGAGGAACTCAAATTGCGCGTCGCGCATTGCTTCGAGCGTCACCGGCTGGCTGATGAAGTCACCAGTCGAATGCGCGATCTCGAAGAAGCCAATGCGACCATCGCATCCATGAATGCCCATCTTCATCAAGAGGTTATTGATGCCACTGCCGAATTGCAAGCTCGCCTCGATGAATTAGCGGCCGCCAAAACTGCCCTGGAACATTCGCAGGCACAGAAAGAACGTTTCACCGCAATGGTCGCGCATGAACTGCGTGGGCCGCTGGCACCGATCAAATTCGGTGCACAGGCCCTACAACGCCATCCCGAGCGTGTGGAGACCGTGCTGTCTTACGCCGAGAAGATCGTACAGCAGTCTGATCGCCTTGAGCGACTCATAACGGATCTGCTGGATGTGACGCGCATCGACTCTGGTCGTTTCAGCATTTTGCGCGCCCCGTTCGATTTGACAGAGATGGTCACGACCAAAGTGGAAGAGTATCGCCAGCGCCACGCTGATCGCGTTTTCGTCGTTCACACACCAGTAGAGCCACTCATCGTCTCACTTGACCGCCTCCGTTTAGAGCAAGCCTGTATGAATTTGCTGGATAACGCGGTAAAATACTCGCTGGCAGACACCAGCATCACCATCACCCTCGCGCTGGTACCAGACGAAGATGCTACGTCTGACTGGGTAACGCTCAGCGTCGCCGACGAAGGTCGCGGCATCCCCAAAGATAAGTTGGACGTCATCTTCGATCCTTTCCGCCGTCTGGAAGGCACTGAGGATATTCAGGGGTATGGGCTGGGTCTGTACATTACGCGTGGCATCGCCGAGGCGCATCAAGGGAAGCTGACCGTCGAGAGCGGTTCTGATCGTGCCCATGGCGCGATCTTTACACTTTGGCTACCCCACGCCAGCTAATGTCTGACATACTTTTAGGTAGTGTTCGCCGAGGTGCTGCTCACCGCCTGGCTGGGCTTGTCTGCTGATCTTTGAGCTGGCCCAGCGCATCGTAGCTCTGCACCTGATCAAAGGTGATATTCCCGCTGCTGATCTGCGTTGTCTTTGTCTCCAACGTGTTCCCACTTGCCCCGTTGCCTGGAGTAAAGGTCATCGCCCACTTCGCGGTCGCTTGCCCGTTGCCATTATCCCCCAGCTGCGCCTGGCTCGCCTGCCCCTGCGGCCCCAATCCGTATGTCCTTATATGTAAGTTGTTTACCAACCTAGCTACCTATTGAGTTGGTTTACAGAACATTTTGGACATCATAACACCTCGGCGTGATGCTACTACAAGATATATACACAATCTCTTTCCTCAATCCGCTGTAGTATATATGAAGCACCATTCTGTTGGGTATTCCTCAGCATAGACTAAGAAATATAAACTCGTACAGCGATTTGGACTCAACTGTTCCCATAACGATTCCACCTGCATGTGTGTTGGTCTGATTGTACCAAAAACCATTTGGATCACTCCTAATGGGGCTGGATAAGCGGTATGTACTAATTGCTCATTATCTGGTATCCAGATTGGAGAGGCATGAAAAATATCAAGAATGGAGGAGGTTCCCATTCCATCATCTTCCAAAAATAAGGTATCTATCTGCTGCATTCGCCTCTGCAATTCTTCTATCCTAGCACGAGCATTCACCATTGAAGGATGGTTGTATATGTTATATTTGTCATGAAATATTCGCATCCGTGTCACTTCTTGCTCCTGCTCGTTTGGGCTCATGCGTAATAAATATTCAAGCTCCAGTTTTGTGGGCGCCTTGTGATCCCCTTTAACAAATATGTCATGTCGAAGCTGTTGTAAAGCTATTTCGGCATCCGGCTGATATTCAGTAAAGTACACCTGCGTAACTCCGGCCATTGTTCCTCCTCCAGTTCATTTGAATCAAAATAATTACGCCTTTTGACGGTTTAGCGTTTTTGCTTCCCTGACTAATTGTACACGCCTCCTCCTTTCTGACAAGTTTGCAGCGTTATCTGAGGCATCTTACATACCAAAGGGATCAGGTAGCTCTACTCCTGGTTCACATGTTCCGATTATGGCAATAAGCACAGGAGCACATGGATTTGAGGGAGATGAACTTGAATTTGGAGGAGAGGCATTTCTCAACCAATAATACACCAAACCACTCGGGCCTAAGATTGTTGACATTGCTGCAATAAGATTTTGACCAACAGGTAGATCATTTGACTGAATACCGACAACATGGCCGAATATACCAGGAGCATCTGGAATATATATAGGCGCAGGTGGAAGGGTTACTCCATATTGAGCAGCAATCGCTATCGTACCATTTAACTGATCTTTCGCTTCTTGATAAAAAAATGGATTGCCTTCAAGGCTATGAGATATAGGTTTAATCTCCCAAAGATATCCAGCGGTTTTCTTACCATTAGTATAAATAATATCATCTGCTCGATGCCCTGGTAATTTATTTTTCGCAGGGAAATAGCAGGAATTATCATGAGCACCCATGACATCATGACAGACAGGCAGCACCTTTCCAGTTAATAGCCTTGCAATATAGGATAGCAAACGCAAATAGCGATAAAGTTCATTTACAACAGCATCATGCCTCAGGGAAGATCCCACCCATTGCGATTGGGAATTAGCGGATCCATATCCATCTGCATTATTATTTATCGCACATACTTGATTTAGGCATGGATAATCGTCCTGAGGTAGCTGAGCATTACTGTTATAGAATGAAGCATCATACGTTCCGCCGCCCCCAACATCGCCCACCGTCGTCGCATTGACCGCCCCGATCTGCGCCGCCAGCGGATTGCCCCCCTGCGCCAGCGGCTGCGGGACATACACCGGCGCGCTCGCGTTGCTGGCCCCGCTCGTCGTGCTCGTGCTCATGCCGCCTCCCGTCACCGTGTTCTGCGCCGCCGAGGGATCATACGCCCCCGTCCCCTTGCCCGTCAATAGCCCCGTGTTGGGATCGGTGTATTGCCCCTGGTAGCCCAGATGCGTCGGCATTGGCATCCCCGGCGCCTGGTACTGGCTCGCGCCGTAGGGTGTGTACAGTGTCATCCCCGCCGGTGACCCATCCGCCGCCAGCGCGCGCACCACGCTGCCCGTCCCATCGCGCACCAGGAAGCTCACCGCCCCGCCGTTGCTCGCCACCCCTTGCACTGGCCCGGCATCGTAGTACGTCGTCGTCGTGGTCACCCCGTTGGTCATCGCCACCAAGGTGTTCCCTCCTTCATAGGCAAAGCTCAGACTAATCTCCAGAGAAACCCATAAAAAATATTTCGTGTGGAATTTCCCGTGTATCATCATAGGCTACAATATACATTCCATGCCATCGTTCGCAATACGGGGAATGCCAAAGGTCAGCTATCTTTGTTCGAATATCCTGGCTTGTTGGATGGATGGTACCAAATTGCTCTTGTACTATAGGCAGAGGCAATTGAGTAATTGCATAGTACTCAGGAGTCAAAGCGATATGCGTGATATCTAGTATATCATGAAATCCCATGCCAGGATCATCTTTCGCGGTACCCTCGATCGTTTGGCACTCTGCCTCAAGCCGCGCCAACCAGGTTTCGACAGACGAGTCCTCTGGCAATTCTTGGAATCTCCGAAAGGCTTGTTCTTCTATAAACTGTTGTTTTTGTATCTCAGGTGTTGCCTGCTTCATCGATTTTAAGAGATCGGTTTTCAAATAATGGAATTCTGGCGAGGTAAAGACCTGCCAACGTAGCGTCTGCAGAGCAGCTTCAATGTTCTCTTGAAACGGCACAAAGTAATACCATCCAGATGCGCCCATGTTCTCTCTCCTTTACTAGCAACGCATGCCTATCTTAAGGTTCC
This sequence comes from Ktedonobacteria bacterium, assembly GCA_027459705.1. Taxonomy (GTDB): domain Bacteria; phylum Chloroflexota; class Ktedonobacteria; order Ktedonobacterales; family JACDGC01; genus DAIDHM01. The sequence goes on along the minus strand of DAIDHM010000128.1, from coordinate 795 downwards.
CGATGGTGCTCTCGCCCCTTATTTCTTGCCTCCCTCCGGGTCTTTTTAAACTATTGGTAACTCTGGGATTGGTAAATCTGGGAATTGCGGTCCCCAATTCCAAGGAGGACCGCAGGGGATAAGGGCTATTTCTGTTACGCAAGTTTGGCTGCTTCCAGCGGATTGAGGCGGTACAATGCTTTCATTACCAGGATCTGTGGCAAGGGGACCTGAAAGTCGTTTATTTGCTTGCCAGTAGAAAATCAAACCGTCCGCTGTGTTGCCAACATCGGGACCAAGGTGAGCCAAGAGCACCTTAGAGTAAGGGACGTCCGCCGAAGCTGGTTGTACGATATGCCCCGTGCGTTTGTAAGAATCGGGGAAGTAGAATGAACCAGGGTAAAGAGTGATGTGTTGTAGCGCATCGGCTCGAATATAATTCTGAACTTGTGCCACTGCAGAGTTATATAAACTTTTACTTCCGAGGAGTGAATAGGATATAGGCTTAACGTCCCAAATAAACCCCATTTTTCCAGGCACTAACCACAGAATGATATCCGCTTTACCAGGATTAATATCCGGTTTTTTATAGCTTCCCCCCAGAATTTCACATTCGACACACACATACTGATCACCAGGAAGATGGAAGACAGCTTGTACGAAGTCTTTCAACGCTTGGGCAAACTCGAGTTTTACTGCATCGTGTTGAAGTCCTGATCCATCTGTATAGGATGCTGTAGCATTACTCACATCGATATTGGATTGCTGCAGTTTACAACCTATACAACCACCCGCGCCGCCGCCGACATCGCCCGC
>DAIDHM010000114.1 GCA_027459705.1 Ktedonobacteria bacterium | reverse complement strand
GTGGCACGGACGGAGCGCGGGATGTCATCCATAATTTTCTGGCGGATCTCGACCTGAGCCTCGCCTTGAGCGGCCACACCAAGATCGCGCAACTGGGCCGTGCCAGCCTCACGCGCACGCACGGGGAGCCCCCAATCGAATACTGATGGTGAGGGTTGGCATGCGCGATGAACGGGTCTCAGAGATGCAGGCGGTATTGACACGGCTGCGCACGGACCATGCACGTGGCTCGGCCGCCATCGCTGGCGATGCGCTGGCGGCGCTGGCGCTGGTCATCGCCACCCCAGGTGATGCGCACCTACAGCGCGACGTGCTACGGCAGGCATGCCGCGATGTCGCGACGGCGCGGCACAGCATGGCGGCGCTGACGCACATCGCCAGCGACCTCTGGCGCGCGGCCAGCGCTGCTGCCACGCCGGAAGACGCGCTGACCGCGGCAAGCCAGCGCGTGGATGCACTGAGATTGGGGCTGGCGCAGGACCCCACAGCGATTGCGGCACAACTGCTGGGTCGGCTGGGGGCGGCGGAGCGCCTGGTGCTGTTGAGCCGATCGGGGACGGTTGCGCAGGCATTGGCGCTGGCACGCGACCGCATCGCGTCGGTGATGGTGCTGGAATCGCGGCCGGGGGGCGAAGGCCATGACCTGGCGCGAGAAACGGCGACCTGGGGGCTACCGGTCACCCTGCTGCCCGACGCCGCGTTGATGTTGGCGCTGCGCGATGCCACCGCGGTCATTGTCGGCGCTGATGCGTTGCTGGCAGATGGCCGCGTCGTCAACAAGACGGGAACCTATCCGCTCGCGCTGGGGGCACAGGCGGCAGGTGTGCCCATGTACATGCTCAGCGAAACTATCAAGATCGCGCCAACTTCCTGGCAGTGGCAACCCGAGACTTTCGAACCCACCCTGATCGTGCCACAGCCGCTTGCCGGAGTCAGCGCGGTGGCGATACCCTTCGAAGCACTGCCACTCAGTCTTGTCACTGTCCTTGGTCCAGCGGGGCCACTCACCTCAGCGTCTATCGCGACCTCTGCCACACAACTCGATAGTGGTTATCGCCTGCTCTTCCTGGATACCTGAGCAGAGTGCGCCTGTGAAGATGACCCTGGCATAGACACAGCGGCGAACGGTCGGGCCACCGCCCTCCGCTCGCCGCTGTGTTCATACCAAGAGCAACGTCCTACCAGGTCCCCTGGCTGTCTTTGAGGAGATCGAGCACGAGATTATAGCCCTGCACTTCACCCGCGGAAAAGTCAGTTTCTTCGCTCGACCGTGCCGCTTCCCAGGAACTGATCGCTTTCTGGCGATCAGCGATGAGTTGCTGGCGCAACCGCGCCACGTCGTTGGCCCCGCCGCCACTGACCGTCCCCATGACGGCGCGAAGCACGCTGGACTGTCCCTGCCAGGTTACTTTGGCTGCGCCATGCGCATAGGTGATCTCATTATCCGCGCGTCTGGACCACGCACCTAGTCGTTCCAGGAATAACGCGCGGGTCACCATCGTCTGTGCGTTGGCCATGTCTTATCTCCCACTATTCGCAGAGGTCTCTTGTTCTTCGTTTTCAATCGCCTGGAGGGGATCCATGCGGCCAAAGACGATCTTGGGGATTAAATTTCCATAGCGATTGACCGTGCCGAGGGCAACCAGCATGCAGCGCAGGAATTGCTCGTAGGTCAATTCGCTCTGATTGATCGGCACGGATAACTCGTAGGTCACTTCACCATCAGTGGCGTCACGAGTATACTTGCCCAATACTGTACTGTAATTTATGTGCATCAACGCTTCGAGGCACTCGGCCTTGCGTTGATCGGCCACCTGGCCTACCCCTTGCACAATGAAGGATACCGTCTCGCTATCTGGATCAACCCGTGCCGAGAGCCGGACATTGCCCCCACGAACATCGAAGTCCGCGCGGATTGCGTTATTATCACGATCAACCCGATATTTCCATCCCTTACGCGAGAAGTATTCGGATAATTGATCGATACTAAACATGGCCGATGGTCCTCCCAATAAGTGAAATGTATTCCTCTGCTGGCATGGTCACAGGGCGGCCATGCGTTTCGTAAAGATACTGTCCTCATTGTACCCACAGGGACCCGCGGCCCGCAAGGTAACGGCAGCCGAATTCGCGACCTTGTCAGTACCGCTGTGAAATGATACACTAGTAGGAGAGTTCTCTCAACCATCACGCGATGGTTGTATTCAACACTGAGGAGGACAGGTATCAACAGAGATATGCGTGGACAAGACAATCGTCCACGAGAGACCCGTATCAACGAACGTATCCGCGCCCGCGAGATCAAGGTCATTGATGAAAATGGCGAAATGATCGGGGTCATGACGCCGATGCGCGCAATGGATATCGCGCGCGAACGGAACATGGATCTGGTCGAAATTTCACCATTCGCAGTTCCCCCGGTCTGTAAACTGATGGATTACGGTCGCTTCAAGTACGAACAGTCCAAAAAAGACAATGAAGCCCGCAAACGGCAGAAGACCACCGAGACGAAAGAGATCCGCATGACCCCACGGACCGATGACCATGATATTGAAGTCAAAGTCAAGAAAATCATGGAGTTCTTGGCCGAGGGGGACAAGGTCAAAGTGAGTGTCAAGTTCCGAGGCCGCGAAGCATTTCACCCTGAATTGGGCCGCAAGGTGCTCGAAGACATTGTCGCCGGGCTGAAAGGTGTCGCCCTCGTCGAGCGTCCACCACTCATCGAAGGGCGCAATATGTGGATGATGTTGGCGCGCGCGCCTGGCTGGGAACCCTCGAAGCATGCGACGGAAGTAACGGAATCCGCTCCTCCGACCGCCATTGCCGCGGCTTTCAATGCCGCCCGTCGCACCGAGACGGACGCCGACAGCGAACCCGCGACGCAGGGCCCGACCGCATAATCCGCAGGGCGCCACCAGCGGCGCCTGTTGACTCAGGGCATGGAGTTTGGGAGCATCACAAAACCGTTACGGCTCCCCCCATGCCCTGCTTGTTGTCAGTTCACGGATGCGCGCCCAACGACGCGAGCATCGCGCGATCTACCCAGACTTTCTCACCACCAAATTTCACGGCAACCGGATTCCAGGGAAAGTGGATCATCACCTCGAACTCCACATACCCACCCGATGGGGCCACTCCGGCCCAGACACCTTGATGCGTTCTCAGGATTGGCCTGTTTCGGGCCGATCTTCCAGCGGAGGCCATCGGCCAGATTCCACCCAGAATTGTCGAGCAACAATGATAAATTCGTTATTGAGGCGCAAGCTTTCGATTGTGGCACGGCCGGTAGGTGTCAGTCCCTCAATACGCATGCCATCATGTGACCAGGCAAAATGGACCGTCCAACGCTGCGTGCGGGGATTGAAAAGGGGCTGTCGCTGAGCAGTCTCAGGATCAAGGCTATCGATGCGATCCCCTTTGAAGTCATTGCAGCGTGAACAGGCAAGCCAGAGGTTCTCACGAGTAGATGTGCCTCCCAGGGCCTCAGGAAGGAGATGATCGATATCCAGTGGCATCCCCAGGAACATCTCTGGGGCATGACAATAGCCACATCGCAGCCGAGCATCGGCACGGACCAGTTGGCGCAATTCAACTGAGATGTAGGATCGCGACATTGCCCGGCATCCTTAAGCGACGTGGTCCATTTCGGGGAGGGGAGGAAGCCGTTGCCCACGCCATTTAAGCAGCACTGCGGCATATGCTTTTTTCAAGGTCAGCAGATCGGCAGACTGCAACAACTGATCGAGTTCAGTCTGCTCGTTTCCCGTGATGGTTCCCTCCCGACGTTGCTCGCGTAACCATGCCAACCGTCCATACTGATCCTCAGCAATAGTTGCCTTGGTTAGTTGCCAAAGTTCGTCGGTGCTCATGGTTTCCATCGCCTGCAAGGCATCACGTGTATCGGCAGAAAGATCATCGGGGAGTGGGGGGATGCTGCTCGATAAGGTTTGCACAATCAATCCTTCCAGGGGTTGCCCCGTCAAAGCCGCCAGTCGTTCTAACCGCCGATGCAGTCCTTCTGGTAAATGGAGAGTAATAGTATCATTTGCCATTGTCAAAACTCCCCTTCTCATGAACTGAGTTCCACAAGAATTCCGTGTTCTCTTATTGTATCATTTACCTGCCAACATCTTCGTCAGGTTAAACGTCACGCTCGTCCTGGCGATATCTGGCACCTGATTGAAGGCGAATCTCTTTGTGTGGGGCGCCACCAGCGACGCCTGTTGACCCAGGGCATGGAGTTTGGGAGCATCGCAACACTATGACGGCTCCCCCCATGCCCTGCTTGTTGTCAGCTTACGGATGCGCGCCCAACGACGCGAGCATCGCGCGATCTACCCATACTTTCTCTCCACCAAATTTCTCGGCAACCGGATTCCAGGGAAAGTGGATCATCACCTCGAACTCCACATGCCCACCCGATGGGGCCACTCCGGCCCAGACACCTTGATGCGTGCCGGTGGCGTGCGCGACCTCGAAGACTCCCTGCGGACCAATCACGATATCGGTCAGATCAAAGTGCACATCGGGAAATGCCCCCAAAAGCTCCGTATAGAATGCCCGCGCGCCCGCATGTCCCTCCCAGCGCTGCCCGGTCGGCATAATTTCATAGACACAATCCGGCGCCAGCGTCTCGATGAGACCAGGAATATCGCGCCGATCTTCGGCGATTGAATGCTTGATCCAGAGCCGACGGATCCGCTGGTGCAATTCTGGGGTGCTCTCCCAGGCCAATCGTTGTTGAATCGTTGCGTCGGACATTATCCCCTCCATCGCGCGCGCCACGTTGCGCACACCGCGCACCACTCCTCAGCGCCGCGCTCCCGCTCGAAGGATATCGTACGCCATGGACCTCTACCACTGCCAGCACTACGAGCAATCGCCCGACACAATCACCGGGCATCCGCGCCTGACCATCGTACGCGCAGTGTGAATTATGCACACATTGCACTCCTGGCATGCTGATTGCATAAGTACGATAATATCTTAGAGATACGTTTGCTAAAAATGTTTATTACAATCATAAGATACGGTGATTGGAAGCGAGGCCCTGGTGATGGGAACCAAATCGCAGGACGATGGATTGCAGATACCATCGCCCCGTGACCAGTTGCGCCAATTTGCCGGCAAAATGCGATTTAACGGAAACAAAAAATACCCCGTAAAGGACCTGGCCCAGTTCCCGATCGTCCACAGCGCGTTGGATGATCTCCCCATCCAGCTTGACCTGGAGGAGCGCATAGCTTTTGTGGAATACCTCTTCGCTGAGTTGGTATATCGGCATCGCAACCTCTATGTTGAGGAAGGCTTCGATTGTCCATGCACCAGGACCGTTGCGCGACATAGCGTCAAATATGTCAATATCTCCCATTGTATCGCGGCCCTCCGTTTGGGTTCTACGGCACCCAACGGCCAGCGCCTGGAAGCGTTAACCGTAATCCAGGTAGCAGATTTGGTAAACAACGGGCAGATAGTGAATGGTCAGTATTCCTACGGAGGAGATCATCCCACGCTCAAGAGTCTGGTTATTGATCCGCTCACAGCCAAGACCTGCGCCGCGATCTATCTGGATCAGCATAAAAACAGCGTCGTTGATGACAGCATCAGGGGTCGCCTGGCAGTCGTCATTGAGAGCTTACTCTACCATTGGTCCGGCGAGGATAGTCTCTTCCAGGAAGCGCGCAGGCGCGTGCTGGCACGACCTCAATTCGCCGCCAAACTCCCGCGCTCGCCCATCGCAATGGTGACGCCTGATCAGGTCCCTGGCACGAGTCAGGCAATTCCAGTCATTTCCACACCGGAACTCGCCACTGAAATGCAGGCCGACCTCCCCGAACAAGCCGTACTCCCCGCCTCCGCCAGCGGCGCGCCACTGGCGGAACCGCCAGTGGTCGAAGGCAAACGGCTTTGGCGTCCCACCACCACCGCACCTCTTTTACAGAACCGTAAGCTGTGGTCCCTGCTCATCATCCCTATCGTCCTCATCATCTGCCTCACCCTCCTGGTGACCTCCAGCTCCGCGGCGCAGGGTGGAGGAACGATTGCCGCGTCGGCGGGGGCGTCGGTCCAATCCAGAAATATGGGGGCGCTGCCGCGGCAACTTGCTGACGGCGCGCCGCGCTGGTATCTGTTAGATGTCATGCAGCCTGAGGGCCCCAAGCAGGTCATGATCTTCGATCGTGTGCGCGACAAGCTCTACCCCATCTGGCCTGATGATCACCTGAATCTATGGAATGATTGGCTCATTACAGCACACTTCCTGTCCTTGCCAACAATCAGCACCAGTGCGTACTCACCCTCCACCCAGGATCTCGCCCTCGCGATGAAGACGAACGACACGACCAGCATCTGGATCGCGCACCTCGACCTCCAGGATCTGCGCCCCTCCCTCACGCATCTACCACAATTAGTCCTCGCGGATTGCGGGGAATGCACCACGCTCTCCTGGAGTCCTCATGGTCGCGTGCTCCTCTTCAATAGCGCCAATGGGTTGCGGGCGTTGACGCTGGCGACTCATGCCATCTCCATCATTACGTCCAATGCTCAAGATGTATTTCCCGCTTGCTCGCACGACGGACAGCAATTGGCATACGAATCGGAGCAAAAAACCATCTGGGTGCTCGCGACCACCAACTGTCTCCCCGCGGTTCCCACTGCGGCGATCCGCGAAATCGTCGGCATCGCTCCCGCGTGGCATGCGGCCTGGTCCACTGATGACAGTCGGCTCTATTTCGCGTCCACCTATGCGGGCAATGGCACTAAAATCTATAGTGTTGCCACGACGGTTATGCCGACGCCCAATTCGTCCCCTCAGATCCTGCAAATAACCCAGATCTCTGGGGCCGACGATTGCTTTGATCCCGCCTGGAGCGTGGGCGCTGACAAACAGATCGGTTACCTGATTTATCTCTGCGCGACCCAGGACAATGGCACAAAAGTGACGCGCTTGATAATCCTCGCGGATCCAGCGCTGCAGCCGACGGCAACGCCGACCGCCATTCCGTTGCCGACAGTGGCCTACCACCCGCAGTCGCTCTCCGCGCCATAAGATCCACACCGGACCACGTCAGGCATCGCGACGCGGTTCGCCCGGCGCATCACGCAAGGCCACCGTCGCCGGATGTTCGGCGCCGAGAGAACTCGCCATGATGCGGCGATGTTTGCCTACCAGCCAGCGCACCGTCGAGATATATTCGGCGTGGCTCCAGGTGAGCGGCGAGACGCTGAGCGGCGCATCGCTATTGGGATCAACCTGCTCGGCCAGGACGCCACTGGCAAGCGCATGATCGACCACCCATTGGAGCATTGGCAGGGCAGCATGCAGTTCTTCATCGGTCCGGGCGCGCGCGATGTGGTACTGGGCCGCCCAGCAGGAGCAGATGAACCAGGGATTCCCCGGGACATTGTCGATATCGTGACTCACCTGATGATAATAATCATCCTCATAGCGCGCATAGCCGCCCACTGAAGTCTTGATCTGCAGCCGCGTCATCAGTGCATCCATCGTATGCGTCATCTGTGGATCGTCCGCCGGGAACATCCCAAACTGATAGAGCGCCGTAATCGCCATATCCATCACGCGGTCAGGCGTGATCTGGCCATGGTCATCGACGGTGATGCGTCGCAAGAAACGCCCATTCTGCTCGTCCCAGAGGTAATGACGGGTGGCGACCTGGATCTCGGTAGCGGCGGACCGGTACTGCGCCGCCAGGGATTCCTCGCCAAAGCACTCGGCGAAATTGGCCGCCGCCTGCAATCCCGCATAGACGGCGGCTACGGTATACGCATGGATGCCGTGCCGCTCTTCCCAGAGATCATACGAAGGGCCTGGCAGTTTAGTGGTGGGATCGCGATACTGTACCATGAAATTGGCGGCGGCTTTGATCAATGGCGCATAGAGGGGTTTGATGAACTCGACATCCTTGAAGATCGCGTAGTGTTGCCACAAGCTATAGACCACCAGCGCCGTCTCATCCTCCTGGATCGGCAGTTGCGGCTGGCCAGCCTCATTGCTCCAGGGATGCCAGCTCGAGCCGAGCGCTCCGGCTGGCGTGTATTTATGGAGGAGGTAGCCCGCGTCAGTGATCACCCGCGCGCAGAAGCGAAAAAATTCGCGGGTCGGCTCACCATAGCCACTGTGGCTGAGCGCATTTGCTACCAATGCCCCATCGCGCGGCCACATATAGGCGTAACTGTCGCGGTTAAACGTCCAGACATCGCCATCGGTCGCGGCAATAATCGCGCCGTCATTATCCATCTGGGTCGCGACCATCAAGAGGGATCGTTTATAGAGATCGATCATTGCGGGAGTCAACGGCTCCATCGGCTCGACCGATTTGTTGACCCAGAGGCGCCAGTAATTGCGCGTGCGGTCGATGAAGCTGGCAGCTCCGCGCTCCTGAATGAGGTGTTGTGTCGCGCGCACCTGGCGATAATCGGTCCCGGCCACCACCCAATGATAGCCGGTCATGGTCGCGCCGTTGGCCAACATCCCCAGATGCAGCGCGATAGTTGCGTCGACATCTCCCTGGGCAATAGGGTTGCGGCCCAATTCACCATCTTCGGCATCGCGCCACGTCCCCTGATAGCCATTGAATTCTTTATAGCCCGTGGCCCAGGAATCGATACCCCAGTGATCCCCCACACTGCCGGAGGCGAGGAAATAGCGCGCATTGCGGTAGGCGATGACCGCTGTCGTATCTGGCGCATAATAGACGGTATTGCCACCATCAGACTCTTCAATATGCCAGTCGTAATGGAAGAAGAGCCGGACCTCACGCGCAACATCGCCAGTATTCGTCACGTCGAAACGACGCAGAAAGATATCCCGATCAAAGTCTACCGCGTCCGACCAGTGGAGGGTTATCCCCAGCGCGGCATGGCGCAGGGTGACATCCGTCACCAGCGTCTCGACTTCGTAGCGCAGGCTGCGTTCCCAAGCGGGATCGCTCAGCCAGGAAAACTGGCCAGCCACCCAGATACCCACATGGTTGATATGCCCATCCGTCTGATTTTCCTGGCCGACATGGGGATAGTAGATATCACGTAGCGTATAGGTCGTGTCAAAATTAATCAGCAACGATCCGTTGCCAAGGGGGAGATCGCGTGGCATCACGGCCTCTTTCTCATCTTAAGACAGCAATCTTAAGATGGCCATCTCAAGACCGCTTGACAACGCTACCCGCTCGGGGTGAGCTGACGACTAGTGATTATGGTACAATTGCGACATCCAGGGCGACCAGGACCAGATGTTGCCCGTGGTCCCCGCGGCGACCGAGGTCATCGCGCCGATGAAGAGCAGCGCCGCCGACCAACCAACGAGCTTCGTGCCGGAGAGCGCGCCATCGGAACGCAGTAATATGTTCGGCGCGACCGCGAAGATCAGCGCGAACATGAGCGCGAAGGCGATGCTATGGATGAGCAAAATATCGGGGAGCACTATAATCAGCAGCGCGCCGGTTCCCAGGGCGATCAGGCCGCCACGCCGCACCCAGACGGCATGGGGATGATTGGGAATGACCAGATCGCTATGGAAGAGGTGCTGATTGGTAGTATGGAGGCGCGCCCGATCGCGTGCTTGAGCGGCGGCTTTCACACGGGCGATGGCGTCATCCATATTGCGATTCGTGCTGCTCGAAGAAGGGCGTTGCGCCATGATATCCCTCGACTTCTCTCATGAATGTATCTATTGGTTGATGCTGGACGCGACAGAAGCGCATTATCAGTTATAGGATAGCATATCGCCACGTTGCCCGCGCGCGGCGCGGGTAAACAATCCGGTAAAAAAATCGCCGACCAACACTGATGAGACTATCGTCACCTGCTCCACCCCGGTTACCGCCAGTATGGCCAGACGCCAGACGGCCTGGAGCATGCGGTCGCGCACGAGACTATTCAAACGTCCGCCGGCCTTCCAACGCGCGCGCCAGGGTTCCCTCGTCGGCATATTCCAGATCGCCGCCGAGTGGCAGACCGCGCGCCAGCCGCGTGATCTTGATGGCGCTGGGCTGGAGCGCCTGGGCAATATGGGTCGCGGTATAATCGCCCTCGTAATTGGGATTGGTCGCCAGAATGATCTCACGGAGGTCGGTGGTGCGCGCTCGCTGGATGAGTTCCTCGATACGCAGATCTTTCGGACCGATGCCCTCGACCGGAGAGAGCGCGCCATGCAAGACATGAAAAGTACCGCGAAATATGCCCGTTTTCTCGATCGCCAGTACATCGAGCGGTTCTTCGACGACACAGATGAGCGACTGGTCGCGCTCAGGGTCACCGCAGATCGCGCAGGGGTCGCTGGCAGCGATGTTGAAGCAGGTGGAGCAAGTGACGATATCGGTCTTTAAGCGGCGGAGCGCATCGGCCAGGCGTGTGACTTGATCCTCAGGACTGCGCAATAAGAAGAACGTCAAACGTTGCGCGGTCTTGGGGCCGATCCCTGGCAATTTCGCGAATTCTTCGATGAGTCCCTGGATGGGTGCGGCGATCTTTTGCATACTGATCTCTTCTCAGCGCGTGTGCGCCCGACGGTAATGCGGCCGTGGGGCGCACGGCAGCCGGGCGATTAAATGCCAAACCCCGGCGGGAGCTTGATGCCACCCGTCGCGGCGCTGACCACCCGTTGTTGCGCGGCTTCCTCAGCCTTGTCAGCCTGTTCCAGCGCATCTGTTAGGGCGGCGAGGATGAGATCCTCCAGCGTCCCAACATCGGCGGGATCGACCGCCTCGGGATCGATCTTGACGCTCTTGGGGCGATGATCGCCCGAGACAGTGACGACCACCGCGCCACCACCAGCGGTGCCAGCAATTTCAAGGCTGGCAAGTTCGCGTGCCATCTGTTCCTGAGCCTTGGCCATCTGCTCCTGCGCCCGCATCATCTGGCGCTGCAGATCACGTGGATTGAACGACATGGAGATTTCAGTTCCTTTCGAGACCTGGCTATTCCCGAGCGGCGGGCACGGTCGCCCCATGACGAAGGTGCCGCGACGCGACTTCTACTGCACATTATATCAGGGATTGCACGGGTACAACGGTCGCGCTCAGCCCCACGATCGGGGCTGCGAGTATACCTTTGCAATCGGCGAGCGCATAGCGCTACTGCGCCCTTTGCCACGAATGCATTATCCATGGGAAACGTGTGCCGGTGGCTGGCGTTAAGCAATAGCAGCGCGTCGCCCGGTGCTCACCAGCCTTTGCGCAATGGCGGAAGCTGATCGCGGCTGTGGAGCGTCTGTTCGCAGGATTCCCAGTCGATAGTTTCGATGCGGTCATAGCGGAACTCGAAAGGGTGCGCCGTCGGGATCTGATCGATGATCTCGCGTGCCTTGGCCTCGTCATGTTCGACCAGCGCGATCCAGACGTCATCCAGCGTGTCCGGGAGCTGGCCAAACAGGTCGCGGATCGCCTGGAGCCGCCCCGAGAGCAACTGGTGGACGCGATCTTCCACGGAATCGCGGTAGCGCATGTTATAAATGAAAACTTCAGGATGGCGCTGGCCTATTCGCTGAATCCGGCCTTTGCGCTGTTCCAGTCGCGTTGGATTCCAGGGAAGGTCGAGGTTGATGAGGGCACCCAGCGTCTGCAGGTTCAGCCCTTCGGAGGCGGCGTCCGTACCGATCAACAGGCGTATCTCGTAGTGCCGGACGGCGTCCTTCAGCGTCTCGCGCGCGGTCGGCGTGAAGAAGCCAGCGCGATAGATACCAGAGCTCGCCGCGCTGGCATACAGCCCGATGGCGTGATCTGGCAGGCGATTGGAGAGGCGCTGGGCAACGTGGCGCGCGGAATCCAGGTATTGCGAAAAGATGATGCAGCCGCGATCCAGCCAGGGTTCCGTCCCCGCCGTGCCCGCGAGCAAAATATGCTCGACCGCCTGGTATTTGGGATCTTCCTCCGCGGCGTGGCCGAGCATGCGCAGAATGTCATGGAGGAGTTCTTGCTCGCGCGGCAGGAGGGGATACAGCGCGCCCTTGACGGGAGCTTCCTCTTCATCTTCATCGGTGTCGAGATCCTGACCGAGCATCTTGGTGGCGGTGGCGCGCCCCGCTTCGACTGTGCTCCCCAGCCGTCGCAGCAAGATGCTCTTGAGGAAGCCCGTCTGGATGCCCTGGCGCTTCCCCACTTCGACGCAGAATGCCTCCGCGGCCGCATACGCATCGCCCAGATAACCGGTCAGGGTGAGCGCATCTGCGTCGTCCTCGCCAAAGAGTCGGACCTGGATGGGCTGCAGGTATGGTTCATTGGTCAATGGATCGATGGTGGTCTCCAGATATTCGCGGGTGCGCCGGACGATGTGGCGGATGTAGGGATTGTGGCGCGCGAAGAACTGTGCCGACAGGGCGCGCAGCCGTTGCTGATTGGGCGCGTCGAGCTGCCTGAGCGCTTCGGGTCTGGCCCACGCTTCGTTGCCCAGGTGCAGTTGACGCCGTAGCATCTGGAATACGCGA
>DAIDHM010000087.1 GCA_027459705.1 Ktedonobacteria bacterium | reverse complement strand
TTGTAACTGCTCGGGTTCTACGCTAAGCTGGATCGTAGGCATGCTTCTGCTCCTGGTTGGGGGTGTAGATTCCTTACCAGCCTAGCAGTAGAGGCAAGCCTCTCTTTCTTGGGTAAAGTACAGCACTTTTCGGACACTATTAATGCCCACGTTTTCCACCAGACGCCGAAGGCTAATTTTGCAACAAAGCACGCAGAGTTACCCACCGCGTCACGACGATGCCCGGTGTTCAACATCATCTCGTTGGCGAAGCGGCACAGTGGTAGTACAACTACACCACAATGTCCATATGCCGTTGCAGATGACAATCGAGGTTGATCGCCAGAGGGATGGCCGCGATGTGGGTCGGTGCGTACTCCACTCGAACATCCAGCGCGGTATGCTCACCGCCCCAGCCCTGCGGCCCAATGCCCGTGGCGTTCACGAGGTCCAGCAATTCCATTTCCAGCGCCGCATAGCGTTGGTCAGGGTGGCGATCCCCGACCGGCCGCATCAGCGCGCGCTTCGCCAACAGCGCCGCGACCTCCAATGTGCCACCGACCCCCACTCCAACAACGATCGGTGGGCAGGCGTTGGGTCCGGCTGCTTCCACACAAGCGACGACCTGGCGCTTCACCTCGGCCAACCCTTCCGCGGGCGTCAACATCTTCGCCCATGACATATTTTCCGCGCCGAAGCCCTTGCAGGCCACCGTCAGCCGCAATTCCTCACCGGGAACAAGCTGGTAATGAATCATCGGCGGAGTATTATCGCGGGTATTCTTGCGCTCGAAGAGCGGTTCCGCAACGACCGAATTGCGCAGATACCCTGCGCGGTAACCACGCCGCACCCCTTCGGTGATGGCCGCTGTCAGATCGCCACCAGTGAGATGGACCTCCTGACCGAGCGTCACAAAGACGATCGCCATACCGGTGTCCTGACACATCGGCACGCGCCGCACCATTGCCAGTTGACGATTGGCGACGATCGCTCGCATCGCTTCGCGCCCAGTCGGCGAGATCTCGCGGTGCAAGACATCGCTGAGCTGGTCCAGCACGGGTGGGGGAGTGTCAAAATTCAATGTCTGGACGGCGGCGGCCACATGCTCGGTGATCTGATGGACATCGATCTCACGCATCGCTATTCACTCTCCTCCAGCGCGCCGGTAGCGCGCGCGACCTTGCTCGAAGAGATCGCCGCCAACACAATCGTTGCCAACGATCAGCGGGAAATTCACCACCTCCAGCCGATGGATGGCCTCAGTCCCCAGGTCTCCATAGGCCACGACTTCCACGGACTTGATCGCTTCAGCGATCAGCGCGGCGGCGCCCCCCACTGCGACCAGGTAGACAGCACCGTACTGGACAATGGCGGCGCGGACTGTCGCGTCACGTTTTCCCTTGCCGATCATACCCTTGAGGCCACGTGCCAGCAAGGGCGGAGTCAGCGGATCCACTCGTGCCGAGGTCGTCGGCCCCGCTGGACCAGTCACCGCCCCTGGCCGGGCGGGCGCGGGACCGACATAATAGAGAACCTGTCCTTCCAGCGGGATCGGCAGTTCCTCCCCGGCATCGATCGCCGCCTTGAGTCGCTGGTGCGCAGCATCGCGCGCGGTATAGATCGTCCCCGAGAGACTGACACGGTCACCGACGCGTAGCCGCCGGATGGCCACATCGTCCAACGGAGCCGTCACCGCGATACTGGGGTGATCCTCAGCGGTCACGCCATCTCCTTGCGTCATAGGTCAAACCCTCCTCACAGCACGAGTGCGTGATGATGATAATTCAAGCTACCTGGATGCACCGCATATGCGCAACCCCGCGCATCGCTCGAGGTTTCCCATTGATCATCGCACATCTGCTGAGATGACGGTGTTCCCCTCAACATCACCAGCAGGTCTATATGCCATAAGGTACATCCCCCTCCATGGATTGGCGAGCCTGTCCATCATTCCGCGGGATCATAGCGTGAACAAACAACGCTCAGCCTGAACAAACAGCAATGCACACAGTAATATTTGATACTTCATCACAAGCAAGCGTATAGTGTATTGACGACTGATCAATTCCTATGGTATGCTCTCTTCCAGCAATCATGCCCTGCAGCGCTCTTTCCCTTATCAATACGTTGACCGTGAAGGAGGAAGTATCATTGCTCAGGACATTCGTCGCGCAACACATGGTCACATTGGGATATGTCTCGTTCGGCGCTGGGTTGATCTCGCTCGTTTTCGGCGGGACCTTGCTCGGTCGGATTCCCCACCTCAGTGACCGCAACGGCCTCTATCGCCGCTTTCTCGTCAGCATCCCCACCGGATTGCTCTTAGGCTTCTTCTATTATGCGTTTGACGCGCGCATAGGCTTCCTTGATACTCAGATCATTAACAGCGTCTTCACAACCAACTTCTCGCCGACTACAATTAGCGTCGCGATCGGATTTCTCTCCTTCCTGGTCCCCATGGTGTATCCAGACGCGATGCGCGGCGAAATCCTCAGCGGATCTCCCACCGATGAACAGATCAATACGCCATCCACCATCAGTTGGGGGGCGATCGCCGGGTTCTTGCTCCTCGCCATCATGCTCTTCACGGCAACCAGCCTCATCAATATCCAGATCATTTACAAGAAACTCCATTTTTTCAGCGGGCATCAGCCTTCAGTGATCCTCACTGCCATCATCGCGGGTATTTTGATCACCATTGCGTTCTTTTTGATGGGGGTGGGACAATATTTCCTGCGCAACCGGGCGATCGCGTCGGAGAGTCGCTCGGCTACGCTGGGCTGCTCATTCACCGGTGTGGGATGCCTGCTCGAAATTATCGCGCTGATCGTACCAGGGGTCCTCGTTGGCTATTATCTGGTCACGCGCACAGGCTGGTCGGTCATTCTTTTCTCTTTCTTCTCACTCGTGTTAAGCGCCTTCTTGCGGCTCTTACAGCGCGGGGTCGACGCAATGGACACGCGTGTGGTAGGTGGCATCTTTGCCACACTGGCAGCTATCGCCGCAATTCTTCAGTTTGCTATTAGCAATGCGTCGCGCATCCCCATCTAACCAGGACTACCGGTATTGTGGGATACTGACGAGCCCCGGCATGCCACAATACCCGGCCAATCCGCGAATGTTCGTCAATCCAAGTGCGTCGACGAAACCTATCATTTAGACCACCCGTACTATTCAGCGGTCCTTCTCGCTCCCGTTTATGCGCTGCTGTGCGGTACAATAAGCTGTACGAGATCGCAATGTGGGAGACGATGAGCGAACGATGGGACAGCTGGAAGAACGCGCGCGTCGCGTATTGGCGCATGAGCAACGCACCAATCACGCGGATATCGCCGTACGGCCCGGCGGGTTGACAGCGTTCATTGGCAACTGGGCGCGCGAGGCTCGCGCCCAGGGCTATCCCCTGGCGGATCGACTGCTGGCAATGTTTCAGGACTATGCCACGCTGGACCCGATGCAGCGCGCCGCGCAGGTCCGCGCGGCCCTCGCATTGCTCCAGACGGAGCCAGTTGACGCCCCCGCCCCCCGCCATTCCTCACCGCCGGGCCCTGCTACATCGGCGCACGCTGCCCAATCTCCAGACCCGTCGGCAGTTCGGCCGACTGTCAGTGGTCATACTTCGATTGCGAACCGACCCATGCAGACCATGGTAACACCTGCATCAGCACCCCCAGCTGCGCCATCCCGGGCATCGGTCAGCGGTGGCAATGCTACGCGGACAGTGGATTACGGTGGACGTACACTGAACGGCCATTCGACCTCAACGGGGCATGACGAGGAAAAAGTCAGCACCACCAAATCTACCGTGCCAACCCCCGGTCGTACCCCCCAAACTAAAGCGCCACCTGTAGGCGAATATCTCCTTGACCAGCCTATCACCGTCGTTCCTGGCGTTGGCCCGGCCATGGCTGAGAAGTTAGCACGGCTGGAGATCCGCACCGTGCGCGATCTGCTCTACGATCTCCCGCGCGACCATCATGATTATTCGGCACTCGCCAAGATCGGGGAGTTACCCTTTGACGAAATCGTGACGGTGTTGGGCGTCATCTGGGAGGTCGAGAATGTTCGCAATCCCAGGAGTAAGATGACGCGGACGATCGCGCGCATCTCGGATGAATCGGGCGATATCCGGGTCGTCTGGTTCAATCAGCCATATCTTCAAAAGCAGTTGCCGCGCGGCGCGCAGATCGTCGTGACGGGGATCAAACAACGTTTTGGCAACGCGGTGCAACTTTCCGCCAAAAGCCATGAATTGCCCGAGCAAGGCGATCTCATCAATACGGGACGCCTCGTCCCGGTCTATAGCCTGACAGAAGGGCTCAGCGCCAAGGCGCTGCGCCGCGCGACTAAATGGGTGACGGATCGCTGCGCCAGCCTGGTGGCGGATTATCTGCCGGTCGCGGTCCGCGCTGCCACGCGCCTCATGCCATTGCCCGAGGCCTTGGCGCAGTATCACTATCCAGAGAACAACGCCGCGCTCGCGGCCGCGCGCCACCGACTCGCTTTCGACGAGTTATTCATCATCCAGCTGGGCATGCTGGCCCGCCGCGCCAACTGGCGTGTTGGTCCACCAGCACCGCCGATCCATATCGCTCGCGACCGCCTGCTCCTCGATGCGCCCCCGGCAACGGACTCCACACCACCGCCGTCGTTGCCAGCACCGCTTCCCGCGATTGGGCTGTGGGGCGCGGTGCTGGCGGATGCGAAATGCTTCGAGGCCGAACTCCCTTTCCGCTTCACCGACGCTCAACGACGTGTGATCAACGAGGTGTTGGATGACCTCGCGCGTCCAGTGCCTATGTGTCGGCTGGTGCAGGGCGACGTCGGCTCTGGCAAAACGGCGGTGGCGGCGACGGCCATGCTGGCGGCAGCGCTCAGCGGCTATCAGGCCGCGATTATGGCGCCAACGGAGATCCTGGCAGAGCAGCACGCGCGCGGCTTGCAACGCATGCTCGCCCCATTTGGTATCGAAGTCGCCGTATTGCTCGGGAGCCAGCGAGCACGCCAACGCGCCGACCAACTTGCAGCGATTGCCGCCGGGACGGCGCGGGTCGTTGTCGGCACCCATGCCTTGATCCAGGAAAATGTCACCTTTGCGCGACTTGGCCTGGCAGTCATCGATGAACAACATCGCTTCGGTGTGGAGCAACGCGAAGCCTTGCGCCAGAAGGGGCACGGCGTGACGCCCCACCTGCTGGTGATGACGGCTACGCCCATTCCGCGAACCCTGGCGCTCGCCGTGTATGGCGATCTGGACCTCTCGGTGATTGATCAGATGCCCAGCGGTCGGCGGCCGATCATCACTCGTTGGCGCGCGGGGTCACGCCGCGCCGAAGCCTATGATCTGATGGCGCGCGAAGTGGCGGCCGGACGGCAGGGCTATATCATCTGCCCGCTGATCGAAGAGTCCGAGACGCTGGAAGCGCGCGCGGCGGTCGCGGAATATGAGCGCCTGCGGAATGAGGTCTTTCCTGATTTGCGTATGGGCCTGGTGCATGGCGCCTTAAAACCAGCCGAAAAAGATCTGGCGATGCGTCGCTTCCGCGATGGCGAGATCGACATCCTGGTGGCCACCGCAGTCGTCGAGGTCGGAGTAGACGTGCCCAACGCCTCGATGATGATCATCGAAGACGCCGACCGCTTCGGCTTGGCGCAATTGCATCAGTTCCGCGGGCGCGTTGGTCGCGGCGATGATCAATCGTACTGCTATGTCCTCAGTCAGGAGGCGAGCGCACAGGCCAGAGAGCGGCTGAACGTCATCGAATCCACGACCGATGGCTTTGCCCTGGCAGAGGCCGACTTGCGCTTGCGCGGCCCCGGTGAATTTTTTGGCACACGCCAGAGCGGTCTGCCTGAGCTCCGCGTCGCGGATATCACCGATGGGCCACTGGTCGAAGAAGCTCGGCAAGCCGCCAACCAGATCTGGGAGCGCGATCCATTTTTGCGTTCGCTTGAACACGCCTCTCTCCGCGAGCGTGTTGCGATCTTCTGGCAGAGCTATATGGCACAATAAGAGAAACGTCGTTCAAAGGAGATCGCCAATGCCCGCATTGCCGCGCCACAATGTCGCCTTCTATCCCGGAAGTTTCGACCCTCCCACGTTGGGCCATCTCGACATCGCCCTGCGTGGCGCGCGGATCGTCGACCGGCTGATTATCGCGGTCTTTGCCACTCCGGCCAAGAATCTGCTGTTTACGGCCGAGGAGCGCGTCCAGCTCTGGCGCGAGTCGCTGGCATTGGCGGACGCGCCAGCGAATATCGAGGTCGCGACCTATACCGGGCTGACCACCGAATTCGGTCGCCAACTGGGAGCGACAGCGTTGGTCCGTGGGCTGCGAACGGTGACGGACTTCGAGACGGAGTTTCAGCAGGCCCATATGTATCGCAAATTGGCGCCAGAGATGGAGATCATCCTGCTGGTGACGGATCTCGCGCATATGTTTGTCAGTGCATCGCTGGTCAAGGAGGTAGCGAAACTGGGCGCTCCCATTGAAGCTTTTGTGCCCGCGCCAGTGGCGAGGGCGTTGCGCGCCCGGTTTTCGCCACCACAGGTATCATAGAGGAGGAAGACGGAGGCAAGTCGGATGGAATCGGAGATGCTGGCGCTGATCGAACAGCTTGAGGCGCTATTGAACCTGGGAGGACGCGTGCCCCTTTCGGCACGTATGATCGTCAATGCCCCAGAGGCCTTCCGTCTGCTGGATCTGATGCGCCAATCGTTGCCACGCGAGATCGTGCGGGCACGGCATATCTTCCAGGAACGTGATCGGCTGCTGGGTGAGGCGCGGATCGAGGCAGAGCAGATTCGCGCCGCCGCTCAGGCCGAACGCGAGGCGCTGCTGGCCGAACATGCCATCACAGTCGAGGCAATCCGCCAGACGGAGGCGCGCAAACGCGAAGCGCGCCTCGAGGGCGAGCGCCTGCGCATGGAGGCCGACGCCTATGCGATGCATAGCCTGCGCGACCTGCAGGTACAACTGATTCAGGCCCGGGCCGACCTGGACGCGACGCTGAAGACGGTCGCGGGCGGCATGGAATTGCTCGAGGGCCGCGCCGCCCACTCGGCCTATAGTGGCCCCCACCCCGCCTTGTCTCCTCTGCCCAGCGTGGGCTCGCCCAGTGACGCGTGAGTCAGTACCCATTGCTGGTGCTTTTCAGCACATTCTCATTGTATGACCGTATAGCATCCTCTGTACCGACCATTCCTCCCTTGAGGAAAGCCCCATCCTCATATCCGCATCGCACCGGTCCATTCGATGGAATCATCGCTGCGTCCAATCCGCCCTATCGCATGTTCATGCTGCTCGCCGCTCTCGCCCTCTGGCGGCATCGGCAAAAATGGGATACAATGAAAAGAGCTATGCCCCCCCAATGACGCACTTGCGCCCAGGACTGGCATCGCATTCGCTGAACTGAGAGCCGTTCTGGCGTGAGGATATTGATGAGCGAAGTCATAACACCAACTACACCCGCACCACCACCGGAAGAAAAAACGACCACTTTCGCGGATCTGGGTCTGGGCCCAGATACCCTGCGCGCGATCGTCGAGTTGGGATTTACCATCCCAACGCCGATCCAACTCCAGACGATTCCCATTATGCTCGCGGGCCGCGATGTTGTCGCGCAGGCCCCCACGGGCACAGGGAAAACCGCCGCGTATGGCTTGCCCCTCGTTGACCGCCTCGACCCGGCCATCCTGGCGCCACAGGTCCTGGTCGTCGTGCCAACCCGCGAACTCGCCTTGCAAGTTTCAGAAGCGCTCAGGACGTTTGGGCGCTTCCGCCATTTGATGAGCGTGCCAATCTACGGTGGCCAATCCTATGAACGCCAATTTTCCGCGCTCCATCGCGGACCACAATTCGTCGTTGGCACTCCCGGGCGCCTGCTGGATCACCTGCGCCGCGAAACATTGCGGCTCGACCAGGTGCGCGCGGTCGTCCTGGATGAAGCCGACGAGATGCTGGACATGGGATTCATTGAAGATATCGAGGCCATTCTGGCGGCCTTGCCAGCCGAGCGCCAGAGCGCGCTCTTCTCCGCCACAGTGCCGCCGCGCATTGTCGGGCTGGCCGAACGATTTCTCCACAATCCTGAACAAGTCCGCGTCGATACCTCGAAGGCCATCGCGCCCCTCGTCCGCCAGGTCTATTACGATGTTCCAGCAATGGCCAAAATGGATGCGCTAGCACGCATCCTGGCGATGGAAGAGCCTACTTCGGCGATCATCTTCGTCGGCACACGCCACGAGACCGATGAGGTCGCCGAACACTTGAATCATATCGGCTATCCCGCCCAGGCGATCCACGGCGAGATCAGCCAGGCACAGCGCGAACGCGTGATGCAGAGCTTCCGCGCCGGCCGCACGACCTTGCTGGTGGCGACCGATGTCGCGGCCCGCGGCCTGGATATCCCCGAGGTCAGCCACGTCATCAACTATGACCTGCCGATGGAGTCCGAATCATACATCCATCGCATTGGCCGGACAGGTCGCGCGGGCCGCGAAGGTGAGGCGCTGACCCTGGTGACGCCGCGCGAACAACGGCGGCTACGTTTCCTGGAGCATTCCATCCATCGCAAATTGGAACGGCGACGGCTACCCAATGCCGCCGAGATCGCCGCTAAACGCCGCGAAGCTTTCCGGCACGAAGTCATGCAGGTGCTGGACGCTGGGCAGTTGGATCCTTTCCTGGCTATCGTCCGGGACCTCGCGGGTTCGCGCGACCCCGCCGAGATCGCCGCTGCCGCCTTCAAACTCGCCGCCCAGGCTCGCGAGGCTCAGCAGCCCAGCGGTGTTGGTGACATCTGGACTCAGCCCGAACCCCCACCTGTGCCTCCGCAGATGGAACCAACCACTGAACAAGGGTCCTTGCCATCGCGGCCAATGCAACCACGACCAGATTTCCGCGACCGCCCGAAATACGAGCGCCGCGAACGCTCGCTGGTAGCGCCCGCGCGCCTGATGATCCGCCTGGGGCGCCGTGACGGTATCCGACCCACAGATATCGTCGGCGCCATCGTCAATGAGTCAGGTATCGCGCCCGACCAGATCGGCGATATCGACATCTATGACGCCTTTGCCTTTGTCGACTTGCCAGAGCCAGTGCTGGATTTGGTCCTGGCAGCGCTCGAAAAGACCACCATCCGTGGCCAATCTCCCCAACCCGTCAAAGCCGATCCCGGACGCTTGGTCGAAATGGAAGGTCGCGGCGGTGATCGGGGAGTCCGCGAAAATCGCGGTGGCTATCCGCGCTCCACTCCCGGCGGGGCATCGCGCGAGAGCCGTCCACCACGCAGTGACCTTGGCACACCACGCAGTGACCTTGGCACACCCCGCACCGACCGTCCAATGCGCGTCGACCGCTCCCCACGCGATCGCCAGTCTGAGCGCGGGGAGCGCCCGATCAATGCTGACCGCCCAGCTTTTCGCGAAGATCGCCCGTATCGTGACCGCGGCCCGCGTGCGGACCGCGGCGGCTTCGGGCGTAGCTCGCGGGTCAGCAGCTTCAGCAAATCAGGCATTCGCAAGGGGCCCTCAGCGAGCAGCAAAGGGCCGCGACACTTCGAACGGACATAGACCGGGCCGCTGACGAGTACACGACAAAGACACACAGCGAGTGCGTGACGCGGACAAGCAGCGCCATGCACTCGTTGCCACCAAACTTCTGTGTTGAGCGGGGGCATCATTTGCCGCAACGTAGCCTGTGGATTCTTTCACTGCTCGCCCTGATCTGTGCTGGTTGTGGCGGTTCAAGCCTTACCAGCCAGTCACCAGCGAGCACGGGGAATCCGTCCGGGACAGTCGTCTCCACAAGCTCTGCGGCGTCTGGCACAGGCCAGTCTTCCACACCGTCCGCATCCATCTGGGTCCCTGCGCCTCACACAACCTGGCAATTGCAACTGGATAGCTCGTCGCTGGACCTCCAGGTCGCCGCCACGTTGTTCGACATTGACGGTCTAGACCATAGCGCGGCAGAGGTGGCAGCGTTGCATGCACAGGGGCGGCGCGTGATCTGTTATATCGATGTCGGTAGCTGGGAAGCCTTTCGGTCGGATGCGTCCGCTTTTCCCACCAGTGTCCTGGGCAAATATCTGGTGGGTTATCCCGATGAACGCTGGCTGGATATTCGTCAGATCGCGATCCTGGCGCCAATTATTGAACATCGGTTAGATATCTGTAAACAAAAAGGCTTCGATGGCGTGGATCCTGACAATGTCGATGGCTATACAAACGATTCTGGTTTTCCACTCAGCGCCTCGGATCAATTGCGCTTCAACACGTTCATCGCCACGCAAGCGCATCTGCGCGGATTGAGTGTTGGTTTGAAGAACGATCTCAATCAGGTAGCGACACTTTTGCCGTACTTTGATTGGGCGCTCAATGAGCAATGTTTTCAATACCAGGAATGCGATCTGTTACGACCATTCGTCGCGGCGAAGAAAGCGGTCTTCGAGGTCGAATATTCCCTTGCCCCCGCCGCCTTCTGCCCACAAGCCAACGCACTGGGCTTCAACGCGATGCTGAAGCACCTCACCCTTGACGCGTATCGCGTCCCTTGTTAGTCCCTGGCCTGTGGCCTGCTCGGATAGCCTTGAGCGCCAATGAACCCAACCATGACAGGACGGGCAAGCCCCAAACCACCTCTTACGTCGCCGCCAGCGCTTCTGGTACATCATCGACGGTCTGTGGCTGTTCCGCCACGCGCTGGGAACGGGGCAGGTAATAGAGAAAGAGCGCCAATAGGCCAGCGTAGGCGAAATAATCCAGCGGGCTGCGCCAGGCGAACCAGAGCGGCGCCAACGCCAGCAGGAGGCCATCGGACGTGATGGCGGGACGCCGCCACTGGTACACGAGCAGGGCCACCAGAGTGCCGGCTTCCAGCACCGTCCAGAGGAGGTGCGGTTGTGCGGGCACGATACGGCCCAGAACCAGATCGATCGCGCCATAACCGAGCGGATACATGGGATCGGTCATCGGGATGAACATGCTTTGCAACCAGGCATGCGGACTCAGCACGATGAAGGGAAGATTGGGGAGCAGGAACGCGCCGCCCAGCCACGCGCCGCGCTGCAGAGCTGCGCGCGCACCTTCACGGCGCGCGACTTCCAGCAAATAAAACGGAATGAAGAACCACGCCAATTGCTTTACGGAGGCGCCAATTCCCAAAAGGATCGGCGAGAGCCGCCGATGATCGCGCCAAAACCAAGCAGCGATGACAAAGACAATACAGAGAGCGTCAAAATCATCTATCATGCCCGTCAGGAACATCACCGGACTGGCGGCGAGGACCACCAACACCATCAGCCAGTCGCGACGCGGCACCAGCCACAGCAACAGCCCAAACATTGCCAGCACCATCACAAAGTTAAGGAGGATAACACTGGGAAGGCCTGCCCAGACCAGCGGGAGGACGAGCAAGAATGCTCCCGCTGGATAATTGTGGATCGTCCGCGGATCAAAGTCGTTGGTAGCGCGGGTTGCGAGGTCTGTGACTTGCTGGGTCAGATGGGCAATCTGGTTA
This sequence comes from Ktedonobacteria bacterium, assembly GCA_027459705.1. GTDB lineage: Bacteria > Chloroflexota > Ktedonobacteria > Ktedonobacterales > JACDGC01 > DAIDHM01. The sequence goes on along the minus strand of DAIDHM010000087.1, from coordinate 16,036 downwards.
GGCGTCGTTGGGTAGCGCAAAGGATCATTGCCCCAGGTCACGCCACCCAGCATGGGCGTCGCGCTGCCGAGCGGGTAGCGCGACGCCGCAACCCAGAAAGCCCCATCATCGGTATATGGGTTGATGCCCTGGCGCACCAGATCCGCATCGACATGAATGTAGGCAATCGCGTCATTATGGTAAATTCCCGCGAGAGCGTCTGGCAATTGATACGTGAAGTTGCTCCAGGGTAGCCAGAGGACATGCAGGGTAAAGATCACGCGCCAGATAGGCCAGCGCAAAAAATCTGGCAGCCGGTTCCAACCCATCACCAGCCACCCCGGCAAAACCGGACGCGTCGCCCACCACAGGCAGAGTCCTGCCAGCGCGCTCAGCGCCAAAGTCTCCAATGCCGAGCCAGTCGGAATGCCCCCATTCCCGGGAACACCCGCTTGCATTGCGCCATATAAAAGCCGTGCACTGATAATGATCAGCATCAATGGGGCGGGTGGCGCCAGAGCTTGCGCGATCTCGTGCGTCCAGGTCGGCGCTGTGCCCCAGCGCTGTGCCAACGTCACCCGCATCAACATTCACCCATGTTTTCATCTGCTCTGGCGGGAGCTTCACCTATCCGCTCCCAGGACATCACCATCCACACAAGCGCAGGTCGCCCCTCTCAACGGAACCAATTGCTCAATTGTTCAGCTGGAGAGCGATCCCGCCGCCTCGGGTACCGCACCGTCCAGCGATTCTGACAACGGTTCAGGAAGAGCGAGGGCAGTATGCGCTGGACGGATCCGCGCCAATCGTGTGCCCAGTGAGAGTTGCGTTGCGGCCAGCCAGGTCGCCATCAACGGCATCCACGCGAAATAATTCAGCGGACTGCGCCACGCGAACCAGAGCGGCACCAGGGCGAGCAAGAGACTATCGGGGACAATCGTGCTGCGACGATACTGGAACACGAGGAGACCGCCAAAGACCACTATTTCTAATAGCGTCCAGATATGCGGCGTCAAGATCGGCAGCAATCCGCCAAAAGCCAGCGCGACCGCGCCAACGCCAATCGGAAACATCGGATCCGTCAGTGGCAGCCAGATGCTCTTGAACCATGCCAGCGGTGACGCCAATATGAAGGGGAGATTCGGCAACAGAAACGCTATCGCCGACCAGAGCCCGCGTCGCAAGACTCCCCGCCACCCTTCCCGGCGATAGACATCAACAAAGTAAAAGGGGAGAAAGAACCATGCCGTCTGCTTGATTGCGCAGGCGAAGCCAATCAGCAATGCCGAACTTGTCCGACGCCCCATCCAATGCCAGGCCGCCAGGACGAAGACCAAGCTGACAATGTCGAAGTTCGACAAGACTGTACGGAAGGCGACCGGGCTGAGGATCAGGACAAAGAGCGCGGCGCCCCGCTCGCGGGCAGGGGTTCGCGCCAGCACCAGGGCGATCGCCGCTGCCCAGGCCAGCAAGCTCAGCCAGAGGATCGAAGGCAGTCCGGCCCAGACTAAAGGTACCGCGAGCCAGAGGATCCCGGCGGGATAATTATGGACCGTCGCGGGATCGAAACCTGAGCCGCGTATGCCAGGGTGAGCCGCTTCCATATGCAAGATATTGTCGATCTGCCAGTTGCGTGGATAAAGTAGCGGATTGTTGCCAAACGCTCCACCCATGATCGGCGTCGAGAGGGCTTGCGGCCAGCGGCGATAGGCTTCCCAGAAGGCAGCATCATCGGTGAAGGGATTCTTGCCATGCAAGACCAACTCAACATCGATATGCGCATAGGCGACCGCATCAATACGATAGAACCCCTGCAGACTTTCGATGACCTGATGCGTCGCGAAGATCTGGAGGATCATGTAGAAAGCCATCGGTACAAACAGCAAGGCCCAGGCGCGGTGTCGTGCGATCGGGGGCAAGTCATCCCGCAGACGCACCAGCCAGCGGGGCATCGCCGGACGCGTGGCTGCCCACAGCAAAGCGAAAGCCAGGATGCTGCCCGACACGCCAAGGATGCTCCATCCTGGGGGAATATGCCCGGAGGTCGGTGCCAGAATGGACTCAGACTCCAGCAACAGGCAGGACGCTGCGAGAATCAACAACCAACGCCAATTCGGCACAAGTCGCACGCCCACTCCATTGAAAAATCTTCCCGTCCGTTCGCCGATTGACAACACCCATCGCCTCACCTTCAATGCACACACCCAACCTCGAGTGTGCTACTGGAAAGTCATAACCCACAAGCAAGACGAGTGGTCAGCACGAAAGGTTTCAGGATAGCAAGCATCATGTAGAGACCCGTCGAACTCCTTACCGACTTCTTAGGGCGGGGTTCGGAGCGTCACGCGAGTAGATCCAGCAAGATCGGGTAGACAGTATCCACATGCTGCAGGCGCTGATCTGGGTCCATCAAATCATGAAAGAGATGGAGATCGCGCGCAAAAGTGTAAGTTTGGGTCGCCGTGCCATGGTCCTGCCAACGCTGCGCCAATCCGTACGCCAGCTTATTGTTGATAGCATGATCATCAGCATTGGTCACCAGCAAGATCTTGCTGGCGGCAGCGCGCTGGACTGATGCCTGGCGCATGACACGCGCACCCAGGCGGAGCACCTCGCCCAACGCTCGCGAGCTATAGCCCAGATAGCTATGCCCAGGCGCACCTTTGAACGGGAAGCGATACTGTGTGTTGATATTCGGAATCGTCTGCAGGAGCCATGCAACCAGCGCATTGGCGGGTGTATTGATCACTGCCAGATTCGGCAGAATGCCCAGGAACGGCGCAATAACGACCGCGCGCTGCACTTCCGAACGGCGTTGCGCGACATCAGCCGCGACGATACCGCCGGCCGAAAGCCCCAGATAGGTCACTTCGCGACCAAGTCCGCTGGCAATATCTACAGTCTGATCACCAAAAGCGACCAGATCGCGCCAACTGAGTAGAGATAACGCATTGGTCAATGGATCGGCCAGACCATGGCGCGGCATGCGTGGTATCAGAACGTCGTAGCCTTGCTCGAACAGTCGTGGCGCGAATTGCGCGAACTGCGCCGGACAATTTGTCAGCCCATGCACCAGCACAATGATTCGCTCAGCCCGCCCCCCATGGGATAAGAGGCGGGTATGACACACCGGATTGAGATCATTGCCTTCCATCGCTTGCAGGGTGGCAAGTTTGGCAGTGGCCTGCTGGTAGGATACATTGCCAGGCATGCGCGCAATGACCTCCATAGAAGTTATCGCAAACGGTTCTTCCATTGAACGTACCATTGGGCGTGCTGACAAAACAAGATCGTTCATGGTTCTCATCGATTGCGCGCGATACCCTCATTACTGCGGCAAGTGACGCAGATAGGCTCGCAAAGCGGCACGCTGCGACCAGACAATCGCACCCAACGTGAAACCCGTAGCCACCAAAGCCCAGCATATCACAGCAACCATGGGCATCCGTGCGATTAGCAAGAGCCAGCTGAGAGCCCCTCCCGCAATGCCGATGACGAACCCACTGAGAAGATCGCCTGGTTCTGGGCGTGTCATCACCAGCACGATGAGGTGGACAACGGTTGCCAGCAGAGCAATGCTGAGTGCCGGACTTAAACTGCGCAACGATCCGGTATCCGAAAGGACGACCCATTGCGCCAGACTGACGAAACCAGCGCCGATGCACAATGGCGTAGCAGAGAAACGTACCATAGAGAGACTCCGTCATACAAAAATAATTAGGGGTGCCCACGCAGGTCAGGGGGGCTGCCTTCAGTATTCATGTTCTTGATGACGAAATGATGAACGGAAGCGCGTGGTATGAGCCCTGGTCGCGCGCAGCATGGACCCAAAAAGTGCCACCTACGGGAACGTTGCTCACTGCTTCAATGATTGCTTCAGCCATCTTGTATGTACACATAGTCATCCTGTGCGATGATCCCAGACACAAGATGACAAAAGAGTAAACAAGACCATTAGCCCAAATCTGCCAGTGAACACAAGTTCCTCAGCTGTACAGCTGACGTTGCCACACCATGTGGATGTGCTATACTGCGGGCAGCAGGGTCATACAAGAACGTGTGCCGCGCCCACGCAATGCTGAAGCGGATTATCTACCGAGCTCACGTCACCCAGGGGGAAGAACGATGCCACTCATCAATATGGCGAAACGCGAGATCAGTTGTAAGGTGGTCTACTACGGCATTGGTTTGAGCGGCAAAACAACTAACCTCCATTATATCCATACGATGGTGAACCCACGCGATGTGGGGCAAATGGTCTCTATCGACACGGAGACTGAACGTACGCTGTACTTCGACCTCTTGCCACTCGATCTCGGACAGGTCCACGGCTTTCATCTGCGCTTCCAACTCTATACCGTCCCAGGACAGGTCCTCTATCAACAAACCCGTATCGCAGTCCTTAAAGGCGCCGATGGCGTGGTTTTTGTGGCAGATTCACAGGCGAATAAACTCAAAGAAAATATGGAAAGTTGGTCGGAACTCGCTGATCAACTGAGTCGTCAAGGGAAAAATCTGAGCGAATTTCCATTGGTCATGCAATGGAATAAACGCGATTTGCCTGATATTCTGCCAACGTCAATCCTGGAACAATACTTGAATCAATACCGGGTACCCAGTGTTGAATCGGTCGCCGTCAATGGTCGGGGCGTGATGGAGAGTCTGCGCCTCATCATTAACGCAACATTGCGGACCCTGGATACCATCTGAGCAGAACATCCTCCGGTGGTGCATGATGGCGCGTGAATGCTGGAAAGGGACGGGGAATTACGAACATTTGCCTATTTGTCGCCCCTATGCGATGCATTGTATGCTGAACATGTCCACGACCGTTCACAACATTTCAGAGAAGAGGTGTTCATCATTATGGCTATGCCTCGTATCCAACGCGTTACCCTGGCCGATATGAGTCTCAGCATTGGCAAGCGCGCGCGGCTTCATCGCCTCCTGTATGGCGCTGGTCCCGCCAACGGTACGCTTATGTTCTTACCGATCGACCAGGGACTGGAACATGGTCCGCGCGACTTTTTTCCAAATCCACCCGCGAAAGATCCAGAATTCCAACTTACCCTGGCCCGCGACGGCCACTTCTCTGGCATTGTCTTCCAGATTGGCATCGCAGAGAAATATATGGAAAAATTCGCTGGCCAGGTCCCCTTGGTCTTGAAGCTGAACGGCAAAACAGAAATTCCCTCCGACGCTTCACCGCTCTCGCCGTGCATCGCCTCTGTCGAAGACGCCGTGCGGCTGGGCGCCGATGCGGTTGGGTATACCCTCTATATTGGGTCGACCCAGCAAGAACAGGATTTCGCGCAATTCCGTAAGGTCCGTGAAGACGCTGATCGCTATAGCATGCCTATCATCGTCTGGGCATATCCGCGCGGCACGGCTATCGAAGCCAAGGGCGGCCGCGATAGTTTTTATGCCATCGATTATGCAGCGCGCGTCGCCGCTGAATTAGGCGCCGATGTCGTCAAGGTGAATGTCCCCAAGATCAATGCGGAGAAAGATCAGGCCGCCCCCAAACCCTATTCAACGACAGCGTTCACCGTTGCCGAGGCGCTGCAACATATCGTCGCCTCAGCAGGCAAAACACTGGTGATCTTCTCCGGCGGCGAGATGGCTGATGAAGGCGATGTCATCGGTAAGGCACGGCACGGTATGGAAGCTGGTGGCACTGGTGTCATCTTCGGACGTAACCTCTGGCAACGTCCGATGGGTGAAGCGCTGAAATTGGCAGGCGAGATCCATTCCATGCTGAAAGAATATGGCGCCTGACCTCTGGCAAATCCGTAGCCAACCACAGCGTGCCCCCGAGCGACGGTCGCTCGGGGGCACGCGCATGTTCTCTAGCTTCGCCAATTGCTTAGGCGGTAGCGTCATCGCTCCCACAGCCTGATCGCGCAACCTCATGCCTATGAGAGAATGTCCCGCAGCACTTGCTGATCCCCTCCCCATAGCCCGATTTTCCTATCCTGGCGAGCTTCTTGCGAAGAAAGTCCTTGTGACGACGTGTTTTTTATCGCGATGCCAGTACCAATGGCTTGTAGCATCGTGTATACTTGGGGGGGTCAAAAACTATGGTTGGCAGAACAGTGGCCCAGATGGAGCAATCTCCATCTTTTCCAACTGAAACGAGCGACGTTGAAACGATGGGAGCCATGAGAAACACTATGGAATCTATACGGGTGATGATCATTGATGAGCATCCTCTCTTCCGCCATGGCGTACGTTGGGCAATGGAACATTCCGACCACTGCGTTATGATCGCGGAGTCAAATGACGCAGGCGGCGGATTGGAGCAAGCGCGGACCCATAACCCTGACGTCATGTTGATCGATGCGTATCTCACAAGCGGCAACGCACTGGATCTGGCACGCCAGGTTCGCCATTTTTCGCCACAATCCGCCATCATCATGTTGACCGAACAGGAAGATGAAGAACAGCTTTTCCAGAGCATCAAAGTGGGCGCCGCCGCGTATCTGCTCAAAGATATCGATGCGGAAGAACTGGTGGAAGCCGTCGTTAAAGTCAGCAAAGGCATTTTTTTGATCAATGATAACGTCCTCTCACGTCCCCATGTGGCATCCCGCGTGCTACGTACCTTCCGAGAAATGGCGACGGAGGAAGAACCCGAAGTGACACCCCTCTATACGCCGCTCTCTACTCGCGAGATCGAGATTCTGGACTATATCTCGCGCGGTAACAGCAATAAAGAGATTGCCAAGTCGCTGAATATCAGCGATCAGACGGTCAAGAATCACATCACTTCAATCCTGAAGAAATTGAATGTGAATGATCGCACAGCGGCAGTTGTCCACGCGCTTCGCCATGGATGGATCAAGATCCACCCAACGGAAGCATAGGACGGCGACCTCCACCGCGGGAAGGCGGGAGGGACACCCTGTGATGTGACGGAAGGAATCGTGGCGCGATGACACTCGATGCTATTCGACGAGAGAGTTATGTGCCGGCACAACCACCCCTGGAAAGCGGTCCCCTTGGCCCGGCGCCACAATTTGGTCGGGCGAACGAATATCGCGCCTTTGTCGGCGAAGACCAGACCCTGGACGAAAGCATTACGCTCTTGACGCGCGATCTGCAAGATTTTCAGAAACGCACCAACGAGATCGCCCAATTAGGCGCGCATACGCAGAGCCTCCAGGTCCAGGCTGAAGCGCGCTTCCGTCAGGCCGAGACCCAACTGCGAGAAATTCAGGCGAATTTGATGCAGCATGGCCGCCATGAGATCATTACGGCCTATGAGGCGCTTCGAGCTACCGAACTAGAGTATGAACGACAACGCGAACACAATTCTTATCTGAAGACGCAGCAAGAGACGATTCAGCGCGCCGCCGATGCCATCGCATCCGCTCTCGCTCTGCTTCACCAAATTGGGCCATCAGGCATGGACGAACCCGATCCTTCATTAGACTGGCAGCCTTCCACCAGCCTGGAACAGGGTCAGGTCGGCCCAGCTTCTTCGCATATCGACCTGGACGCGCTGTTGGCTGCGCGCGAACGCGACCGGAGCACGTTGGCCCGGGGTCTGCATGAACGACTGGGTGCTCCCCTGACCAACATTGTGCTCAGCATGCGCCAGTGTCTGCAACTCATCACACGGGACCCCACACAAGCACTGAACACGCTCCCCGGCATCGACGAGCAATTACACGCTGTCCTGGGAGACGTCCTCATGATGAAATTCGAACTTGAACCTGTCGAGCTCTCTGATCGTGGCCTGGCTGGCACCATGCAAGGCTACATCCAATACCTGATTGCGACGCGTGGCGTCGCGATTGTCAGCTCGATCTCCGGTGGCGACCTCCGCTATACCGAGACGATTGAGCGTGGTATCCTGCGCATCGCCTGTGAGTCGCTCGACAACGCGTTACGCCATAGCCGGGCAAACCTGCTCCGCGTGGCGCTGCATCTGCGCACGTATCGCATCGTCCTTACTGTGGAAGATGATGGAGTGGGATTTGTGGTGGACGCGGTGATGGATGAGGCGCAACACAACCCATCCCATGGAATCGGTCAACTCATGCTGGAGACTGACCTGCTGGGCGGCAAATTGGGCATCGAGAGTGGACCACAACGCGGCACCCGGCTGGATTTTGTCCTGGAGGTCAACTAAACAACGCGAAGATACCCTTCAATCCAGCAAGATGCCACGGCGCATCGCATATTTGACCAATTCGGTGCGATTGTGCAGGTTCAGCTTGTCCATGATATGCATACGATGCGTATCGACTGTCTTTGGGCTGATGACGAGTCGCTCGGCGATCTGATTGTTCGTGAACCCTTCGGCGACCCATTTCAGCACTTCACGTTCTCGCTCGGTCAAATCATTGTATGAATCGTGTTCATCGCCATTGTTGACACGGAGCAGGTAGTCACTGATCATGATGGATTGCGCGACCGATGAGAGATAAAAACGCCCCTGTTGCACGGTGCGGATCGCCAGGATCAACTCCGTATCCGCCGCCTCTTTGAGGATATAGCCACTCGCGCCAGCGCGTAATGCCTGGAAGAGATATTCCTCATTTTCATGCATGGTCAAGACCAACACCCGCACATCAGGCAGGTGGCGCTTGATCAGGCGTGTCGCTTCGATGCCGCTCATATCCGCCATCGTGATATCCATTAACACCACATCAGGATTCAAGCGTTGAGCTTCAGCGATTCCGGTCTGGCCATCTGCTGCTTCGCCGATCACTTCCATATCGGGTTGCGTATTCAGCAAGATGCGCAATCCACTCCGCAGGATCGCATGATCATCCACAATGAGCACGCGAATCTTAGCACCCTCTATCAGATGCCCAGAATTCTCATGAGTGAGTCCCATTGTCTTGTTCCTCCTCGCGCTGAACGACGAGCGGGATATGTGCCTCGATCGTGGTCCCCTCCCCGGGTTGCGAGATTATCTCCAGGGTTCCATCTAATAATGTCGCCCGTTCGCGCATGCCCATCAGCCCTAAACCACGCTCCCCCTGTGGTTGACGAGTGATCGCCTGCATATCAAAACCCTGGCCATTATCGTGAATCCGCACACGCGCCATCATCCCTTCCCGCGTCAGTTCGACCTGGACCTTCGTCGCGTGGGCATGCCGCGCGATATTCGTCAACGCCTCCTGCACGATGCGGTAGAGCGCCGTCTCGATCTCTGTGGAATAGCGCTCTTTAAATCCGATGGCGGTGAATTCCACGGAAATGCCAACCCGATGCTGATATTCTCTGATGTACCAACGCATCGCGGGCAGCAATCCAAGATCATCCAGAACACTCGGACGAAGATCAATACTCAAGTTTCGGATCGTCCGCAGCGTCTGATGGGCCAGCTCGCGCACCTGATTGACGCGTTCCTTACCGGCTGAATCATGCACGCTCTGCTCGACCATCGCGAGATTGATGAGCAGCGTCGTCAGCGACTGACTGGTCTCATCGTGCAATTCACGGGCGATGCGTTTCCGCTCCGCTTCCTGCGCCCTGAGGATCTGTTGGGCACGGGTCTTCACCAGGTCATCCAGACGGCTCAGCATATGATTGAAGGTCTCGGCGAGATCATCCGCATCCGGATCATAGCCCGTAATCGGAGCACGCAGCGTCATATTCCCCGCCTCAACCCGGCGCATCGTCTCACGTAGCCTGGTCAGCGGCAAAAAAGCGATCTTCAAGAGAACGAAATTCACAACGATGCTTAATAACAACCCCGTGATGACGAAACCAACGAGCACAGGCGAGCGATTGGAACCTCGCGCACCAGAAGCTAACGCCGTACCCAGGAGCGATCCGACCAGTAACACAATGACATTGGCGATCAAAACACGATAAAGAACGGGAACAGCGAAGAGATTACCGCTCCACGCGGCCAGAATCCAATGGACCGGACGTTTCGGGGCAGGAGCAATTTGGGGGACCGGGGCCGACGAGATATATTCAGACATTGTTGTTCCTCTCGCGTCTCCAGAACGGCTCACGATCTTCACTTCCAACATTGACGCGCCCAGAGAACCATTTGAGTACCATCTCATTGTATCATCAGAGGAAAGGTATCGTTGCCCAGGCACACACATGCATCGCAAAGCGATGCTGCCCCTCAGCAGCCAAGTTCATAACGTAAGAAAGCTTCCGATCAGTTATGACGGTCCTATTGATCAAGGAAACACTTGCGCCGCGCGGCTGAAGGTGCTATGCTGGAACCGATTTCACAGAAGGTGAGAGGGCGATGGAACATACGCGCCTCGAGTTGCGTCTGAGCAGCTCTCCCGGTAACTCCCGAGTCACGCTCCCCGGTACCGTCGGGGGAGCAGTCGTAGGCATCATCATCGATCCCAACGGTCCTCTGGTGCTGCAAACACAGGTCACGGCACGGGTTGCCCACCAGCTCAACCAGCAAGCAACCACGACGCCCCTCGCGCACGGCATTCTCCTGGACGGCCAGACAGCGGTACTTATCAAAAAGAAAAAAGTCATGTACCGCATCAAGCGAGTCTGGGTGCAGCGAGATAGTGGGACGATCACCCATATTTTGCTCGCCGACAGTAATTTTTTCGCATCCTCTAAACCTGAGCATGTCGTGCCAGCCGATCAGATTGCTACGTTTGAGTCCAAGAACGTGGTTCTCCTCCCTACGATCGAATCGGTCGAACATTTTCCCGTCTATCGCGATGACGCGGAAATCGCGCGCGATGTCGGCACCGTGTTGGAGCAAGTGCTGATGGATCCGCGCGCGCGCCGTGGCATCCACGCTCGTGTAGAGGATGCGCGAGTGGAGTTCAGTGGCATCCTCGATAATGAAAACCTGAATGAGGCGCTCCAGGCCGGGGTCAGTCAGATTCCCGGGGTGCGCGGCGTCCGGTCCGATATCATTGTGACAGAACGGCTAGCCGTAATGGCACTCGCGGCACTGGATGAATTACGCGCAAAAGGGCGCTTGCCCGAGGACGCAGAAATCGAGGTCCTCTCCGAACACCAGATCTTATATCTTCACGGTACAGTCCCCAGCAGTAAAGTCAGCACCGACGCGGAGAACGCGGCACTGGGAGTTCCAGGTGTCCGTATCGTCGTCAATAACCTCCGGGTCGTCGGCACGCCAACCATTCAATCGGCTGATCCTGCCTCACCCCGCACGCACAATCGCTAGCAGTATACATCATAGGTATGGTGGTTTCACGCTTGACAGGTGGGTGCCCGTCCGCTAGACTACGGGCACCCACCTTGTTTCTGAGGAGTGCTTATAGACATGGCTGGAAATCGTGATGATCGCTATCATGACTATGGCGACCTGGATGATCTCGATGAGGATGCTGCTTGGGAAGATCCGAGCCTACACAGATCTTCGCGCGATCTCGTCCCATATGAGGATAGTCAGGAGCTCAGCGCTTATGCTGCTGAAGATGATCTCGACTGGGATGATGAGGAGGATGACTGGGAAGATCAACAACCTGAAGTCCTGGTCATCCCTGGCGCCGGGTTGCCAATGCGTACCCCCATGGCCCGTCGGCGGCGGCCTTTGACCATGCAGATCATCGTGGCGACGACTCTGGCTTGTGTCCTGCTGACCTCAGCCTTCGCCTTTGGTCCCCTCAATGACGCGCCGGTCAATGGCAATGTCGTCTTCGACACTCTCACCCAGGCCGTCGTCTGGACCAAACTCCCTTATATTCTTTATCGCGCTCGCCCCGGCGATTCCTGGGAGTCGATTGCCGCAGATTATAAAGTCACCATTGGCGGCATACAACTTTTGAATAACCTCTCCGCTATTGATGAGGTACAGGTAGGCCGCATCTACAAAATACCGACAGATCCCACCTATGGCGCCAGCTATCAGGCTAAGTTGCCGGCAGGGATGTATGAGGCGGGCGGCGGGTTAACGGCTACCAACTATGTCGGGCCTTGCATGTTCTGCTCGCACGGCGGCTTGTTGAATGACAACGGCGCGGCAAGTTGCGACCCGAATTACATTCTTGGTGGCATTGTCAATAACAATATTCAGAGTGGCGACGCTTCTAAGTTTGGGTTGGTCAACCCCGATCCGAACTCACGCTGGGTTCGTGGATTTACCTATTTCCACGATGGCGTCGACATTTCAACGGGCACACTAGGTACGCCTGAGGTTGCCGCACAGTCTGGTGAGGTAATTTTTTCAGGGTGGGACCAATATGGCTCTGGCTTTGCCCTGAAGATCAATCTCTGTGGCGGCATGGCGGTCTCGTATAGCCATATGATCGCCCCCCCACTCGTTAAGGTGGGCGATTATGTCAAAGCCGGTCAGGTAGTTGGCTATCAAGGGAATACCGGCGAATCCTTTGGCACCCATCTGCATTTCATGTTGTGGTGGGCGAACATTCCCATCGATCCGCTCTGCGGCTTTCCTCAGACAGGCCTGGGAGGGTATAACTCAACATATCATTATGGTGGGTGCCCACCATATATTACGAAAACCGTCTGGAACCCATGATGGTCGTCTTGGTACACGGAGTATCCTGAATATAGCAGGATTTCGCGGACCAGGAAGGAAGTCATGGATCACCCTGCACCAGACGAGCAGGAGCGCGCTCCCGGGAGCGCGCTCCCGGTGCCCATTCCCACCCACACCGCGCTGATACCGATGGCCAATGAAAGCGCCACACGCGATCTCATTGTGCATGGCGCATCCGCCATGGATCAGGATGATCCCAACCAGACCATCCCACCACAGATTCTGATCATTCCCGGCTCTGGCATCCCGACGCCGTTGTACATTCCCCCCTCGCCACGTCGGTTGCGCACCCAGCTGATCATCAGTGCTTTCAGTTGTCTGCTCATCGTGACCATGCTGGTGGCGATTGTCCCGCTCAGCACCTCGCTCACTGGCCACACCAGCCCTTTCAGCGTCCTGGCGCAGGCCATCAGCGTCCAGCGTCCAGCCTACATTCTCTATCGTGTGCAGTCTGGGGATAGCTTCGACTCGATTGCGGCGCGTTTTGGTGTCACCGTCCCCGGTATTTATGAACTCAATCATTTGTATGCGGGAAGTGAAGCGCAGGTTGGTGAAGTTTTGCGCATCTCGACAGATCCGACCTATGGGTCTTCCTATAAGCCACCAGCACCCGTCATCGCGCTCCCGATCATGAGCGGTGGCAATAGTGCGGGGAACTGTGTGTTTTGCTCGCAAGCTGGCTGGACGAATGGAGCGGGGCAACCCTGCGCCAGTCCTGGCGTGCAACCAACCACCTCCATCGCCACCTATGATCTCATAGAGCCAGAGAATGGCGCGCACTGGGTAAGGGGTTTCACGGCGTATCACAATGGCGTCGACATGTCGACCTACATCGCCGGCTCACCGATTCTGGCGGTCCAGACTGGTGTTGTCATCTTTGCGGGGTGGGATCCCTATGGCTTCGGCTGGGCGGTAAAAATCAATCATTGCGGTGGACTGGCCACTTCTTATGGACATATGGAGCGCCTCCTGGTCAGCGTCGGTCAACCGGTGACCCAGGGCCAGATCATTGGGCTGCAAGGGGCGTCAGGTATGGCTTCTGGTATCCATCTCCATTTCATGACCTGGTGGGACAACACTCCCGTCGATCCACTCTGCGCCTATGCCAACACTTCGCTCGCGGGCGAAGCTGGCGCCAACCACGGGGCCTGTCCACCACCTCAGTCACCACCCGCTAGCTAAACAGGGTTCGCCGCCTCTCACTCCTGACGACCGGAGTCACCTGCTCGGGCTAGCGCGCTTGACAGGCAACCCCATTCCTCCTAGACTGAGGGCATTGTTCGACAATGTCGTCACCTGAAGGGGGTGGGGTATGGAAGATCCTTCGTCACATCGCTCTATATTTGATCGTATGCTTCCTGAGGCCGATCCACCACCGCCGTTAAGCACCACCCTCACCGATCAGCATGACGCGGCTGGAGCGACCGATGCGTCGACACCCAGCACATCCTCCAAGGTAGCGCCCGCGACCACATCAGCCTCCGCTGATGAGGACACAGCCACTCAGCGTCTGTCCGCGACCACAACGACATCACCAGCACAGGATGTCTCGACAACGCCGATCCCACCCATCCAGAGTGCGCTTGAAGCCTCAGACCAAACCGCAATCGTACCCCTACTCCCCGCCAGACCAGCCACGAGCGCGAATCTCGCCCCAGCCAGAGCACCCGCCCAGAAGCCACTCATCATACCGGGCAGTTACAAACCGCCTCGCCCGGCCATGCCCAGGCTGTCACCGCGCCGTCGACACCGCGAAACAGCTCTCATCATGTTGGTCACGATCTGCTTGCTGATTACAGGCATCCTCTCGGTGCCAGATCTGCGGACTGCGATTGTCCAGAACACTCCTTTGAATACCTTCTCGGCCTTCGCCGCTGACGCCAACCCACCGAAAGCTGATGGGTACGTGGTCTATCGTGTACGGCCTGCTGACTCCATTGAAAGCATTGCCGCACACTTCAATGTCACCATCGGTGGCATTTATCAATTGAACAATCTCTATCTGGGAGATGAGATCACCGTCGGGCAATTGATCAAAATCCCAAATGACGCGCATTATGGGGCCAATTATCAACCCACCGCGCCACCGATCCCCTTGACCACCGGGACGAATTTCGCTGGCGCTCCCAAAGGCACGATCTTTGGCAACTGTGTCTTCTGCGCGATCGCGGGATATTCGACGGGTGGACTCTGTGCACCGCCTTCGCAATCATACCGGGGATTCGGTCTGATCCAGCCTGATCCAAACGCAAAATTTATCCGCGGTTTCTCATGGTATCATAATGGAGTGGATCTCTCGACCGGGCAATACGGCACCCCGATCGTTGCCGCGCAAGATGGCCAGGTCATCTTCGCTGGCTGGGATCCTTATGGCTTTGGTTATGCGGTCAAGATCAATCATTGTTGGGGGCTGGCAACCTCATATGGGCATATGGAGCGCATCCTGGTCCATGTCGGCCAGTTCGTTCACAAGGGAGATACCATCGGACTGCAGGGATCAACGGGCATGTCAACTGGCCCACATGTCCATTTTATGGTGTGGTGGCAAAACACCTACGTAGACCCCTTGCAGTTCTACGATCACCTCGGCTTTCCTTACTGAGCAGGCGCAAGGAGAGCTTATATCGCTGCCATTCCGCGCTACTGCAAGTGAGCATAAGGAGCCTGGGACATGCCATCGCCACCGCGCCACCGCGCCCATCCACGAAGCCGGTTCGTCATTCCCTTGTCCCCTATCGGCCCATCGGCACAACATGCCCTGACCGCGCTTCCCATCACCCGCACCGCTATGAATATTTTCTGGCTGCTCGCATTGATCAACTTCATGAACTATCTGGATCGCTTCATCTTTGTCGCCGTCGTACCAGTCCTCAGTACGGATCTGCATCTGAACAACGCCGAGATCGGCCTGACCACCAGTTCGTTTCTGTTGATCTATACCCTGACCGCATTGCCAATGGGTTTTCTGGCAGATCGCACTTCCCGCACCCGCATCATCGCCATCGGGGTCGCGCTCTGGAGTCTGGCAACCTGGTATACTGCCATCTCAACAGGATTCTGGCAACTCTTCCTGGGGCGCGCGTTGCTCGGTATTGGCGAGGCCAGCTACGTACCTGCTGGCATCGCCCTACTCTCGGCATATTTCGCGCCGGAACGCCGGGCACGAGTGCTGAGCAACTGGGGTGTCGGCTCGCTGATCGGTATGGCGCTGGGCTACGTCCTGGGCGGGCTCATCGCGCAGATCTTCAATTGGCGCTGGGCGTTCGTCCTCTGTGGACCGCCAGGCCTCATCCTCGCCTGGTTAGCCTGGCGCGCACCCGATCGCGCATCTTATGAGCCATTACCCACAGGCGTGCGGCCACCCTCTCCCTTTCCCTCCACCTGGAACGGCTTACTGGATCAGGGCCGTGCAGCACTTCATAACCCGATCGTGCGCTTGGCGACGATCATCCAGGCGCTGGGGCTTTTTTTCACCACACCAGCGGTCATCTTCATCCCCGTCTACCTGCACACCCATTTCCATCTCTCAGTCGGCCAGACGGCATTGCTGGCGGCCATCGTATTGATTCCTGG
>DAIDHM010000081.1 GCA_027459705.1 Ktedonobacteria bacterium | reverse complement strand
TTGATACTCCTTGCTGTTTGTGGATATTCTACAACAAGCACGTCTTCCCTGTCATGCTCCGGAACTCTGGCTAAAGCCGACGCAAGCCCTTTCATCCGCATGGCCTAAAGGCGCAGCGGCTTTACGGGCTATTCCTGTAAGGATGGTCCTGGTCCTCTGGAAGGTTCGGAGTCAGATGAGCCAATTCAGTGCAATCCAGGTCAGAGCGTGAAATAGTCGCCGCCTTGAATCTGTGATACCCCACTGTGGCGATAGAGGGTGATAGGGCGATTACCCAGCACTTGCCAGGTTTGATCTCCAGCATGCTCTTCGCCAGCAATGCGCGTCAGACAAATGACCCCTGTTGGTATGCCTATCACGACGAGAGCATCATCCAATCCAGCCCGCACTTCGGCAAGGTGCTTAGGACGATCTTCATGGTGTGGCAAGACAATAACACCAGGTACCATGGCGAAAGTGGGTTCCCAACCACTGGCATACGATTGTGCGGCACGCCAGCGCATCTGGCTGCCGAGCGCCATCGCGCCCGCGCTGGATCCTGCGACGATGCCGCCGCGCGCTGCGACCGCCGCGATAGCCGCCAGAACTTCACTTCCGCGCAGGAGGCGCACCAGCAGACCAGGATCACCACCAGTGAGATAGATCATACTGGCTGAGGCGATGCGAGCCGCGACCGCGGCATCAGCCGCGGAGGCACTATCCACCACCATCGCCCCTTCCACTGAGAGACGGGGAGCCAGTGCGTTGAAATACCTGACGCCGTTGGCTATCGCCATCTCTGGCCCCTGTTCCGCCGCAGCTGTGGGGAGGATAATGAGTGGTCCAGCGTTGACCGGTAACATCTCTAGTATCGCGCGATCAGAGGATTCATAGGACCTGCGAAATTCATCACCGCCGGCTAACGCGAAGATACCCATTCTCGTTCCTTCCAAGAGCAAAAAGATCGTCTGCATCGGGCGCGCTAGTGGCGCTCAGGTTGCAGGACCAGCTCGCTTAATACTTCTTGATCTGGTTGTATCGCAACATAGCCGCTTGTCTGCGCGGTTTCATCCAGCGTAGGCATTGTATCACGCTGCGACGCTAGTGCATTGCGCGCACAGTGTATAGCGGCTCCGACAGAATTGTCGGAGCCGCTATACATACAATGGAGATGGCGCTGGGCTCAGCCCTGAGCCACCACCTCATAGGTAGTGAGCGTAGGAGGTGCGCTAAATAATGCTGCGACTTTGCCCACCAGCTCGCGATACGTCCCACTCGAATCATAGGTAGCGCCTGAGGCTTCGGAATCCCATAGCGTCATTGAGATTCCCTTCCCTGAAGCAGCATCGATCAGCAAATACACTCCACGATTGCCACTGGCGGCCTTGACAGCAGGGAGAATGCTTTCATTGTAAATGCGAGTCACCTCCGCCACTTTGTCGAGTTGCACTGAGACCGTTGTTAAGCGTGCAAACATGCTGTCTCGCTCCTTTTTATAGCACTCGCCAGGATCGCGGCATAGGTATTCTATGCAGGAAGCTCAGATTTTCCGCCCTGGCCTTGAGAGTATACCACCGGCGGATATGTCTCTCTCACTACATGCTATGACCAGTTTGGAGCGGCGAAGTCCGTTAAACACTATAGTGCGCGTCTACCATACACTGACTGGTTCTCTATCAAGCCTACTGATGGGCATCACTACATCGCACAGGCCGATACGCGCGCTTGAACTGGAAGCGCTATGATATGGGAGCAGATCGCAACCAAATACACAACAGGAGTAACCATGCCGTGGTGACCATGATCGATCCGGCGGCGATGCAGTTTGTCGCCCAGCGGCCAGTAGGAACACTCGCGACCGGCACCGGAACTTCCGGCGGATCAGCGACACCATCGCTAGTCCCCATTTGTTATTGCTGGGATGGCCAGGATCTCTGGGTACCGTTGGATACGAAACCTAAGCGTGTCAGCGATCCACGTCATCTGCGGCGAGTCCGTAACATTCTCGCAGAGCCATCTGTCCAGGTCTGTGTACAGGATTATCTGCGCGATGCCTGGACGGAATTGGCCTATGTCATCGTGCATGGCCAGGCGCGCCTCGTCGAACCCGGCGCGCCTGGCCACGCGGACGCTGTCGCATTGTTGCGCGCGAAATATCGCCAGTATCATACGATGCCAATCGAAAGTCGACCAGCGATCGCCATCCGCCCCGAACGCACGACCAGCTGGGGAGCCATCGCGCGGCGCAGCGATCGTCCGGCTTTATTGGAGTCCACTATCAACGGACGGCGATCGGTGCGTCGATTCACACAGGCGCCCGTCCCCGCCGAGATGTTGCGCCAAATTGTCGAGACTGCCCGGTGGGCGCCATCCCCACATGGTCGCCAGCCCTGGCGCTTCTTCGTCACAACCCGCGCGGAGACCCGCGCACACCTCGCCGCAGCGATGGGCGATGTATGGCAGTCAACCCTGGCGCAGGACGGCGAATCAGCCGAGATCGTCGCGCAGCGGCTAGAAATCTCGCGAACGCGCATCCGCACCGCACCCGCGATCATCATCCCATGTCTCTATCTCGAGGATCTGGATCAGTATCCTGATGTCGAACGACAAGCTGCCGAGACCACCATGGCGGTGCAAAGTCTTGGCGCCGCCATCCAGAATATGCTCTTGACGGCGTATCATCTGGGACTTGATATGGGATGGATGTGCGCGCCGTTGTTCTGTCAATCTATCGTTCAGCACGCTCTCGATCTTCCCGCGACCTGGTTGCCCCAGGCGCTGCTCCCGCTCGGCTATGCCGCTCTGGACCCCAAACGACGCGAACGCCGTCCTTTGGATGATTTGACCCGGTGGGATCTGACGAATTGATTCGGGGTGAGTAGCAACACAGGATCCTCCATGAATGGTCTGGGAGGGTGCGGTATACTGAATTCGAAATGCGGTTGGCAGATCGGCGAGCGAATCCTTTGACAACTTGACCAGCAATTTGATGGTGAGCGCGATTGCGCCACATCACAACATAACGCAGCATCATTTGAGGAGCAGCAGATCAATGGTAACGGCGATCATACTGGCAGGCGGTGAAAGTTCACGCCTCTACCCATTGGGCGATAAATCCTTGCAACGCTTCATGGGGCAGACATTGTTGGCACGACACATGGCCACGCTGGCGGCAGATGGCATCACCCAGGCAGTAGTGGTAACCAATCCCACCAACGATGCGGCGATCCGCGCGGAATGCACCACGAATACCGCCATCGCGTCCAGCTTTGTCACCCAACCAGCAGCGGCCGGGATGGGTGACGCGGTGGCGCGTGCCGTGGCGGGCTGCCAGCCGGGGGAAACGGTTGTGATCACCCAGGCGCACGATCTCCTGGATCCCGGTTTCCATAATGTATTGTTGAAAGAGGCAGTGGCACATCCCAGTACCATCATCATTGCCGCGCGGTTGGTTGGAAACTATTTCCCTGGTGGGTATCTCATCCCAGTCGCACTGCCTGACGAGTCGGCGGCTTTCGCCGTGCGCGGTATCGTCGAGAAACCGACACCTGGATCCGAACCGAGCAACTGGGTCACGCTGGTCGCCCATGTAATTCCCCGTGCTGGCGATCTGGCGGAAGCACTGGCTACCACCGCAGGTCAGGAGCCAGGTGATTGGTATGAGCGTGCGCTTTCGCTTTTGATGGCGCAGCATGGCGCGCTGGCCGTGCCACATCGTGGCCCGACCGCGTCATTGAAATATCCCTGGCAGATGTTGGATTGCATGGAATTGCTATTGGGGCGATTACATGGAGCGCCGCAGATAGATCCCGATGCGCGGATCGATCCAACAGCGCACATCCAGGGTGCGGTGGTCATCGCTGAAGGCGTCCGGGTCTTTGCGGGAGCGACCGTACAGGGACCAGCCTACCTTGGACCACATGCGATCATCGGCAACAACGCGTTAATACGCGAGACGATGTTCGGTGCGCGCAGTGTCGCAGGTTTTGGTAGCGAGGTTGCGCGCAGTTGGATCGGTCAGGACGTATGGTTCCACACCAGCTATGTAGGGGATTCGGTCATCGACGATCGTGTCACCTTTGGTTATGGCGCCGTCACGAGCAATCTACGATTAGATAATAAGCCACTCAAGGTGACCGTCAAAGGGCAGCGTATCGACACTGGTCGTACCAAGCTCGGCCAGATCATCGGCGTGGGTACACGTGTCGGCGTTACCGCCGCATTAATGCCGGGATCCGTCATCGGCCGCAACTGCCTGATCGGCCCTGGTGTCGTCCTGCGTGAAGATGTCCCCGACTCCACCCGCATCCTGGTGAAGCAGGAGCTGATCCGCGAGCCCCAGCCACCGACGGACTCAACCACCTCCAGCTCAGGACATTGATATATAGTTCGGTTTCTGTCATCTGCGCACCAGATACCTGCTAAAGTGTGTCAGCGATGTGGGGACTCATGCTTTTCGGCAAATCGTCAGACACTTCGCTGACATACTCCAGACATGGGGTTGGACTGTGAAAATATTAGAAGTTG
Organism: Ktedonobacteria bacterium; assembly: GCA_027459705.1. GTDB lineage: Bacteria > Chloroflexota > Ktedonobacteria > Ktedonobacterales > JACDGC01 > DAIDHM01. Next base: position 2,134 of record DAIDHM010000081.1, on the reverse strand, counting down.
CCGCCACCACCGCTGCTGCTACCGCCGCCACCCCCAAATCCGCCGCCTCCGCCAAATCCTCCGCCTCCGCCTCCGCCAAATCCGCCACCCCCAAATCCACCGCCGCCACCGGACCAGCCACTGAAGTTTCCGCTACTCGCCTGTCCACCAAAGTTCGAGCCAGCACCCGCCCAGCCCGATGTATTCACCGTGCCAGCACCGGGAATGGGCAGAAACCCTGGCACGTAGATCGGCATGCCGACCGGAAAGAAGAACGGGATCGCGGTGACTGGTGCCGGACGGATATGTCCCACGGGAGCCATAAATTCTTCTTCACTGAGTTGGTGGGTATCGGCAGGTAGTGGCTGGATCAAAGCAGGATCGACGTACCCTTGGAGTATCGCCAACCAATAGACATAAAATGGCGAGAGCGTCACTCCCGCATCGTGCGAGTCCGCCATGCCCTGACTGAGCCATGTTGGCACATATCCCATCCGTGCAGCGGTCACCAGCCAACTCATGATGTCCTCCTGACAATCCAGCACAGGGGCATATAGCATCAAGCTACTGGGATCGACTCGCATGATTGCTCCGGCTTTAATTGAGGCCGTATATCCGGTCCAGGCTGCATAAGCGCAGGCACCTTCATAGGTCAGATCTTGATCCATATGGCTGAGATCAGCGCTGAGAATACGCACATGGTACCACTGGCTCGCACCCCAGATCAGGGCCGCAGCCCCGATGGTGAAGATCAGAAACCAGATCGTGTTGAGAACTGCGAGTGGTATCAAGGCGAAACTCAATATGGCGACCACACCGCCAGCAATGGCGACCGGTATGGCCCGTGGTTGTGCTGGTGGGCTGGCGGGTTGGCTTGAATCTATCTGGCGCAGGCCACGTTGGCGTACTTCGGCATCAATGACCTCATAGATTGGGCTCCACTGCTTGCTAATTTGGTTTAAAGCCTTTGTGGTAATGACCTGCTGGGGATCGGCGACACTCGCCAAGGATTCCCAGATCATGATGTGCCAGGACTCGGTGAGAAGCGACTTATCGACCAGATGGATGTGGATACTTCGATCGTCGACCGGATCCAGCACGATCGCTCCGGTTGTACTCATCTCCAAGAGCGAGGCGCGCACCTCAGTAGTGCGAGCGTGGCCATGAATGAGGGCACCAACGAGTGCCGGTGATAGGTCATCATGAGGGATATCACCGGGAACCCGGGACCCATAGTCCGCGCCCACGTGTTGGCTTGCCTGACGCAGAGCCACCCATCCATAGATGAGCAATGCGATGGCGAGTAGCACCGCAAGGATGCCACCTGGCTGATTAGAGCTCGTATCCGGCACAGTAGTTGGCTGAGCAACCGGCACACCGCCGCCACCAGTATTCACCGGTGCAGTGATCTGTGCGTCGACAGCATCGAGGCCTGCCGCCAACCCGGTGGCATAGTGCTTTTGCTTGAAATCTGGCAACATTGCGGTGGAATAGATCTGCTGAATCGTCGCGGAGTCCAGCACGTTTGGCTGATTGTATGTTGGCCCGACAAGCATAAAGAAGGAGTTCGTCGTCCCAGCGGGATCAAGATTCAAGAAGAAGATAATGCTATTGTTTCCCATATGCCAGGCTGTCGCGAGTTGCATGGCTTCTTGCTGAGTCGTGGCAACAACCGCACCATAACCCTGTATGTAGACAACAGGACTCGCACCTGCCTGCGCCAGCTTTGCCGCGCGGGTTTGCAGATCCGTCTTTTCGCTTGCAGTGAGTCGGGCAGATTGATCATAGACATAGACACCCTGCTGTTGTGGCAAGAGTGGCGGTTGTGCCAGCGATGCGGCCCAGGCCGTTGCAGGACCAGCGAACCATACGCAGAGTCCGAGACTGAACCCCACGATGATGATCAGGCGGCGCAATGTGTGAAGTGGCATAGTGAAAATGACTCCTTTTTTATGCAGCGTGATCAGTCGACAAATCAAGCGTAAAATCTGGTTTCATTGTAGCATCCCAGCGATACAAACGTATGTCAATACTTTGCCCGTCATAGAGGTAGTGTGGACAAGCGAACGTCCCGGCAACCACTGCTCGCTGCACTAGTGCTTTCCTCAAACACGACAAGAGTGAACCTCTCGCAGTGCGAGAGGTTCACTCTGTG
>DAIDHM010000023.1 GCA_027459705.1 Ktedonobacteria bacterium | reverse complement strand
ACGCAAGCCAAGACGGTGCAGCACGTCTTCATCAACCACGATACGAACCTGCTGGATGTGACGATCGCGCCCCTGAAGCAGCCCGCTCCCACGACCGCTGCCAGCGACACGCGCACCACAGCGACCGAAGCCATCGCGGCTAACCACGCGCCGCGTCCCCCGCCCAGCGCGCTGGGTGCACCGGAGACGCTGCACACGACGACGGAGCACCCGTTCCTCACGGCGGATCGCGGCTTCGTGGCGGCGCAGACACTGCGGATCGGCGAGCAGGTGCAGCGCGGGTGTGGTCACGGCGGTGACCGTGACCCCCGGCGCGGCGGTGCGGTAGAATCTCACCGTGCAGGATCTGCACACCTATCTGATCGGCGGCGATCAGTGGGTGGTGCATAACTGCGGCATTGATCCGGCACAGGAATCGCCCCGAGGATCTACGCATGGTGATCCGAATTCCCAAGTCAGCGGCCACAACAACTTGTACGAAGGCCAGCGGTATGATACCGATCAGATGAGCAGGAATGGGTGGAGTATTCGCAATCGACAACCTCCAGGCCCATTAAAAATTGGGCGTGGAGAATTTCCGCAGTTCGTTCGAGATGTCTTGGGACAATCACCGAGTGATTGGGAATATGCCATGGAGACCTGGGTTAAGCCTGGGGAAACTGATGTAGAGAACCATTACTGGTGGAACAAATGGACTGGACAATCGTATCATCATCATTGATGCGGAGGAGGAAACAAGAATGATGAACATGCGTCAACCCATCTTAGCTGCGATTGCGGCCCTATTACAAGGTGGTGAAGCGATCCATGACCAGGTGATGGAGCAGTTAGCAGTGTATAAAAACCACTTAGATGAGCAAACGATACTTGCTTTTATATGGAGTGGATTTTTTTCCATGCTGAGCGATAGTGTGTTCTATACCGATACCGAATTTCTCCACGAACTGCGACAAGAATTACAAGGGGAACGACGTGTTCCCCATCGTCTCTACGTCTTCCAGAATTTCGTCGACGAATTTGCAGATGCAGAGGTGATACTCTTCGGGGAGATGAGGAGAGTGCTCGATTTTTATGAACGTATTTTGGCTGAGGGGATACCTCCAGGTGAGACGATTCCTTCGAGAGAAATCGAGCATATCGAACAGTATGCGGCAACGTTGCGTGCATTTGATGAGCATACACCCTTGTACCAACTCCTCTTCTCCGAAATCATAACCGCTTGTCTATCCATGGAACTCGATAACCGTGCCTGGCAGTATTACCACCATCCGATCCCTATAGCCCCCTATACAGGAGGTGATCGCCGGGCACATCGTCTGCCAGACGTAACAAACAGTATACACTGGGCAAAAATCTACTATTCCGTGCTCGAAGGGAAAGCAGAAGGATATATCACCTGGTATATCAATCCAGATTCTATCGTCTTTGCCCTCCATTAGAATTGGACGAGCATGTGTCGCCAGATTCGAGTAGGGAAAGTAGCGGAGTCTGGCGGATTCAACCATTCAGTGTGGCAATAGCTTCGCTCCAGCAACGCTGGTGGCGACCCCGCACGGCGAGCAAGCCATCGGGACCTTGCACGTGGGCGACCAGGTGCTGGCGTACAACACGGCCACAGGGAAGACGCAAGCCAAGACGGTGCAGCACGTCTTCATCAACCACGATACGAACCTGCTGGATGTGACGATCGCGCCCCTGAAGCAGCCCGCTCCCACGACTGCTGCCAGCAACACGCGCACGACGGCATCCGAAGCCATCGCGGCCAACCACGCGCCGCGGCCTCCCCCCAGCGCGCTGGGCATGCCCGAGACGCTGCACACGACGACGGAGCACCCGTTCCTCACGGCGGATCGTGGCTTCGTGGCGGCGCAGACGCTGCGGGTGGGCGAGCAGGTGGTGCGGGGCGACGTCAGCGAGGGTGTGGTCACGGCGGTCGGGGTGGTGCCCGGCGCGGCGGTGCGGTATAATCTCACCGTGCAGGACCTGCACACCTACCTGGTCGGCGCCGACCAGTGGGTCGTGCATAATACCATTTGTCAAAACGTTGGGGCATACAAAGATGTAGGAGGACATCACATTCATGCCCAATCTGCTTTTGTTGGGGATCCGAACTATAATCCTCGAGAGGCGATTGCAATTGGGGATGGTGATTTAACGAGGACCGGTGGACCAATCGACCATCAAGCAATAACAAACACTCAAAGGAAGCTTTTCCGCCAACTTTCAGACGATGTCAGCAATGGGATTAGGACAAATACTATGGCGGAACATAATGCTATAGCCTATGAGGCGTTATTGGCTGGGAATGTTCCAGCACAGGAAGCTCAAGATTTAGTGGATCGTTCCTTGAGGAACCTACAAGCTATGGGGGTATATGGTCCAACAAGAATACCTTGGGGTTGATGCATTTACCTCGTCACCAAGTTTTCATTAAATAGGCGCGATACATCCTGGTATTTGAAATGATGGAAGCAAACGTCATTACTGTAGCGACACCAGGGGGTTTTCAAAGTCCGTTTTGAACTTGCTTAGACGAGAAACAGAAGCTGGCTATGTGACGTTTGGCCAGCGTTAGCGCGATCACTGGTCAGACAGTTCTCTGCCAGATTCCATCTGATCTGCGACTTTGAAAAGGCCCTGGTAGCGATACGAGTGCTCATGACGTTCGTGTATGCTTATGCTATACTGGCGGTGAAGTGTAGCGAAGCGAGGCGTCAGCCAGTGCAATTCTTTCCTCATGGAACCAATTTCATGAGCAGATTGACTTTCTGTATGGTCGGGCAGACCGAAACAGCTTGGCCATGCATTAAGTACACACTTGGGGCCGGTGGGGTCGCTGGCTGGATGGTGTACATCATTTTCGTTACATCCTCTGGTTGATCCAAGTATACCCGCTCCTCGACTGGGGAGAGCCAATGCGTCACAATTATCATAGGAGTTCACTCAAGTCAGAGACTTACCTGAAATATGGTTCATGTTAGCGCGTTTCCTTGTGAAATGGCGAAGAAGGTAAGCAATTGAAATACCTTCCCAACGTCCACAAGTGAGGAGGTTGTGGGAACTCTCAACACACAATGACTGGTAGAAATCCGTCTTCATGAATTGGGAAAAGAATCCCTGATGAATCTTGAGGATGTTCGAAGCAAATAAACGAGGAAGAAAAAATGGATAAAAACCTGCTAGATACATTTGGAAAACTTCTCATGGTCCATTGCAGAGATCAGGGAATAGGGTATTTTGAGCTTCTTGCCAAAGGAGCTATAATCTCTTCAAGGGTAAAATTCTTACAAGAAGACTTATCGAAATTAGATGAACAGCAAATTTCATTAATCAAGCGTTGTATTATTGCTTCAATTGATGCAGCGGTTCATGATTTTTTGTTCACACTACAAGAATATTATGAAAATACTGGAAATATTCAGATTAATATCGATAATGTAAATATCATTGCTTTGAGCGATGGCATGCATGGAGAACTATTCACTGAGGATGGCTGGATGGCAAAATTTAGTAAGTATGGTGAGCCTACAGAAATTGCATAAATAACATGAGTTCGAGCTAGGTTGATTTGGTAGCCTGGGCGTGGTCACGGCGGTCGGGGTGACCCCCGGCGCGGCGGTGCGGTATAATCTCACCGTGCAGGATCTGCACACCTACCTGGTCGGCGGCGATCAGTGGGTCGAGGAGAAATGGCGATTCATCAGATTCTGACCGTCTTTGCGCGATCTCATACGTCTCGCTCCATCTCATCCAACGAAAGGAAGGGTGGCCTATGCTGGATGTACAACTCACTCGTGACCTCGCACTCTTTATCGCCAGCCAGCCCACTGCTGAACAGATCCTGGCATTCACAGCATCCGATGCCGCGAACGAACGTGCCTATGCCTTAATCGACGCGGAACGTGAACGCGCTCTCACCGAGGCAGAACGACAAGAGATCGAGACCTATCTGCTTGTCCAACATATCATGATTTTAGCGAAGGCCGAAGCGCATCGTAAACTGCATCAGCGAGCCTCGTAATATGGCAAGCAGGAAAACCATTCCTGAACGCCTGCGAATCCAGGTACGAGAACGTGCCCAAGGACGGTGCGAATATTGCCTGTTACCGGATGATATGGTACTGCTCTCTCATGAAGCGGATCATATTATCGCTGAACAACATGGTGGACTCACGGAGATTGAGAACCTTGCCTGGTCTTGCTTTGCATGCAATCACTATAAAGGACCTAATATCTCTTCAATAGATCCAGAGACCGGGAAGATCGTTCCATTATTTCATCCACGAACCCAACGGTGGAATCGGCATTTCCGATTGATGGGAGCCATCATTCAGCCGCTCACTGGACCAGGAAGAGCAACGGTCAGGCTACTGGTATTCAATGCCCCGATCCGTGTGGATGAACGACGGGCGATCATTGCTAGCCACCATGATGTAATCCATTAAGAGATGAGTAGGACTGGAGTACAGGGGCAATGAGGCTGGATTCGGGTCCCAACTCTGATGCCTTCAGCTGGCAGAACAAGGCCAGCGCGCCAACGAGTACATCTTGGATCACCGCACGGCGAGCAAGCCATCGGGACCTTGCACGTGGGCGACCAGGTGCTGGCGTACAACACGGCCACGAGGAACCGGATGGTCCGGTGCCGGACGCAAGCCAAGACCGTGCAGCACGTCTTCATCCACCACGATACCAATGTGCTGGATGTGACGATCGCGCCCCTGAAGCAGCCCGCTCCCACGACCGCTGCCAGCGACACGCGCACCACAGCAACCGAGTCCGTTGCGGCCAACCACGCGCCGCGCCCCCCGCCCAGCGCGTTGGGTGCACCGGAGACGCTGCACACCACGACGGAGCACCCCTTCCTCACGGAGGATCGCGGCTTCGTGGCAGCGCAGACGCTGCGGGTCGGCGAGCAGGTGGTGCGCGGCGATGGCAGCCTGGGTGTGGTCACGGCGGGGTGCATTCTAAAGGGGGGAACTGGATAAAAAAGGCTGATTGCTCTATTCTGGGGTAAATATCAAACCAGAGGAGCAATCAGCATGCCTCAAGATGAGACGCATTGCCAGAGTACAGCGCAGATCCTGGACCTCGTCACCACCTATTGGACCACGGCTGCCGATCAGCCACTCTAGACGCGCGAGCATCTTCTGTTGAGGGTGCTCCAGCAAATTGGAGCCTTCCTGCTGCAGAGCAGTCTTGCGGTAGAGGTAGCCCGGCCCGCCGCGCCGGACCTGGAGTGTCCGTGTGGCGGGCGCCGGGCCTACGAGAGTCGTCCGCATGGCCGCAACGTACAGACCCGGGTGGGCCGGATGCAGCTGGCGCCACGGGCGCGCTATTCCTGGGCGCAGTGTCAGCAGTACAGTTACCCAATCGATGAACGACTTTAATTGCGAGCACACCAGCAGATGAGTGCTCTGGTACAGGAACAGTGCGCCTATCTGGCCACTTTGGTACCGTATGCCCAGGCCAGCCAGGTATTGGGGTATCTCACCGACGGCACGGTCAGCCCCAGCCAAATTTGGCAGGCGGTCGAACGGGCAGGGCTGCGGAAGAGGTTGCCCAGCAGCAGGCGTACACGGACCTCCAAACCCTGCCCGATCCCCTGCCGGCAACCACCACCCACCAATATGTGAGCGCGGATGGCGTCCGGTATTGCACGCGGGACAAGACGGCGGAGCGGCACACATCGATGCTCTGGATTTCATCGATCCCCACTATCAGTTCGCCAGCGGCGTGGCGGAGAGTACCTGCAAACGCTTTGGCACCGATCGTATGCTATGGCACGGGTATGCGCTGGAGCGTGACGGGAGCTCATTATCTGGCCATCCTCCGCGCGCTCGTCCTCAATGGTCGTTGGCCTTCACTCTTGCTGGTTGCTTAGAAGTCCCCCCCTTTAGCATGCACCCATCGGATTGGCAAGCCTTGCCCATTCCCCCATCTGCGGGGTACAATGCGAACGATTGCACAGATTCGCGTGAAGGAGGGCAGGATCCGCCGCGCTGCCAAGGTTGCGGGGATCCGCTGGACAATGACAGACCAACCACCTACCGCTCTAGATGCGACACCCCAGGCGCACCCTGGTACGGGCGAACGCCGCCTGCGGGTCCTGGTTGCCAAGCCAGGACTCGATGGACATGATCGCGGCGCGAAGGTTATCGCGCGGGCTTTGCGTGATGCGGGTATGGAAGTCATTTATACTGGTATTCGTCAGACACCGTCGATGATCGTTGAAGCCGCGATCCAGGAAGATGTCGATGCGATCTTACTGAGTATCCTCTCGGGTGCCCACATGGCGATCTTCCCGAAGATTATGGAACTGTTGCGGACCAATGGGATGTCAGATATTCTGGTCGTCGCGGGCGGCATCATTCCCGATGAGGATATTCCGGCGATTGCGGCGATGGGCATCAAAGGCAACTTCGGGCCGGGGACCAGCACTCAGACAATCATTCAATTTGTTCGCGATCACGTCGCGGCAGAAAGACTGAGTCATCCGCTGGCACCGCTGGCTCGTGAGGATGCTTCGAGTGCGGAGCCAGGAACGGGGTCAGAGGCGTGAACGCGGACCTGACGATGGATCTGGTCGCGCGAGTCACGAATGGCGATCGCCGGGCGTTGGCGCGACTCATCAGTCTGATCGAGAATGGCGCGCCGGATGCCCGTCCGGCGCTGGCGGCGTTGCACCGCCTGGGTGGACATGCGCATGTGATCGGCGTCACCGGTTCGCCTGGCGCTGGCAAATCAACCCTGGTCACGCAACTCGCGCGCGTCCTGCGCCAGCGCTGCCAGCGGGTCGCGATCATTGCCGTGGATCCCACGAGTCCGTTCACGGGCGGGGCGATTTTAGGTGACCGTATTCGCATGCAAGATCTGGCTGGTGATTCCAATGTGTATATACGATCGATGGCCAGTCGCGGCAGCGTCGGTGGCCTTGCCAGCACGACGCGCGATGTCGCGCGGGCCCTGGACGCCGCGCACTTCGACCAGATCATCATCGAGACGGTTGGCGCCGGCCAGGCCGAGGTGGAGATCGTGCGGGCGGCACAGAGCATCGTGGTTGTGACAGTGCCAGGGATGGGTGACGACATTCAGGCGCTCAAAGCGGGCATCCTGGAGATCGCCGATGTTTTTTGCGTCAACAAAGCCGATCGCCCCGGCGCGGATCAGGCGGCGGCTGAGCTGCGCATTCTCTTGAGTCTTGATGCCCAGCGTGGTCCAAACGACTGGCGACCACCGATCGTCAAAACCGTCGCCATGCAGGGCAGCGGCGTAGCGGAACTGGTGGACGCACTGGCGGAACATCTGGCGTTCTTACGCCAAACGGGACAGATTGTAGCCCGAGGCGAGCGCCAGGCGCGCAGTGAGATTCAGGCCTTGCTCTACCAGGAGTTGATGCGACGTGTCGATACGCGGGTGGGACCCGATAGACTCGCCGCGTTGATCGCGGAAGTAGCTGCGCGTGGTAGCGATCCCTACGCCGCGACCGATGAAATTTTGCGGACAATCGGCTTGCCATGAACCGGCAAGATAACAAAGAGAGAACTTGTCCAATGAATACCATGGAGATCGCAGACATGACGTTGAACCTCGGCGATCCAGCGCCGGATCTCACTTTGCCAAATCAAGATGGTGAGGTGGTCGCGTTTTCGCAATGCTGGCAACAGATGCCAACCGCGTTTGTCTTCTTGCGCCATTTTGGGTGAATGCATTGCCGCGCACAGGCGGTGCAGTTGCGCCGCGATCGCCAACGTTTTCAACGCGCCAAAGTCCAGGTGATCATGATCGGATTGGGCGAGCCGGAGCGTGCCCGTCAATTTCGCGCGGAATTCGATCTGCCTTTCACGGTGCTGGCAGATCCCAGTCGAGCATCTTACCAGGCCTATGGACTGGTCTATCGGTTGAATGTGCTGCGTGAGGTTACCAGCCCAGATTCGGTCATCAAGACGCTCAGCCGCCTCCCACGCTATGGTGTGGCCGCCACCGATCAAGATATGCTGCAACTCGGTGGGGTCTTTGGCGTCGATTCCTCTGGAACGATCCGCTTTATCCATCGTTCATTGCGCACGGCCGATCAGCCGACTACGGCGATGATTCTGGCAGCTATGACCGAAACATAAAGGGCAACCGTCATTATGGCAGCAAACAAGTCGGCGAGTCTCCATTCGACTCATGCCACACGGCATCTTCCCGTTTGCAAGCTAACGTCGGCAGGCACAAGTGAGGCGAAAGTGACAGTCGCAGAGCGACCTGCGACACGGCGTGCGTGAAGGTCGCGCGATCCACTGTGGTGGGGAGTGCGACGATGTATGGCATATTTGCGAGGCAGGCTTCCTCACCAATCATAAGGATTCCGTGGCGGCGCGCCAGGGCGGGGTTAGCCTGGATCATGGTCAGGAAGGTCTGATCTTGCGAGATAGGCAGATGCACCGCGCTGATAATAATTAATGGGTGGAGATGCAGGTGCATCAACCGTGTGAGTAGGGCGCCATCGGCGAACTCTGCTGTGGCGTAACCGCAATCGTCCAGATAAAGTCGAAATCGCGCGCGCTGATACCAATCAACATCAGCGACCATCACTGGCAGCCACGACATAGATGCTCCTTTGTATCACATGGCGATGTTGCCATTATTGCGGTTGCCCAACCGCTCATAGAGACAACTTCGTGGCAATGATATAGTCAATATCTCACATACTACACTCACTGATACGGTAAAATCTATCAATTTGTTCACAATCTTTTCTTTGCTCGATGTGGTATGATGCCATTTGCTGATCAACCAAGAGATTTGCAGCACATTCCATCTGGGTATTTCGCCCAAGTGAGAGGAAAAGAAGTATGCAACCCACGCCAGTGACCCATGCGCTGGATGTAGGCTTCATTCCTGAGGCATCCGCGGGTCCGTTGAGTATCGTGGATCTCCAACACAGCTTGCGCGAGATCCAACGATTGGTCCTTTTGAGCGCGGCTGCATCGCTGGGACGCGATCAGCTCACCCCAGCTCAAGAACGCGATCTGCAACTGATTGTCGTGGATGCCCATCACAGCAACCTCTGGTTGATTTTGGGCGTTGTCGCTCACTCCGCCCTTGATACAGTCGCCAAATCAGTAGGCGAGATCGCCGTTCAACCGCTGCTAGATCGTCTGCATCGGCTGCTCGGCAAACCGGCAGCGCAGAGTCCGATCGATGCCGTGACCCTGCGGGGTTTACTCCGCTTGACAGAATCAGCGGCGCGTGGAGGCATGCAGATCCAGTTAGAAGCCAGCGGAATCCATTTCAGTGCGACTCCACATGATTATCAGCGGCTCCAACCCCTTACGATTGGCTATTTCGGCGACCTGATCGAATTGCATGGGGTGGTAAGTGAATTATCCTTCAAGCGCAATATGCTGACGCTGGATGTTGCCTCGCGGAACCTGGCGATTGAATGCCGCTTTTCCGGTGAACAGACGCTGGCGATTCGCGACATGATCCGCGTCGGCTACCCGCTGGCACTGCGGGGCCGCGGCTTCTGGGGCGGCGCCCAGATGAGCGCCAGCCGACCGGACTATGTGCAGATCGATGCCCTGCTCGATCCTGATGGCCACCTGCTGCTGCTGGAATCGCCACGGACGATTATCGAATGAGCGGTCATTGCCGAGATATCAGGCCAAGTTGGCCGCGGCAGAATGGCTTGCGACCTCGCGGATGATCGATCCCAGGGCGCTGGCCGCGTGCGACCGATAGCCGTGACGACGCCAGATCAAGCCAAGCGTCAAACGGAGCGCGGGTTCGCCCGGCATGTCACCGAGGGGAACGCTCTGAATGTCCGCGGCCAGATGTGGCATCATCTGTGGTCCAGTGGCTGGGACGATGGTACACCCGACCCCCGCAGCAACTAACCGAAGTAAGGTATCGATCTCCGCGCCTTCACAGACGAGCCGCGGCGCGAAGCCTGCCGCCGCGCAAGCGTCCAGGACGAGATCAGAGAGAGTGCCCTGGTCGCGTCGCACGAGCATCAAAGGTTCGTCGCGTAACTCCGCAATCGCTACCCCTGCAGTTCGGGTGGCGAAGCGATGGTTGCGCGGCACAGCGAGCACGAGCGATTCCACCAGGAGCGTCTCACTCTCAATGTGGTCGGCAATGGTCGTGTCTCCCAGCGGTAGCCGGGCTAAGCCCACATCCGCCTGGCGGTCAGCCACCAACGCGGCGATCGTCGTTGACCCTGCTTCCTGGATGATCAATTCCACTCCAGGGAAGAGCGCGCGCAGGCGCGCGGCAATGTGTGGGACCATCACCCCAGCCGCGGTGGGAATGACACCCAGTGTTACGGTACCGGCACGTGCCGCCGCGATATCCCGTGTTGCTACCATCAGATCGTCTACTTGCTCAAGAACGCCAGTCGCTCGCCGCTGCAATTCTTCGCCGGCGGGGGTCAGGCGCACCTGCCGGCCGCTACGGTCAAATAATTGCACGCCCAGTTCGTGCTCCAATTGCTGTATCTGTTGCGAGAGCGGCGGCTGAGCCAGATGGAGTTCCTGGGCGGCACGCGTGAAGTTGCGATGCCGCGCCACTGCCAGGAAATAGCGCAGATGCCGGAGTTCCATACCACGAAGTTCCTTTCGCACGAGCTCTTCCTGCTCTTGGCCATAAGGTTGTCACCTTAGCGCTTGCTCTCAGAGCTTCAGCCGCGCGATTCAGCGCCACCCTGCCCACAGGCCAGGTAGCAGACATTTCAGAGTGAGCTCTTGCCTGTGTCCCATATATTATATCTATAGAAAAGCGATAAAATATATATTAGACATATCACTTCAGGCGCGCTACGATATGACGGTATACCTATTCTGGCGCGCATGGAGCGAACAAACATGTCCAGCGTGAAGTCCGCGCTACCCATTGATCAGGCGCATAGCCTGACCTTACCACCAGTATCGACTTCTTTTCCGCGACGACGAGCGCTCTTCGCGCTCTGTATTGGCACTCTAACCCTCATGCCTGCTGTCTACGCGACCCAGCCCGTGTTGCCGTTGCTGAGCCATGATTTTAGGATCAGCGCGGGTGAGGCAGGGTTGACGCTGGCAGTTTTCGATCTCGCGCTGGCACTTGCCGTGCTGGTCACCGGCCCGATCTCCGATCGTGTCGGACGCCGCCCGATTATCATCGGGGTCAGCATTCTGATCGTCATCCCAACGTTGCTGGCGGCCCTTGCCCCGACTTACGGGCTGTTGTTGGTGGCGCGGGCCGGGCAGGGTGTGCTGGCAGCGGGAATCGGCGCAATCTGCATCGCTTACATCGGCGATGAATTTCCAGCTGCGCAGCGTGGGAGCGCCATTGGCTGGTATACTTCCGCACTGAGTGGATCAGCGCTGGTAGGGCGCGTCGGTGGCGGATTGATCGCTGGCATCGATGGCTGGCGGACGATGTTCATTGTATTAGCTGCCCTCTCGCTCGTTGGCTCGCTGACCCTGGCGGTCCTGCTACCCACCGCGCGAGGCTTCCGCCCGACGACGGGAGTCCGCGTGGCGTTCGCTGCGATGGTGGCGACATTGCGGTCGCGTGTGTTAGTCGGCGGGTATATCGTTGGCTTTCTGCTGGGCGTGATTTTGTTAGGTTTCTTCACCTACGTGAGCTATTATCTTTCGGATCCCCCATTCAATCTGCCAACCTCCGCCCTGGCTCTGATCTTCATACTTTATATCCTGGGGATGCTGGCCCCTGTATTTGGGCAACTCTCCTCACGGATCGGGCGACGTCCGGTCATCGCGATCTGTTTGGGGATTATGGTAGTGGGATTGTTGATCACCCTGAGCCATTCTTTACCGATCGTGATACTGGGAATTGGTGTGCTCATATTAGGACTCCTCTCAGCGTACGCCATCACCAACGCCTATGTCAGTGATAACGCGCCTGGCCGCCGCGGTAGCGCCGCGGCGCTCTATCTCTGCAACTGGTATGGCGGTGGCGCAGTCGGTGCCTGGATCTTTGGTCCTGTCTGGGCCTGGGGTGGCTGGCACGCCATTGTTCTCGGCACATTGCTGATCTGCATTCTGACAGCGGGGGCACTGCTCTGGGCACAAGGACCGCGCACCACTCTGGCGCGCAGCTGAGGTTTTCATCGAACCGAATTTTCCAAGTTGGTCGATTGATCATGGTATGTTTGCGTGTTATACTCTGCCTGGAAGCGCGGCGCATGGGTGCAGCGAGAAGGAGCAGTATGCGGCAAATATGGATCACGCGCGCGGGGCCGCCGGCAGTATTACAGCTACGCGAGGCACCGGATCCTGAACCAGCGGCAGGACAGGTACGCATCCGAGTGGCGGCCAGTGGCATTAATTTTGCCGATCTGATGGCGCGCATGGGGGTCTATCCTGATGCACCCAAAATCCCCTGTGTCGTCGGCTATGAAGTTGGGGGCACCATCGACGCGGTCGGCGCAGGGGTGACCGAGTTCCACGCCGGACAGGAAGTCATCGCGCTGGTCCGTTTCGGCGGATACGCGGATGTCGTCGTGGTGCCGGTAAGCAATGCCTTCGTCCGTCCTACAGGCATGAGCGCGGTCGTTGGCGCGGCATTGCTAGTGAATTATCTAACCGCGTACCAACTCCTGGTGGTGATGGGTTCGCTAGCGCGCGGTGATCGGGTGTTGATCCACAGTGCTGCGGGTGGCGTGGGCCTGGCGGCATTGGAGATCTGCAAGATCTATGGCGCAGAGACCTTCGGCACTGCGTCCGCCACCAAACACGCCTGGCTGCGTGACCGTGGACTCGACCATCCGATTGATTATCGCAACGAAGATTTCGTAGAAGTGGTTCAGCGCCAGACCGCGGGGCAAGGCGTCGAGCTGGTGCTTGATTCACAGGGCGGACCAGCCTGGCGGAAGAACTATCACATCCTGGCGCCTACGGGTCGCCTTATGGCCTTCGGGGTGAGCACGCTCACGCCCGGCACGCAGCGTTCGCTCAGCGCTTTCGCCCGTGTCAGCCTTGCCATTCCTCGCTTCACCCCCCTCCAACTGATGTCCGCGAACAAGGGTGTCCTGGGCGTGAATGTTGGCCATCTCTGGGATCGCCCAGAGAAGATCCGCAAATGGGCAGATCAACTGTTGCGCTGGTATGCAGAAGGCCAGATTGCGCCGCATGTCGACCGCACCTTCGCGTTCACAGAAGCCGCTGCCGCGCATGCTTATCTGCATAGCCGGGCGGCGGTAGGCAAGGTCGTCCTGGTGCCCTAATACAAGGGGAAAACTGGGAGAGAAGTTGCTGCAATTCTCTCTTCAGGTAGCGAGGGTTCGGTCGTGCCTGGCCGTGCTTCCGATTGACATGGTACTGCCTTGTCGATAACGCTCACTTTGAGCGTATACGGCCACGGCAACATAATAGCCCCAGGTGGGATATGAAGTTGACCTCTCTAACGTTGATTTCATGCTGTGGGCATGCTAAACTTATGGCGTGAGTCTAAGACACAATGACCCGTGCTGGTGTGTGCAACCCACCTCAGGCTACGGCAGGGCGTTTCCCATAGGTCCTAAAAACCTGAGAAACAAGGAAGGCATGGCGAGTGCATCATGTTCAGGACTCCCACGTTGCAAAGTGGTCCCCGATGCCTTTGGCAAGGGGAGAGCGGGTGTGGTAGTTCACCCGGTAGGCATGCCCTACGGAATCACTAAAGGGCAGAAATGTCCATGTCAGTGGTAACTATGGCGGAACAGGTACCGAGGAGAATAGCTCGGCAGACCCCTGTTTCATACCCAAGCCACCAGAAAGGACCTTGTCAATTCCCATGCCGATGAAAGTAATTTTACTGCAAGAAGTACCGAATCTCGGGAAGCCAGGCGATGTAAAAGTCGTCGCCGATGGCTATGCCCGCAACTATCTGCTCCCACGCCAGATGGTTGAGCCCGCAACCCCCAAGGCGATATCTCATTTGCAACAGCGCGTCGCCGCCGAGCAGGCACGCCAGGAGAAAATGCGCGCTGATCTCAGTGCCCTGACAGAGCGATTGAACGCTACCACTCTCACCTTTGCGGTCCGCGTTGGTGGACAGAATCGCCTCTATGGATCCGTTACCAGCCAGAACATCGTAGAAGCTTTACGCGAGCAAGAAGGCATTATCGTTGACCGCCGGGCTGTTGTTCTTTCCGAACCCTTACGCCACCTGGGTGAAGCCAAGGTGTCGGTGCGTCTGGGTCACGGATTTGAGCCGCATGTGACTGTGAATCTGACTCCTTCGGCAGAATAGTTCGCCGCTATGCGCCTCATGGCCCTTCTTCTGATGATCAAGAAGAAGGGCCATGATAGTTTGGGAGATGCCGCATTTCCACGAATCGGACGCACAAGCCATTGGGTCCTGATAAGTTTGGCATGGACCGTGCGAATAGATGAGGCAGCAACGCTGGACGCCCGGATGGAATCCGAGACCACGAGAGGTCTCCTCTTCCAGTGCTCAGTATACTGGGAGAGAGCCGCAGAGAAGGCGGCTTTCCGGATCACCCAGCGGAGGGCGTTTGCTGAAGCAGCGTCTTCAGGATGTGCATCTCGCTCATGATGAGCGAGCCAATTCAGGAGGGATCACCCACATGGCGCAGGAAACGACCAGTAACCAGGGAACACCAGAGAAGAAGCCCACCACTGTGCAAGAAGCCGGTCGCAAAGGCGGACGTCGCGTAAAAGAGAAATATGGTCAGGCCTTCTATGTGGATATTGGCAAAAAGGGCGGCCGCGTGATCGCCGAAACTCGTGGGCCTGAATATTACGCCGCGATTGGTAAGAAGGGCGGAGAGACCGTCCGCGCGAAACATGGTTCTGAATTCTTCGCCCAGATCGGCAAAAAGGGCGGCGATGAAGTCAAGCGGCGCCATGGTCCGGATTATTATTCCCAGATCGGCAAAAAAGGTGGCGAGGCACCACGACGCACGGATCGACACCGGACGACTACCGAGGTCTGAACCAGGCAACCATTTCCACGCGCGCGCCCTGAAGTATCTTTCAGGGCGCGTTTTTGGTTATCTTGACAACCAAATGGTACTATGCTCGTCTGGATATGTTATAATGTCATCACTCAGAGATGTCTGGTAGGCGTTCGCGTGGTATGATGACGCAAGCGCAAGGAAGGAGGGGATCATATGCCGCGCATACGGTTGCTCATTGCCTGTCTTATCTTAATCGAGGCTGCGGCAATTCTCGCTGTGATACCCAACTTCGCCGCTGGTTTGCATGATTCGCCTGCTTTTGCGCGTCACCGGCTGACACCTACTTCGACATTGATCACCAACTCTTCCCTGGTGACTGTTGCGCCCCCTGCCACCGCCGCGCGTATACCAGAAATTTGTGGGGGGACCATGGGAGCATCCCATGCTTTCGTGATCGGTTGTGCCGCGACGACGCCCTCGTCCGTCTGCGTCCAGGATGCGCATGCCTATCTTGCGATCTGGGGTTGTGTTGGTACCCTGCTTGGTGAGCCTCATTCGCGCTCCGACACACATCCAGGCACTTCGCGCTATTTCCCTGGTATTGTTCTCACGCATTGATCTGGCGATATTCCCTTGTCTGGCGCGGTATGATGGCAATGTGATGTTTCATGAAGATGAGTCGTGGATGGTCGCGACCGACCCCAATTATTTTAATCAGCAACAGCGAACCCGAGCTCTCCTGGTGGTGGGCGCTGTCATGCTCCTCATCCTGGCCATCTGGGTGAGCGATGTGCTCGCAGGGTATGTGTCTCCACAGGCAACCGCCACTTCATCGCTGCGCGTTGCCAACTATCAACTGGAGTTGCGCCTCGCCCCAAGTGTGCCTCGCGTCGGCCAAGATTTCATCGCAACGATCACCATACAACCAGTTACAGGCATGTCGCCCACACACCTCACCATCACCTATCAATGGACAATGCCAGCTATGGCGATGCGAGGCGCGCAGGGAATTGCGACGCCGTCCGACGCCGCGCCCCTCGCGATTCCGCTCGTCGGAACAATGTCAGGGAGTTGGCAATTGACCCTGATTATCAGTGCCAGTGGCGCCTCACCCGTCACCGCGATTTTTACGCTCCCCATCCGTGCGCGTTGAAGTCAATGCGGAGATTGTTCGCCTGCGGCGACGGAGACTGGGAGCGTATTTTCGAATGGGGTGATTGGACAGCTATACAGGTCATTATAGGCGCAGTATGGATTGTAGGCGAGATTAAAATCCAATATGACGATCGGATCTAGTCCTTCACCTTGCTCTATCTCTACATCCATATAGCGGCCTGCCGCATAGGTCTGCTTTCCCGAGAGAGCGTCGCGAAATGGAACGAAGAGTTGGACCTGCTCATCACCCATCAGCAGGTCTTCTGCATCCAGTGAACGATAGCCGGTCAGCGTGCATTCTGTATCATTCAGCGTGAAATGTAAACGGGCAAATCTTTCGAACTGACGCGTCGCATTATCCGTCGTCTGCATGATGATGCTGTCGCCCGCTGGTACATATTCAACCTTGGCGATCACTCGATAGGCGAGGTCGGGAGGGAAATAGGCCAACCCATTAAAGGCCAGCCGTTGATCCGCGCTGAGGGGCGATTCTGCCGCTTGCGCAAAGAAGGCGTCTTTCTGTTGTCGAAATTGTTGAAGAGCCAGGGCATATTCTTGTTTTACGTGGGGATCGAGCATGATCTGTTCCTCTCAAGTGGCCAACTCAGCCAAACGACGCATCTTGTCGCTGGCGGATCATCATGGTCGCAGTCGCACGGTTGATACATGGGTGTTGGATCGTCATGGCGAGCGCGGATGACTTCACACGCAGCAAGCGTAACTCCATCATCATGATTGTATCATTATCGTCCGGGGGCGAGGCGATCACGGTCGGCGAGTTTGCGCGTAATCTGACGGCGTTCCGGTTGATGACGATCGGCCGCGGGCAAGCGGATGATGCAGGTGGTTCCCTGGCCGGGGATGCCCGCGCTTTCGATGTTGATCGTTCCGCCCATGCGTTCCGTCAAGAGTTTGCATGTATATAACCCTACGCCGCTGCCAGGGATATTGGATGCGAGATCGCGGGCGAGTCGCACGAAACGGTGGAAGAGCAAAGGAATCTGATCGGGAGGGATGCCCTGACCATGATCATGGATCTGGATTTCGATCACCGCAGGCGGATTCTGATTTGTTCGCGATCTGGTAGAGAGCGCCAGGCGACTGGCTTTGACTGTAATCAAAGCGCGGTCAGGCGAATATTTTATCGCGTTCCCTAACAGGTTGACAAAAATCTGTTGCAGAAAGCCGGCGTCACCCCAGATGAAGCTCTCATCTGCCAGGGTGGCGACGATCGGATATTCACTAAATGGGTCGACGAGTGAGCGTGCTGCCATAAAAGCTTCGGAGACATCCACTACTGTCGCCTGCCATGACTGGCTCGACTGTTCGATATTACGGACATCCAGGATACTAGCAAGGTGCGCGTTCAACCGCTCGGCGCTCCGCATTGCTTGGGCAAAAAGCTTCTGCACCTGGTCGGCGCGCATCGACTGCCATGAATCATGCAGATAGTCGATAGATCCCTGCAGCGTCATGATGGGGGTACGCAATTCGTGGTTGACATGCGTAATGAATTGATCTTTCAGATCGTCCAGTTGCTGCGCGCGTTTAAAAGCGAGTTCTAATGAGCCTAATTTCTCCAAGGCGCGATTATAAGTAATGGCTGATGCGAAGATCAACATGGCGATGATCCAGATCAGAAGAATGGTGATCAGCCAGCTACTGAGCACTTCGCCCACCAGCACAGTCTGTTGCAGAAAGGGTGGATAGGCAAAGACCAATAAGCCCGTCAAAAGGCTGGATAGGATAGCGGTCAGGAAGAGGAGCGCGATGCCATTCAAGACATACGCCAGCCCGAGCGGAATGATATACAGCGCAAGTGAGGTGAGGACAAAAGCATCCAGCCCATGATCCCAGATCCAGAGCATCTGGCAGAGGAGAAACGTACATACGATACCCCCGACAATCAGCCGTCCTGCCCAGGTCAAATACTGAGCATAGGCAAGGCGTAAGCCAACACCGAGCATTGCGAGGCTGATGATCCCGCAGAAAAAGAATGTATTGAAAACAGGGGTATTGGCGAGGACGAGGATGGGCGCATTGGCGAAGATGCTGCCCCCAAAGGCAATAGCCGCGATGAGGATCAGGATCCAACCGATCATGGTCGCGAGCGAGAGGCCACGGGCGGTATCGAGATCATTGATCGTGACCTGCTCAGCGGCATTTTCCTGGACTGGTACGTTCATGGCCTAGACCCCCATCTCTCCGATTTGAGTTTCGCCACCTTGTGGTTCCTCATCATCCAGCAACAGTTGAAGCCGTGTGTGCCTGGCCTGTTCATCAATCTGCATGACTGCCAGAATAATGTCTGCCAGTTCCCGCGGACGAATGGGTTTCTGCGCGAAACGGTCCGCCCCCGATGCCATGCCAGTAAACCGATCGCGGTCCTGAGCCAGTGCTGTGAGTATGATCAACGGGATGGTGGCGGTTGCCGGATCACCGCGCAGAGCGCGCACGAGTTGATAGCCATCCAACCCGGGCATCTTGACATCGATGACCATACAATCTGGCTGTGCTTCGACTGCCTGGATCAATCCCTGGATGCCATCGGCGGCACAGGTGACCTGAAAACCGCCGTAATGTGGGAGCGCAGCGAGTAAAAACTCGCGCAGATCTGTGTCATCTTCGACAATCAGCACCCTGGCTGTTGACATAGATCATCCTTTCTTGTCCAAGAGAGAGCATACAGTTTGGAGATACACAGGAGTGGCGCGCGATCAAGGGATATTTGTCCGCAAGGAAACGATAATAGTCTTGATACACGCGAGTTGTTGTACATGAGCTTCATGATTTCATGAGCATAGCAAATCATTACGAGGAAACGATGAAATTAGGAACTTTATCCTAGCTAAGCAAGGGTACCTGTCTGCTATAAGTACTATACCAAGTAAGCAGGGGGATGAGATACTTGGGAACCAGGTATGCTCACACGGCCAATGACGCCCATCGCCGACAAGAAAGCAGACGAAATACGCCCGTGAGCAGGTGATTGCCCACCCTAATATCAGAAAAACAAGCAATGTGACGGAATCCGAAGACAGAGGCGGCTACGCTTCTTCGTAGTCGTCATCGAAGAGGCCAGCGGGAGGCCGGAGCGTAATAGTTCCATGGGGTATATCGATACTGGGGACGAGTACTTTCACTAATGGCACAGTGACCTCTTCACGGTCCGGGCAGTGAATAACCAGCAGATCTTGCATGGCGCCGGTGATGACATCGACGACCTGGCCAAGCTCAACCCCATCAACTCGAATGGCGCGCAAGCCGATGAGATCACGCACAAAGTATTGGTCTGTGGCGAGAGGCGCGATCCGATCTGCTGGGAGAGAGACTTCCTGGCCGCGCAAGGTCTCGGATGCATTGCGATCCGAGATCCCTTCCAATTCAAGCACCATCTGATTGCCCTGGGGACGTGCGAGCAATAGTCGGATGGGTCGATGGTCCGTGCCGAGATAGAGCAGCGTGTTGGGGCTGAAACTCGCGGGAAAATCAGTCTCGATCTGCACCTTAACCTGCCCGCGAATGCCAAAAGGCGCCACGACTTTTCCCACCATCACCCAGTCGGTAATCTTTGCGGGATCTGGTGGAGTGGAGCGAATCGGTCGACGGCGGCGCGGACGTTCAGGCGTCGGCGGTGGGTTCGGTGGATTGCTCATGAACCTCAAGCGCGACATGGCGACCCTGTCGCCCGGCGGCCGCGCGCAACACATTACGGATCGACTTCGCCACGCGTCCCTGACGGCCGATCACTTTGCCGATATCTTCCGGAGCAACCGTCAAGTGATAGGCGGTGAAGTAGCGATCACTCCGACCTTCTTCCACCTGAACGGCATCCGGGGAATCTACCAAACCTTGAGCGATATACTCAATCAAACGAAGCATCGTGGGTTGCCCCTCCTCCCACTCAGGTGCTGGCGGCTGGGTCATTGTACGGCTGGAGCGGTAACGGCCTTAGCCGCGGCGATTTTATCGGTGATGCCAACGGTATGGAAGAGCTTACTGACACTCTCGGTTGGTTGCGCGCCTTTATGTATCCAGCTAATCACTTTTTCGGCGTCGATCTTAATGGTTGATGGATGGGTCAAGGGATTGTAGGTCCCTATGATCTCGATAAAACGACCATCCCGTGGAGACCGCGCATCTGCGATAACGACACGATATTGCGGCGCGCCTTTTTTCCCTACGCGCATCAGGCGAATTTTGACCACTTAGGGCGATTCCTCCTGCTGATTGACAGCGATGTTGCCTGCAATTTTGGTTGCAAAGATAGCTTTAGCATAACATTCCCCTTGCGGAATGTCAATGTTCAGACCCCTTCGTCTTCGTCTTCATCATCCAGGAAGCCATCTTCTTCAGCCATGGTTTGATCATCGAAGAATCCTGAATCATGGCCAATGTAGACACTCACCAGCAGATCATCCCGCGGCACATCGGCGGAGAGGACGAGGTCTTCATCGATCTGTTCGATCAGTTTGGTGAGATCCTCCCGCGAAAGCTCCTGTTCCAGGATCAGGGTTGCGCGGACATTGGTTGACGTAAAATGCAGATCGACCACGCCCATGCGAGTCTTCTCGTGGACAATATAGTACCCTTCGGATGCAATGGTCCGAAATTGTCGGTCGAATCGAATATCTTCCATTTGTTGTACGAGCGCCGCGGCGCTCGATCCTCTCTGGGGCCTACGCCCCCACCGTACTTGTGGTTATATGATCCCGGTCATCTCCATGAGGAGCCGGGGACCAGGGGTCCAGAATTCGAACTGACAACAACGTTGAAACCCCAGTGTGACGTAGAGTGTTTCCGCCATTGTGGAGGAAGTGAGCGCCGCCGCGCGAGCGCCTGCGTTTCTGGCATGCATGAGCGCACGGATCATCATCGTCCACGCCACTCCCTGGCGTCGCCAGCTTGGCGTCGTCGCCACATGGAAGATACCCATAATGCCACCCCGTAGATGATATGCCAGGGCGCCCGCGACTTGCTGGTTGATCGTAGCGAGGAAGACGACGAAAGCCGGATTATCGATACTCCAATGACGCATCGGGCCGGGATTCGCCCCAAAGACATCGCAGATCACCCCCAGCGCCGCTTCTGCTTCGCGGCGATCGTTGACCGGGTGTGCCTGCACATAGGCGCTCGTCGATGGCGGATTCCACCTCTCTAACGCGAGCGCCATGCCAGGTGGACGATCCCAGGGGCGCATGCCCAAAGTCGAGAGCTGTTCGCGCAAGCCTTTGGGCGCCGCGTCCAGGCGCAGCCACCATTGTGCCGCGCGCCGTGCCGCATAAAAAGGAGCGAGTTCTTCCTTGAGATCCACCAGCGTCACCGGCCGTTCCATCCGTAACCGCAACACTGCGTTGAGCAATTGGTCCGGCGATGATGGTGTCAGAATATGCAACGCGCGCGCGGATGCTGTCGCCCTGGTTGCTGGGTCATAGGCTAATGATTGCCAGGCATCACACCACGCCGTTTCCACCTGTTCCGCCGGATCATCCAGCTGATCACCCATCCCTTGCGACTCGCGCATGGCGCTCTCCTTTTGCGGCTCCATCAGCATGTGCTCCATCCAGTATATCGTATCGCTCCATCTCTGGGACATTCGGCTGATGAGCGGTTCCTCCAGAAAGATACTGGCTTGCCGTGTGACCCGTTTGTGCTTGTTTCTCTGCCCATGCCGAGAATGGTATACTGTGGCCACGGTCCAACCATTGTATCGTTAAAGCTGGGCGCGTCGCGAATTGTGGCGCAGCAGGAGGTAGCTGGGATGGGATTCTCACGCATGGCGAAGGATATTCAGACGGAGAAACGGATTGTGACCATTGGCGGGGGAACCGGACCATTCGCGATCCTCTCCAGTCTCAAGCATACTCGCTGTGCGATCACTGCGATCGTGAGCATGGCTGATAGTGGCGGTAGCTCGCGACGGCTGATGGATGAATTCGGCCAGCTGCCTTTCGGCGATCTGCGCCAGGCCCTGGTGGCGCTCTCGCGCAATGGGGTCCTCTGGCGCGATGTCTTTACGTTCCGGTTCCGTTCTTCAGAGGGCGAGACCAATGGTGTTGGCGGCCATAGTTTGGGCAACCTCGTTATCTCCGCGCTGCAAGAGATCAACGGTGGCGATCTGTTGAGCGCTATCCAGGATGCGCAGGAGCTGTTGCAGACCGCTGGGGATGTGTTGCCAGTGACCCTGGAACATACGACACTCTGCGCGGAACTTGGCGATGGCACCACCATCCGCGGCGAGACGGATATCGATCTGCGCGGCAAACATAGCGATGGCCCGTTGCCGCCCATCCAACGTGTCTTCCTGGATCATACGACGGAAGCTTGCATTCCCGCGCTCCGCGCCATCCGACGCGCCGACATCATCGTCCTTGGCCCTGGGGATCTCTATACCAGCATCCTGCCCAACCTCCTGGTCGACGGTGTCACCCACGCGATCCGCGAGTCTGAGGCGGAGAAGGTGTATGTCTGCAATCTGATGACCAAACGCGGCGAAACCGATGCCTACCGCGCCTCAGATTATGTCGCGACGATCCATAATTATCTCGGTGGCCGGGTCGATCGGGTTATCCTGCATGATGGCTCGTTTCCCGAAGAACTGGTCCGCAATTATGCCGCGCAGGATCAATATCCCGTCGTGGCCGATCTTGAAGCGGTCCGCGCGCTGGTGCCTGAAGTGACGATCGCGAAGTTGAGCGTCCCCACCGCGGATTTCGTCCGGCATGATCCGGAGTTGCTGGTGCGGTCCATCCTCGCTCCCTATTGATGCGGTAGTTGAAGAGCGCGAACTCGTGCTTGCGTGTGCCGACAAACCGCGCATCTACATCGCCTATCAAACCGCCGATGATGTTTGATGAGAGCCAGAAAAAACCGTAACATACTGCCTCCGTGAAGCCCGAGACCTGCGGTGAGACGGTCTTTGCTCCTCATCCTTCTCTTCGCGCTGTAGCGCGGATAACGGACCCATAGATACGGATCGATAACGACCTCTCACTAACCTGCCGGATCCCAACCACGTCGCTGTCAATTCTCATCACAGGTGAAACACATCCCCCATCTGAAGTTGTCTCTATCACAGGAGGGTGTGTGCGTGGTGAAGCGATGGCGAAGCCATGCACACGCGCAGGTGCGCTCTCGCAGTATCTTGTGGCAACGCTGAATTTGGCCCGCACCACATCTCTTGAACATGGCGTGGCCAAAAGCAACATTATGAGGTGTTTGTATGCGCTATCCGCAACGATCTGTGCTGGTCTTGGTTATGTTCATTCAAGCTCTCCTGGCAGCCTGTGGCGCCAGTTCCGTCACAATGGGTACTTCAGGTACTTCGGGTACTTCGAGTACTTCGGGCACAACGGGCAGCACGGAGATAGAGACTCCGACCCCCGCGCCAACAGCGACGTTACCGCCAACGGCTACCACGGTGCCGACCGCGACCACCATGGCTACGGCCGTCGCGATGGGGCCGAATTGTGGGCCGGATCTCGCTAGTTTATTGAACTCTTCACCAGAATCATTGGTTGGCCCCCTTGCTATCTATGCGATTGTGTATACCAATGTTGCCTATCCTTCTGCCTTGGTACCCAATGGTGTTGCGTTGAAACCCACACAGGCACCTCAAAGTTTACCGCCCGGAGCTTATAACATTGACCCTGCATCGTTTTTTATTGCCGTTTGCAACTTGTCGTCAGATCAATCGGTGACGATCTCGCAGCTTTCGCTGCAAATCACCTCCTTCACGCCGATCGTTGGTACTCTTGATATCTGGCAATTTTGCAATGCTTATTTCGATGCGGGCGCGAAAAATCTTGGTGGCGGTGGCTGTGGTGGTGGCTACAATGCTTTTTATACCGGTACCAGCACCTGGCCAACGGCTCTCGTCAAAGGGGCATCGGTTCCCATTCAAGTCCAACCAGTCAGTTATTCAATAGGTAGTCCGAATGCGGCAAGCGGTCCGTTGCCGGTTACGCTACAGCCCCATCAATATATGTTGAGCGACCTCAACATTGCCTACACTGCCAGCCCAGGCACAGTCTCAATGCAACTCGTCGTGACATTGGCGAATCATACGACGGCGCTGGGACCCATCTCTGGTCCCTTTACCTTCGCTCCAGCACGCGAGTGGAGTGGGACAAATTGTGAGACGCCCACTATGCTCAAGCAGATCACCGCGACCAGTGGGAACTATATCTGCCCGCCCGCGCCGTGATACGGTCAGCGTATCGCAAGCTTGCAGATGGTTGATTTTGGGCATGTGCGAAGCTATAGGTGGAACACAACCTCTCTGGTGGTCGCTTTGCGCGAGGAGAACACTCATGCCCGAAACCATCTCAAGCTCACCTGCTAGCAATTTCATCGGCGAACGCCGCAAACGCGTTGAAGATGTGCCAATGCTCGTAGGTGCGGGACAGTATACCAGCGATCTGCGTTTCTCCGATATGGCGGAACTTGCCATCGTCCGAAGCCCCCATCCGCATGCCCGCATTGTCCGCGTCGATACCTCCGCTGCTCTCAAGGTGCCGGGGGTGATCGCCGCTTTCGCCGCGCGCGATCTGCCCGAGATCCTGAAGCCTTTTCCAGGGGCGCCACGATCTCCAGAAGCCCGTTTCGTGACACCGACCGCGCTGGCCGCTGAGGTCGTTCGTTATGTCGGTGAAGCCGTGGCGGTCGTCGTCGCCGAGGATGTCTATGCCGCGCGTGATGGCGCTGACGCAGTCGTGGTGGAGTATGCTCCGCTGCCCCCGGTTATCGGGGTGGTGCAGGATGCCACCACGCCGGTGCTGCATGCGGGTTGGCCATCCAACCTGGCGCAGACTGTCCAGATCATGACCGGCGCTGGCGCCGATGGGCTGGATGGCGCGGATGTGATCATCGAAGAGACGTTGACCATTGGTCGATTGAGCGCGCAACCGATGGAACCGCGCGCGGCGGTGGCGGTCTATGACCAGGCGACGCGACAACTGACAGTCTATTTCGCGACGCAATCAGTGAATATGGCCCAGCGCTCGCTCTGCGCGCTCCTGGACCTGCCCGCGGATCGAGTCCGGGTGATTGTCCCCAATATCGGCGGAGCTTTCGGCGTCAAGACGCGTCTGTACGGCGAAGAAACGATCGCGGCCTGCCTGGCGATGCGGCTGGGGCGGCCCATGCGCTGGGTCGGCGATCGCCATGAGGAGTTCACGGTTACCAATCAGGCGCGAGCCCAGGTGCACCATATTCGTATGGGGCTGGACCGCGCCGGGCATATCCTGGCTTTTGTCGACCACTTCCAACAGGACGCGGGCGCCTACAACATCACTGCCGATGGGCCGGTATACAATACTGCTGTCAGCGTCCATGGACCTTACCATATTCCCCATCTGGCGATGACGGGCGACATCATCCTCACGAATTCCACTCCCACGGGGCCATATCGCGGCGCTGGTCGACCCGAAGCGGCGTATGTGATGGAGCGCATGTTGGACCGCGCGGCGGATCGCCTGGGGCTGGACCGCGCGGAGATTCGGCAGCGCAACCTGATCCGCCCGGATGAGATGCCATACGACTCCGGCATCCGCCGCCAACAGATCCCCATTATTTTTGACACAGGCGATTACCCAGCCGGATTCGCGCAAGTCTTAGGCGCAATTGGGTACGCAGAATTTCGCGCACGTCAGGCTGCTGCTCGCGCCCGCGGCGTCTACCTGGGCATTGGCGTCGTGAATAGTCTAGAGATGTCAGGCATCGGCGTGAGTGATAGCGCCATTCTCCGCGTCGATCCTGCGGGTGCGGTCTGGGTCATGGCGGCAGTTTCCCAGATGGGGCAGGGGCATCCCACCACCTATGCGCAGATCGCTGCCGAACGACTTGGTGTTCCTTTCGAACGGATCCATGTCATTGAGGGTGATTCGGCGACTGGGACGCAGGGTCCAGGCACCTTCGCCAGCCGCGCCACTGTCGCGGCGGGCACGGCGATCGCGCGGGCGGCTCTGCAATTGCGCCAGCGCATTCTGGCGGAGGCAGCGCGCCAATTGGATGCACCAATTGATGCACTGGACTGGCGGGGCGAGTACATCACCGTGCGCGCGGCACCCGTGCGGCGCGTGGCATATGGGGATGTCGCGGCGAGCCTGGGCCCGGCGGGGATCGCGGTGGAAGCCAGCGGTGATGGCAATATCTCGTTCGGCTACCAGGGTCATGGTGTGATTGTCGCGGTGGATCCTGATCTGTTGACTGTGGCCATCGAACAGTATGTCATCGTCCACGATGCGGGTAATATCATCAATCCACTGATTGTCGATGGCCAGACGATCGGCGCGGCGGTGCAAGGATTGGGCAATGTGCTCTTCGAAGAGATGCGCTATGACAGCGCCGGTTTGCCCCAGGCGACCGCATTGCATCGCTACGTGCTGCCTGCCAGCATCGACACGCCAGAATACACGCTCATCGAGCAACACTTCCCGGCCCGCGCCAATGCCGAAGGCTTCCGTGGGGTGGGGGAAGGCGGGACGATCACGTCACTACCAGCCATCGCGCAGGCCGTCGAGGACGCGCTCGCGCCATTCGGAGTCCGTCTGAACGCGCTGCCATTGACCCCCCAGCGGCTCTTCGAAGCTGTGCGCGCGGCGCAATCGCAGCGAGAGAGCGCAGGAGGGATGGCATGAAACCGCAAGCTTTTGATTATTACGCACCCACGACTCTGGACGATGCGCTGGCATTGCTCGCGATCTATGCGCCTGATGCACGCCCACTCGCCGGCGGCCAGACTCTGGTGCCATTG
Source organism: Ktedonobacteria bacterium (assembly GCA_027459705.1). GTDB lineage: Bacteria > Chloroflexota > Ktedonobacteria > Ktedonobacterales > JACDGC01 > DAIDHM01. The sequence goes on along the minus strand of DAIDHM010000023.1, from coordinate 6,333 downwards.
ATGAATATGCGTCAAACTCACCCGGAGATCATCATTGATCTCAACAACATTACGGGACTAGATGGTCTCACCATCACGGCGGATGGCAGTTTGACGATCGGCGCGATGGTTCGCCAGCAACGTTTGGTGGATGATCCGCTCGTGCGCGCCAACCACCCCGCCCTGGCGGAGGTCGCGGGCGCGGTCGCCTTCCCCACCATCCGGTCGCGGGGGACGCTCGGTGGTGCAGTTGCCAATGCTGAACCAGGAGCACAGTTGCCGCTCTTTCTGACCCTGGTGGATGCGGTGGCGACCATAGCAAGCCAATCGGGCCGGAGGACGATGCTCATCGCGGACCTCATCCAGGGAGCGCGAGCGACCGCCATTATGCCGGACGAACTCCTGGTGGAGATCACTGTGCCACCAGGCTCTCCGACCTGGCGCTATGCTCTCCGTGAATTTCGGCGTGGGCACAGCGGCCCGCCCGTCCTCACGGCGATCGCGCTGATTGATCAGGCGAGTAGTGGGCTCCCCACGCGCACGCGGATGGGGATCTCGGGGACCGGCCCTGTGCCGCTGCGCCTGGTGGAAGAAGAGGCGATCCTCGAAGGCCAATCGGCAAATTCTGCTCTCATCGCACAGGTGGCGGCGCGGGTTGCCACACGATCCGCCACTGGGGATCCGCTACTGGCCGAGAGCGCATTCCGGCAACACATGGCTGGCGCGCTCATCGCGCGGGCAATCACAGCAGCGATAGAGTTGGGCCACCAGGAGGTGCTTGTATGAAAACGCATGCGATCACGATCGAGGTCAATGGCATATGGCGGACGGCGCAAGTGGAACCACGCCAATTGTTGGCGGATGTGTTGCGCGAGGAGTTTGGCCTGTTGGGGACGCATATCGGTTGCGGCTATGGCACCTGTGGGGCCTGCACCGTGCAGCTCGATGGCGAGCCAGTGCGCGCCTGCCTGACCTTCGCGGTCCAGGTCGATGGGCACCGGGTGACGACCGTCGAGGGCCTGGGTACGCCGGACCATCTGCATCCACTGCAACGCGCCTTCTGGGAAGAGCACGGCTTGCAATGCGGCTTTTGCACCGCTGGTTTCTTGATGACGGCGGAGCATTTCCTGCGGACCAATCCCCACCCGACCCGCGCGGAGATCCGCCAGGCAATCGTCGGCAATCTCTGTCGGTGTACTGGCTATCAATTCATCGTCAATGCCGTGGAACGCGCAGCGGCAGAGATGGCGGCATTGCCAAAGCAAGCTGAGAATGACATACCATAACCACAAGCGGTCTGATTCCAAAGCCCATTGGATCCAGTCGAGATGCATTGTTTAGGAGGGTTCTTGCTCACGACTGCTTCGTGTGATTTATGGTACGCGATGGAAGATCTGTCACCTCTTGTAAGCTTAGATGCTTGGAAGACACAGTTGATATACAACTGTGTCTTCCATTTCATAGTTGCTTCGGGTGATGCTTACTTTGTACTTGATGCATGTTGTTAACATTCGCAACATTGTCCGAACACGTTTAAGCGACATTCCCAAAACTTAACGTTAAAAGCCTATACCTTAGATGCTTAGAACGAGTTCAGACTTGACCGTTGAGAAAAAGCTGATAAACTGTTCCCATGGTTACGATCACTGAAGACGAATGGCAAGCAATCCAGGCGGAAATGCACGAGTTACGTACCCAAGTGGTGCAACTCAGCACAGCCCTTGCGATAGCCCAGCAACGCATAGAGGAACTGGAAGGGCAGAAAACGCCGCCGCCGCCCTTTGTGAAAGCGAACAAGCCCGAGAAGCCCAAAGCGGTGCGCAAGAAACGCGCGCCTGAGCACAACCACGCCCGGCGCCGGAGTGCGACGCCCATCCAGGTCGTTGACCACCCGATCACCGAGTGTCCGGAGTGTCACGGGCACTTGAGTAGCGTGCAGGTGGGCCGCACGCGCCAAGTGATTGAGATCGCTCCGCCGCCGCCGGTGGAAGTCATCGAGCATCAGATCCAACGCGGGTGGTGTTCGTATGGTCGCAAATGGCGGGAAGCGTCTCTCGATCTGCACGATCAGGTGGTCGGCCAAGGCCGTATTGGGGTGCGGCTGGCGGCAACCATCACGACGATGCGGATGGCCTTACGCCTCCCCATCCGTCTGATTCAGCACTGGCTAGCGACGATGCATCAGATGCCCCTCAGCCTGGGAGCCATCACGGATTTGCTTCAGCGCACGGCCCATCACCTCAAGCCGGTGGCCGAACAGATCCGCAACCGCGTTCGCGGGAGCCCGGCGGTCAACGCCGACGAGACGGGGTGGCGGGAAGATGGCCGCAACGGGTACATCTGGGGCATGGGCACCCCGGAAGGCGATTGGTACTTTGAACGGCATGCCTCTCGGAGCGGGAAGATCATTGATGACTTGCTCGGGGAGGACTTCACCGGCGTCTTGACCACCGATTTCTACGCCGGGTACAACGATACTCCTGGCGGCAAGCACCAGCGCTGCTGGGTGCATTTGCTGCGGGATCTGCATAAGCTCAAGGAGCTGCACCCCAATCGCGAAGACGTCCGCGCCTGGGCTATGGCCGTGCGCCAGGTCTATGACGAGGCCGTGGCGATCCGTCCCCATGCCGAAGCGGTTCGCCGTACCCAACGCGAACACGGCGAACGGCAGATCCGCGAACTGGGCCAGCAATATGGAGGCGAAAAGGGTCATCCCTGCCAGACCTTGGCCAAACGGCTCCTCCGCTACCAAGGCGAACTCCTCGTCTTTCTCACAGCCCCAGGCGTCGAGCCGGATAACAACCACGCAGAACGCATGGTCCGGCCTCTGGTCGTCACCCGCAAAATTTCCGGCGGCTCCCGCTCCAAGGTAGGCAGCGATACCCACATGATCCTCGCCTCCGTCGTCCAGACCTGCCAGGCCAAAGCCAACAACGTTTACCACGAGATCCTACGCCTTTTACAAAGTCCTTTACCCCAACTCTGAACTCATTCCTTATGAAATAGGATTGACAATACTCGCTTCCCGTGGTATGCTAGCTACAGCGAATGAATTCTTTTCGCATTTAGAACGGGAGCATTTACAATGCTCTCATGACTTGGTATTTAATGCGCAATATGGATTTATTTAGACCTGATCGGCTTCTGAGGTCCGTTTTCACGATTGGAGTTTTTATTACCTAAATAGCGGGTAATGCTACTATCAACGTGATACGTCACAGGAAGGAACAAACATGAAAGAAGAAACGCAACCTATCAGCAAGCACGATGTTCAAAAGCCCAAACAGAAGTGGGAAAAGCCGCACATCAAAGTAGTTCCTCTTACAGAACTTCAGTCACAGTGGCCAAAGCTTTTGAGTATTGAATCTTCACTTTATGCCAGTGGGTGTCATGGCGGGCGCATCCATTAGCAGAGATTCATCTGAATGCCAATAGTTCACGTAGTATGAAAGCCTCCAAAAAGGCATCGATTATTTTCTGAATTACAGCAGGGCTTGCTCCAACGTTCCTTATGCTTCGAAGCATATGGGACGAGCCCGAAAACTTGGCTCATTCACCTTGATGATATTTTTCCTTTTTGCTATAGTAATCATTCATCAGTTTTCCTCAAAGCATGCTTTATGCTTTGTCGGAGCAGTGGGAAGAATGAGATGATGCTTTCCAATTCAGAAGCCCTCATTCAGCTACTGCCACAAATTATCGCTTCAGGCTTGGAAGCGGCCCAGGTGATAAACTACGCTACAAAGTTGACATCGAGCATTGCGTTCTACCAATTGGATATTAGTGATCTTGATTGGGCCTGTTGCAAACTCGATGAAATAATAGGGCATAAATAGGAGAAAAACCGTGACAGTCAAAATCGATCCGATTGACGTGCAATCGCTAAGCAAGCGCTATCCAAACGGAGTTGAAGCGGTACGCGAGTTGACCCTAAAAATCGTGATGGGGCAAATAGTAGGTCTTATTGGTCCAAATGGTAGCGGGAAAACCACTACTATCAACCTCCTTACTACCTCGTTTAGACCAACATCTGGAACCGGAAAAATATTGGGTTTTGATTTATTACGAGAAAATGCTCAAATTCGAAAAAGAATAGGTCTTGTACCTCAATATGAATCGATCGACTGGTCCTTAACAGTTGCACAGAATTTGATGGTTTTTGCTAAACTTCTTAAACTTTCACATGCTGCACAGCGTGTGGAAGCGCTGCTTGATATGCTTGATTTGGCTGAAAAGCGTAACGATTCAATGGAAGAACTCTCCGGTGGTCAAATACGTCGAGTCCAATTGGCACGTGCCTTTTTGTTCCCTGCTCAAATCCTTTTTGTTGATGAGCCGACTGTAGGTCTCGATCCTATCGGTGTCGATAAAGTACTAGGCTTTTTAAAAGACTGTGCGTCTCATGGCATGACAATTATTCTTGCATCGAATGTTATGGAGGAAATTCAAAACGCTTGTGATCGATTAGTTTTTATAAATAAGGGTAGAAAAATATTTGATGGATCGGTTTCTTGTGCTATCCAGCATTTTCGGTTAGAGGAGCGGGTCATCATTCAATCAAAAACAGCAGTGCCATTTAATCTCATTGCGAATATTGAACAAAGTGGATTGAAGGTATTGAAAAAAGATCCGCTAACGATTAGCGGGGTAAATGCAGGAAGTACTCTTTTGTCTTTGCTGGCACCTTTCATGGGAAACGGTTATGATTTAGCATCGTTCGTCGTCGAACAGCCAACTTTACGGCAAGCATTCGTCGAGCTGGCTAGCAAAGAAGCGGGGGAGTAGAATGGACTTCAACAAAATTGCTGTGCTCACGCAAGCAAAGATCTGGTCATTTATTAACTGGCGCCGCTCTTATTATATTATCTTGATAGAGTCAGTTCTCTATCTGGTGCTGTTTGGTGCAGGATTTTCAAGGCTTGTGGGATCCCAAACAGTAAACGGCCACTTGCTTACGTATCAACAGTTTCTGTTTGCTGGGCTTGTGGCCATACAGAGTTTTCGCGTGTTTCCCTATCTAATATTTACAAGCTCGAACGATGTAAAGTGGGGTATGTATCGATTGTTTGTATTAACTGGCTTGTCTCCTTTAGAATATTTACTGGCTCGAGGGGTAAACGCTTGGATTTATATGTTAGCCCAATGGGTTCTACTGATCTTTACAGGACTAGTAGTGATTGGACCGTTTGTTCTACTGCCCGGCCTGATTATGGCCATAGTTTCTATTCCCGGTGTCTTGTTTTGGTCTTGCCTAGGAGCTATCATTGGCACCCTTATTCGTGACTACGGAACCAGGGATCTCATTAGCAGTGTCGTTGTTTTGCCTGTTGTTTTTTCTTCAACCGCTTTATATAGCGTTGATAATGCCCCGACTTTTCTCAAGGTATTAAGCACGCTTAATCCTTTAACATATCAGGCAAATAGCTTGCGGCTAGCTTATATTGGAAGTTGGGGAGGTATGGCCGCAAACGCAGGCATCTTACTTTTATGTGCCGCAGTCCTCTACGCCTTTGCTCAGTATATTCTTCCAAGGGCGGACTTGGCAGGTTTACAAAGAGGATAAGCAAAAGAAGGTGCCAAGGGAGTTAAGTGGATGGAAAAAATGAGGCAGAAACAAGAATTGGCACAAATTGCATTGGTGAATATGCCCTTTGCTTCGCATTATATGCCAACTATTGGGCTGAGCTTGATAAAAGCAGCCTTGACGGATAGAGGCTTTGCATCTGATATCCTATATTTGAATCTTGCCTATGGCGAGTGGTGTGATCCTGAGTTATATCGTGCCCTATCTTTAGGATATCCAAACAACACTGATTTGACGGGAGAATGGCTGTTTACGTTTCCTCTCTATGGATATTTGCCTAAAACCGATGAAAAGTATATAGCCGAGATACTTACACAAGTTCCAGATGACAATGCCTTGCCAGCAGGAAATGAAGTTGGAAATGATGGAGTTATTTCAGAGCAACAGATTCATGTCTTGGTCGAGCAGCGCCAAAAAACGATGCACTTTCTCAATTGGGTGCTAAAGGCATATCCTTGGGAGCAGTATCGGGTCATTGGTTTTACAACTATGTTTCAACAACAGATACCATCTCTCTCATTAGCCAAGCTTCTCAAAAAACGGTTTCCTCATGTAAAGATCGTCTTCGGCGGAGCAAATTGCGAAACATCAATGGGGGCAAGTTTACTAGAAAATTTCTTCTTTATCGATGCAGTGTGTTTGGGTGAAGGTGACACAGTTGCTCCGCTTTTACTGGAACGTTTAGTAAACGGGGAAAAAGACATTAATCTTCCTGGAATCCTGTATCAAAAACAACCAACTGATAATGGGGTAGTCAAACTCAAACCAGT
>DAIDHM010000018.1 GCA_027459705.1 Ktedonobacteria bacterium | reverse complement strand
CGCAACAGTCGCAACAACGGCCGCAGCACATCCGAGGCGGAGAGGACGATCATATTCGCCGCCCGCCGTTGCGCCTGGATCAGCTCGTTGAGGCGCGGATCGGCAAAATCATCCGCAAGGATGTGGATTGGCTGACGCATGCCGAGCAGGATTCCCGCGACATCCCAGGTGCCATAATGGCCAGTAATGATGACGCCACCTTTACCAGCAGCCCGCACCGCGTCAACAGTGTCGAGTGCGCCGACCGCGCCGGTGGTGAGGTCATGGAGGTGATCGATAAAAAATGCCGAGGGATGATTAGGAAGGTCGAAAAAGTCCGCAATATAGCGTCCATAGTTGCGCCACGAGAGTCGGGCGGTGCGACGGACGCGGGGATGCGCGGTGGGTAAACCGAGCACAATGCTCATGTTCTTGCATGTCGCAACGCGTTTCTCTGCCCAACACCAATAGACTGCTTGTGCGATCATCTCGCCAAACCACCAGCGAAGTCGGCGAGGTAGCGCCCCCGAGAGGCGTTGAGCCATGCGAACCAGGTGATAGAGCATACACCTACCACATGCCAAAGGGATACGGACGGCAAACCGTCCGTATCCCAGCATAACACATGTGACTACTACTCAGCGGGAACTTCGCTCAGGGCGGCCTGTGGGGTGCTCGTGGCGACCCCATACTCGCTGATGAATTGCTCCACCAGAGCACGCGCCTGGGGATCGGTGTACTGGACCGCCGGGGATTTCATAAAATATGCCGAAGGACCCAGCAATGCGCCGCCGATCCCATGATCTTTGGCAAGCTTGGCGCAGCGGATCGCGTCGATGACCACACCAGCGGAGTTGGGCGAGTCCCATACTTCCAGTTTCAGTTCCAGATTCAGGGGGACATCGCCAAAGGTGCGGCCTTCCAGGCGGATATACGCCCATTTGCGGTCCGAGAGCCACGCAACGTAGTCGCTGGGGCCGATGTGGACGTTGGTCGCGCCAATGTCATAGTCCAATTGGCTGGTAACAGAGTTGGTCTTGGAGATTTTCTTGGACTCCAGGCGCTCGCGCTCCAACATGTTGAGGAAATCGGTGTTGCCACCAACGTTGAGTTGCATCGTGCGCTCCAGCCGGACGCCACGCTCGCGGAAGAGGCGCGTCAGGGTGCGGTGGACGATGGTCGCGCCGACCTGGCTCTTGATGTCGTCGCCAACAATCGGCAGCTTCTCCGCCTCGAAGCGCTCGCGCCAGTATTGCTCGCGCCCGATAAAGACGGGAATGCAATTGACAAAGCCACAGCCAGCCTGCAAGATCTGCTCGACATACCACTTGGTAGCCGTCTCGCTGCCCACGGGAAGATAGTTGATGACAATATCGGTGCCAGTATCTTTCAGAATATTGACAATATCGGCAGTCTTGCCGGGAGCCTTGGTGATGACCTGTGAGAGATACTTCCCGAGACCGTCGTGAGTCATGCCACGCTGCACCGGAACATTCAGAGACGGGACGTCAGAGAATTTATAGGTATTGTTCGGGCCGGAGAAGATCGCCTCGCTCAGGTCCTTACCGACCTTGGTAGAGTCGATGTCAAAGGCGGCACTAAATTCGATATCATCGATATGGTAACCACCCAGATTCACATGCATCAGACCAGGGATGAAATCGGTTTCATTCGCATGCCGATAGTATTCGACGCCCTGCACCAACGAGGACGCACAATTGCCGACGCCGATAATGGCGGCGCGCACTTTTTTCTTACCCACGAAAGCCTTCTCCTTTATTGGGACCTGTAAGAACACGGCGAGGCGTGCGCTGTGCGCGGAATTAATCCCGTAGTACGCCTGGCGGCCGCGTTGTTGTTTACTCACCAGTTGCGCTTCGCGCAAAAGGCGCAGATGAAAGGATATCAGTGGCTGGCTTTTGTCCAGAGCCTGGCAGAGTTCACTGACGCTCATTTCGCCGTGGCGGGCTAACGTGCGTAGCAGAGTGAGTCGCATGGGATCGCCCAACGCACGCGCCACGTGCTCCAGGTCCTCCGCATCCCAATTGGTGGACATTTCACCCCACTCCTAGGTCCAGTGCCGCCCGACAGACGCCTTTCATAAATCATTATTTATATACCTTATTGCCAGACATTCTGTCAAGCCCCCAGGAATACATATGCAGATATTGATATGTCACTGAGAGGGGTGTATCGACTCTGCCTCTCTCGTCTGTGCGTCACATCAGAAATCGCTCACAGTGACAGTAGAACCCTCGACAACTTCCATGTTCTTCCCATACGCTGTAGATGGACAGGTGGTTCTGTCCCTATCTAGGAGGTATTTCCATGGCAGATAATGCGCAGACGCAGGAGCTTTTCGTCATCACCTTCGCGGGTGAGACGCGAGCGGATGAGGTCCTCAAGACCCTCAAAGAGCTGGCCCATGCACGCGACATCGCCTTGCACAACTCAGCGGTGATCGTTCGCGATAGCCGGGGACATCTCGAGATCCGTGAGGGGCAAGACCTCAATGCACGGCAGAGCGCGTTGGCAGGGGCACTGGCAGGCGGCCTCGTGGGGATGCTGGCCAGCAGAGTGACACCCGTGCAACAGGAGATGGGAGCGTTGGGCGTCCCGGGATCCGAGACGATGGTCGGAGGCGCAATCACTGGCGCGCTGGCAGGCGCTGGTCTGGGGTTGATCGCGAATAAAGCGATCGACCTGGGATTCGACGATCATTATCTCAAAGAGATCGCCGCGCAATTGACCCCAGGCTCCTCCGCGCTGGTCGCGGTGGTCAACTTCGAGCATGTCGAGCGAGCGATGCAAGCGCTGGATCCGTATAAAGGGAAGATCCTGCACCAGACGCTACCGGCGGACGTGGCAGCCAGACTCGCGGCGGCGCTGGAGTAGCGCGAAGCGGCATCTGGCGATGTGGTTGCCGGGACGGGCGGGTGATCATCGCGCGGCCAGCGCGAGTTCTATGAAGCGAGCCACGCCATCTTCATCGTTGGTTGTGGTGCGATGAGTGGCCGTCGCCAACACATCGGGGTGCGCGTTGGCGACGGCCACACTGATCTCCGCCCACCGGAGCATCTCGAGGTCATTTGGCATATCGCCACACGCCGCCACCGCCGTTGATGGAATGCCACGTTCCGCACAGATGGTCGCGATGGCGCTGGCTTTGGAGACGCCCGCCGCGCAGATCTCCGCATAGGGCAAGCCTGAGTGGGTCGCATGGATCTCTCTGCCCAGGAGTTCCTGGGCCAGCGCGCAGATCGCTGGCGCCGCCACATCTGGATGTATCGCCAGCAATTTTGTCACGGGCGCCGCGCAGAGGGCTGCGATATCCACGCGCACCGTTCCCCGGGCTTGCGGCCGCCAGCGCGCATAATTGGGCTCGAATTCCATCTCCAATTCCCGCTCAATCCCAAAACCAATCTCTGGATATTGGGCACGCAACCCTTGCGCGAGTTCGAGTGCCGTCTCACCCGGCAGGGGGTGGTGATGAGTTATCTGTTGTCTGGTCAGATCAAAAGTGACCGCGCCATTGCTGCACACTATCACGTCCTGCAGGTCTATACTCTGCGCGATTGGAATCGCGGTACGGGGCGATCGCCCGGTGGCGGCGATGAAAATGCCACCGCGATATTCCCATTGTGCGATCGCCTGACGGGTCCGTTCGGAAATCTCGGTGGTTCCGGTTCGCAACAGCGTCCCATCCAGATCACTGACGATGAGTGCTAGGTTCCCCAGTGGCATCGTCCACCTCTTGCGCCGAGGACTTGGGGTGAATGATGGTCAGGTCGCAATCCACGGACATTCAAACGATGCGACCTGACACTTCTCCAACTATGACGAATCAAACGGGCGCTTGCGCGAGCGGGCGCTGCCCATAGGCGATATATATTGGGATCTCCGTCTGGTATGTGTTCCCAAAGAATTCTTCTTCGGTAGCTTTCGTATTCGCCTCAACCTCTCGCTGATCGAGGCGCAACCCCTGAGCCAGAGCGGGAATCGCGAGTTGTGAGGCACTCACCATATCCATAGCCAACATCTGCCCGACTTTGCCACCATGGGGGCCGATCGGGAGCACTTCTTCTCGCATGCTGGTATTTGTGGTGCCCGCCGCCTCCAGCAGAGTACCGATATTTCTGGCATAGGTTGGGTCAATACCACGGGCAGACAATAATTGATTAAACCAGGCTCCCCCTTGTGCCAGCGCCGGACCACCGTTGCGAGGGAGGCCGCCTTCCACCAGTTCAACCCAGCCGCCTGGTGCGGTGACGCGCACAAGTTCGCGGACCACCTCTGGCCATTTAGTGACGGGCAGAGCTGAAAACATAGCACGCATGTGGACATAATCAAAAGAAGCATCGGGGAAAGGCAGTGGTTCGAGCACATTGCCCTGAATGAAGGTATATTCTGTCGGAACATGCTGTTCCTGGATGTCTATGGGGACCGTGATATCAATACCCGTCACACTGGCATTGGGAAAGCGCTCCTTGGTATCTTTGGCCCAGCGACCGGTGCCACAGGCAACATCCAGGATGCGGCCGGGCTGCTGCACGGGCGCAAAATGATGCGTGCCGAAGTGTTCGTGCAGAGCGGCATGCTGCATGTCCAGGCGGTGCACCTCGCGGCTCCCATGCGGAACAAGGTAGTGGCTCTCGCCCGTTTTGACAGATTCGCGCCCCTCCAGATAAATCGGGCGGCTGCCTGACGCAGGTTCTGGGGATGTGCTCGTCGAGGATTTGCGGCGTAGCCAGGAAAACCAGGGCATCGCGCGGCTCCTTTCGCGTTCAAGTCATGATAAACTCACTCACGGTCGATTGCTGCACCTCGCGCATTGTAGCAGACGTCAAGCGAGAACGCAACGCTTGATTTCCTGAAATTGAAGATCAGGTAATGCATTTTTATATGATTGTTATTGGGAGGTTTTGGAATAAGCACTCTTGCATTTCTTGCCCGCATCGAGTACAGGCGCAAATGGGTGTTCAATTATGTCGATAAGTACAGATCTCATGATGGGGGATGCTCGTTTAGTGCGATTGACTCTCATGTGCCACTTTGGGGATTGGTGGTAAAAAAACGGGGATCTATCGGATGGTACCAAAGATACATGAGTAGCCTAACTCGGATGTTAGGTAATTTCCACTTCAGCACTTGACATTATAAGTCAGGTAAAGTATAATGGGCACATAAAGTTATTATCTCATTTGGAAAATAAAAGGTGGGATAAATTTGGTGTATAATTTATATTTATTAGACGTGACTACTGATATCTTTGTAATTTTAGTATTCAATAAAGGATAAAAATGCAGAGTTTAGATTATCGATTTTTGAATAATCAACCTCCCATTGTATTTATGAGCGCAACCAGCAAAGGATTGCGTGGTGCACGCGAAAGCGCCAGAGATTTTGCCGCAAGTCTTGGCTTAAGTCCAATTGAACAAGCAAATTTTAACTATTATTCAGAAAGTCCTTTGCAGCAATCGATGTATGGTGTCGGACGTTGCGACATTTTTCTGGGGATTATAGGCTTAAATTTTGGGACTGTCGAAGGGGTTCCAGACGATAAGGCTGTGCAACCATTCCCGGACCATATGTCCATTACACAGCTTGAATTCCAAAAAGCTCTCGAACTCAAGAAGGTTATGTATATTCACGTGCCCCGTGATTTGCAAGTTCCTCATGATTTGCAAAGTTTGAGGGAAAATTCTGTCTCCTTCAATCACGGTCTTTACATGCCATTCGAGGTGGAGGAAGAATCAAGATTGGCGAATCAACGCCAATTTATCCAATATGTGAAGCAACAAAATACTCGATATTTCTATCAAGAATATTCTACCTTAGCAGAATTATGGCAGCATATAACGGCAAATATCAATCTCGTTTCTACTGGCAGGGATACGCCAGAAATAGCTAAACGGCGGGGAGAATCAGATTTGGGTATGGGCAATTTTCAAGGCGCTTATATGAATTTTCAGTTGGCAATCCAATATATACCGAGTGATACCCAGCATTTCTCGGACATGGCCAAACTCCATTTCTTTCTAGCCCTGGCATTGCTAAGTGGCCGTGCACCTCGTGGCCTGGTTGATATGGGGGAACGTGACGGTATCGAAGCTTTGCTTGCAAGAGCGAATAATTTCGCAAAAAACTCACGCGAAGGAGATAATAGGGTCTTTCTCGCTTTCTGGGCCGCCTTTCAACTTGAGGCATACCCAACTCGCCGCATGCAAGAAACCGCTCGGGAGAAATTGCGGCAAGCTAAAAACTGTCCACCGCAACCGGAACTCTTGAACTTCATCAGCCGAATCTATCCCGAGATTTTCAGAGATTATTTGACAGATCTTTGATTTGTCAAATAATACAAGATACTTACGAGAGGAATTTGCAGATGAGTCAACCAACAGTCAAGTACATAAACAACGTTTACCCATCACAGAACGCTCATTCACTGACGCCAGAACAGGTTACCACACAACACCTTATGAATTACTTCGCGGTAAATCCTTATGTTGAAACCCCGAAGTGGACTTACTGGTTTTACGGTTTTGGAGGTCTATTTGCCCTCTGTTCCGTGTGTTCTGCGGTGGCATCGTTTTCAGGTAGCCATAGCGTCGGGTCATTCTTCGCCTCAAGTGTTGGACTAATTGTAGCTTTAATTCCAACCGTGATTTTACTGGGTATTGGTTACCTAGGCAATTACTTGGCCCATGCTCCACAGCGAGCCTACCTTCAGCGTGCCTCGCTGACTGACAACGCATTCGATAATTGGCTGGATGCCAAATTTAACGATTCCACCTCGCGTGCACTTGATCGTTTTAAATTGAAACCGGCCGATTTGAATCCAAAAGAGAAATACCTGGTGACGGATAAAGTCGCTGGTAGCCCACTTCCCCTCCGTGCCGTTCAGTCCTATCCTAAAGATTATGATGATCGAGCTGTCAGAAGGCCTGACGGATCAGTCATCAGTTATCATTTTCCAGAGAGTGAGTTTAAATACTGCGCAAATGCATGCATCGGACGCGATGGAAAAAAGCGGTGGTTTTACAACACGATCGTCTGGATCATTCCAATGCAATCGGCTTTAGCCGTGTATGAGGCGCGGGTCGATGCATTTAAGAGCAAGGTGGTTTACGATAGTACAAAAGAATATTTCTACCAAGCGGTCTCCAATATTGAGACAGAAATGGCTCAAGATACGGATATCGATGGTCGACTGGAACTTTTCAAGTTGGTTCTCGATAATAATAGTAACATTACCACATTGGTAATGGGCGATCTCTCTGACCAAATATATGAGTTGCGGACGTTAATCAACGATATGCGCCGCAGATCATCCTCGGGTGTTGCCGGCACGCCCTCCGCGTCGAATTTTCCGCCTTCGGCACCTTACCCTGGAGCCATGCCCGGCTATCCGCCTTCGGCACCTTACCCTGGAGCCGCTCCCGGCTATCCGCCTTCGGCACCTTACCCTGGAGCCGCTCCCGGCTACCCGCCTTCGGCACCTTACCCTGGAGCCATGCCCGGCTACCCGCCTTCGGCACCCTATCCTGGAGCCGCTCCCGGCTACCCGCCTTCTGCACCCTATCCTGG
>DAIDHM010000237.1 GCA_027459705.1 Ktedonobacteria bacterium | reverse complement strand
CTGAAATGCGTAAAATTGTCCGTCTTTGCTGGCGACACCGACCATCGGAGTGGAAACACCATTGATCGTGGCATTGAATAACGTTGGCGTGTTGCCAAAATCAGCGTCGCCAGTAAGGTTGGCTAATGCCGCGGGAATTTGCCATGCGGCGATCCCCGTCATGGTTGAAGCATTGACCGCTACCACTGCCTGAGCATCTGGCTCATTTGAGCAGGATGACATATTACCTGTTGCGATATACACAACCCCATTTGCGGCGTCAATGGTGGGAGAACCCCATTGACCACCACCCGTACAGCCATTTGGCACGATATTAAAGGTTCCCTGGATGGCGCCATTAGCGGGATTGATATGAAACAATTTCCCCTGGATCGTCGGACAATCACCGAAGGAGGAGATACCAATATACAGACTACCTCCTGAGAGTACAGGAGAATCCCAGATAAAGTACCCGGTACCTGTATTGCCGAGCAGGGTTGACCAGAGCACCGCTCCCGTCTGCGCATTCAACGCATACACTTTGCCATCGCCACCACCGACAAAAATAGCAGGCGTGCTTCCGATCGTCCCGTAGGTTACTGTGCCGCCTACCCCAGCAGTTGGAGGGACACAGGTCGACACGGTTGTTTGACCAACGAAGGTCTTCCAGAGAACGTTGATACTCCCGTTACTCCCGAGAGTGCCAGCATAAACATTCCCATCCCAGGATCCCCAATACACATTGCCATTCGCGACTATGGGCTGTCCACTCATGCCTTGTGGGGCTGATCCGGTCCCCAGAAGCGTCAGCTTCGATGCCGAAGCGGTGGTCAGAATCGTTTCGCGAGAGTTATTGAAACTGTGCCCATTATCGTAACCGTAGGTGGTCCAATCAGAGAGAGTGTATGGCAGTGGAGTTGCCGTTGGAATGATGGTGGTCGCCGTGGGTATGACTGTTGTCGCTGTCGGAGTTGGGGCTATCAATGTTGCCGTTGCTGTCGGCGGTATCGTACTTACTGTACTCGAAAGGGCGAAGACATGTAATTGACCGGCAGTGACCGTCTTTGGCAAGGTTACACTCTGAGTGGTTTTTCCAGCTGCCAGGCCGATAGATGTAAAGAAGAGATATGTTTGAGTGATCTGTTTGCCACTCGCATTATTGCGATAACTCATGGTGGCAGCTATCTGATCACCGGCTATCACAGGAGATTTTCCACCGTTCAACGTCCAATCGCTGAAGGCCAAGGTGAAGGATTGCGTCGTACCATCGGTATAAGTGATCGTCGCAGTACCTGATGATGGCCCATTGGAAGCTGACCCTAAGAAGGCTATCTGCCCGGTGGCAGTGATCGGAATCACCTGCCCACTGGCTTGCCAATTGTCAAATTGTCCTGCTCCATTCGATGGCCATGGAAAGACATAGCCATTGCTGGTCACCGGGGAGCCACTGACGAATCCCAGACCGCTCAACGCGTCATTCGAATAGGTATTTCCCCACGTATCGAAATTTCCGCTACCTGATGCAGTATCTGGAGTAATACCCACGTTATTCAAGGGCCCGCTGGTAGTGCTTGTGGGTGTAATAGCCACAGTGGTTGCGGTCGCCGTGGGGATCACCGTCGTTGCGGTCGGTGTTGGCTGAGGGGCCGTACCAGTTGCGCCAGAAATGCTAAATACATGCATGAGCGTACCAGTCACTGGGGCCAGAGGAAGGGTGATACTCCGCGTTGTCTTGCCGGGGGTTAAGACAACTGAGGTAAAAAACACATAGGTATTGACCGTTTGCTTGCCTGCGCCATTATTGCGATAAGCCGTTGTTGCCGCGATTGTATCGGCGGGGAGTATGGTTGCCGTTCCGCCCCCTAAGGTCCAATCGCTGAATGCCAGGGTGAAATTCTGTGTTGTTCCATCGGTATAGGTGATCGTCGCTGTTCGTGAGGCAGGTCCGAGTGCGGCCGCACCCAGGAAGGCCATCGTTCCGGTAGCGGTGATCGGAATGATCTGGCCATTAGCAATCCAGTTGTCATTCTGGCCTAATGTGACGGTTGGCCACTGGAAAGAGAAGCCATTCGTGGTTACGAGTGCGCCACTCGCAAATCCGGCCAGGGCCAAGGCATCGTTCGAATAGCTGGTCTGGTACGTATCAAAATTGCCAGACCCTGGTGATGTATCAGGTGTGATCCCTTCATTTGAAAAGGGAGGTGCCCCTTGTGTAGTGGTTGTAGCCGTCGGCACTGCAATAGTACTGGTCATTGTCGGCGTGACAGCGGGGATGGTTGAGGTGGGAGATGCTGTTGGCAATCCAGTTGTATTGGTTGCTGTGGGCGTTATGGCAGTCCCCGTTGTACCGGCTATCGCGAAGACATGCAGTAATGTACCAGTTGTTGGCGCGATTGGCAGGGTTACGCTCTGCGTTGTTTTGCCGGTTGCCAATGCCACAGACGTAAAGTATACATAATTTTTAATGGATTGATTGCCGCTTCCATTGTTACGATAGAGCATAGTTGCCGCTATTTTGTCTGCCGCCAGCACAGTTGACTTCCCGTTATCCAGCGTCCAATCGCTGAATGCCAGGGTAAATGTTTGGGTCGTGCCATCTGTATAGGTAATAGTCGCAGTGCGTGAGGCGGGTCCGAGGGCTGCGGCGCCAAGAAAGGCGAGCGTTCCTGTGGTTGTAATTGGGATCACCTGGCCATTCGCCAGCCAATTGTCGTTTTGACCTACTGCCACGGTCGGCAATGAGAAGGTAAATCCGTTGCTTTGCACGGTACCGCCACTGACAAATCCTGCCACCGATAGCGCATTGCTTGAATAACTCGTTTTATACGTATCGAAATTGCCAGAACCCGGCGAAGTATCAGGCGTGATGCCTTCATTGTTGAAGGGCACAGCGGCCAATGCCGCGCTATAGCGAACAGTTTGGCTGCGAGTAAGCGTCTGTTTACCCGTAATCAGCATGAGTAAGAGGCTCAACACGCATAATTCGGTCATTGCAATGGAAAGCGCAATCCGTTGGTTCCTCTTGCCGTTCATCCCCGCATCCCCACACAAGCTTGGAAATCGCTTAGGCACTTACTTGCCAACGCCATATTATATCCACATTTTTAGGCTTGAGCAACTTATGTAACATACTAAATTGTATACATCTATGCTAAAATTTTGTCGCGAAACATGAAACATAGCGAGATTTCGACAACAGTATCCTTCTGCTAAAAGCTATGATAGTCACATTACTAATAGGCTAGATGAAGTGGCTTTCATCGATTGGATGTTTTTATAAGCGGGATATCGATGAACGTGGCCCCGTATCCTCCAACCGCGAAGGTCAGTGTCGTAGAAGTCGCGTTTACTCGTTGGGTGTTTTGGATACAGGGGGTTGGCAGTCCGTCGGTGGGTGCGGATGCATCGAAATTCCAGGTGGTCCCAACATTCCCGAAGTTGAGTGGGTTGCCCGCTGTGCTGCTCAGGCTCAGATGGATCATAACAGGTACCCCGCTGCCATCATGATCCAAGGGATGCGCGACTTGCGTATTGCCGATCATCACCCGCAATGATTGACCATCCGGGGCGATCGCCGCCAACCCGACAATGCCATCACCATCCGGACCACTGAGGGGATAGAGGGTCGAACCAACCGGAAATGCGCGCGCGAGGAGCAAGAAAAACCAGTAGGTTCGATAGATCTGCGCTGACTTGAAATCGATCAAGGCGAGTTGGTTCGTTCCCACTAAAGGAAATTGTCCAAAATAATCGATGCCTTGTTGGGCGAAGATCGCATAGACTGCCGCGTTGAAGGCATAGGCAATCGGTTCAGTCCCCCGTGGATCCGCCGGTGGACGTGATACTTCATTGAGGCCAAGTTCGTCGATCCAGATCGGTACATGCTTGCCAGGATATTTTGCCGCCAGAATCTGTTTCGCGGCAATCAGGCGCTGGAGGAGTCGCGGCCCATTCAATGCGGTAAAGATATTCTGATCAGGATCCGCGGTATTACTGATGGCATAGGCATGAAATGAGAGGAAATCCAACGGTTGCTGGACCGCCTGCACAAAAGCCCGCAGGTACGGAATATCAGGATACGAAGAGAGCGTCGGGCCTCCCGTGACGATGGTGGGATCAACCGCGCGCATCGCCGCGACCGTTGTATCATAGAGGCGCGCGAACGGCACCGCCTCCATCCAGGTTGCCGCTCGATCGGCAACAGGGGCAGGTACCTCATAGCCAGAATTCGGTTCGTTCCAAATCTCCCAGGTATGGATCCAATTGAGATGCCCGGAACTATGAAAGTGCCCCTGATCGTCGGTAAAGCCTCCTTTGTTATACCAACCAACCAGACGCGCCATGTAGGTTGCAAATTCCTGGAAAGACTGATCGCGCAGTTGGCCAGTATTGGTAAACATCCAGGGTGGTCCGGTCCGCACATCAAGGTAAAAGGGAATGCCGTGGGCGCGCAACGCCGCGATGAGTTGATCGTCCTGAGAAAAATCCCAAACACCTTGCTGATTCTCTGGCAAAGCGGGCTGTCCGCCATAGAACCCAAAATGTAATCGCACCATCGCGGGATGCCATTGATCGAGCAATTGCCAGGCGACCTGCGGGACAGTCCCCTGTGTGGGAAGCAACTGATCGAGACCATAGATCGTCGTGCCAATCGCGGTCAAATTCGCTTGACCGGTGCCCGACAGCGTAGCGGTGAGGGGGATGGTTGGCGCGTTGATAGTTGTACATGTTGCGTAAGTCGCTGGGACGGGAATACTCGGCAAGACCGTCGCCAGTGGCGCTTGGGTTGGTATGGAAGAACTACAGGCCGCAATCCAGAGTATGCTAACCACCAGTACCACCAGGATCGATCTCTGCCAGGTGCCCATCCTCAACCTCAAACCATTGATTGCTCTCTCTGTCACTATAGCATACGTGCCTAGTCGCTCGACGAGCGAAATGTGGCGAGCAAACCAGGATTTGCTTGCAAACTTTCCTGGTATGCGCTATGCTCATCCCAACATGCGCGGGCATTCTTAAACTACCCCACCACTGGCCGAGACAGACTGCGAGGATTGTCAATGACGACAACGACCGTGCTGCATGCGCCGTCCCATGGTGCCGTTGCGCCAGGATTACCTGATCACCGGGTGCCAGTGCCGCACTGCACGTTCTTCCGCACACCTCTCTGTCGCAACCTTCCATATATCCCCAGATAACTGCGCCGCCATGTGTTTCTCAGTACCGCTCAGCCCGCACTTCATGAAGCATCATCGCACGCTTCTCGCGCGACTCAGCACCGCTACCCCGTTACCTAACCAGGCGATATCAATATGTTAAGGGGGACAACGATGGAAACGAACCAGGAAATTATCGGCGGGGTTATGCTCGCTCCGCAAACAGGTGAGGCACCACCGACCGACGCGCCACTCTCGACCCGCGCTGCCATGGCCTATTCTTCGGGCAATATTGGATCCAGCATCTTCTACGCGCTGAATAATTATCTTTTACCGGTCTTCCTGCAAAATCTTGGCGCGCCGGCCGTGTTGCGTAATCTGCTTTCCAGTTCGCACTCATTCGAAGGTGCCATCATTCAACCACTCGTTGGCGCGTGGAGCGACCGTACCTGGAAACGGACCGGTCGGCGCCGTCCTTTCATTGTCCGCTTTCTGCCATGGACTATCCTTTTTCTCGGTATCACCCCATTCATCCCGGCCTTCTCTGCGGTTCTCGGTACCGCAGGGGTAATCGCTCTGGTCAGCCTGGCGATATTTCTCTTCTCTGTGACCTTCAACGTCATGTATGATCCCTACCTCTCGCTTTTGCCAGACATCACCCCCGAACGGCAACGTGGTTGGGTGAATGGCATCTTCCAGGCGCTCGGCGCTGGTGGTCAGGTAGCGTTTCTGTTAGCCCTGGTGCTCCTTGCTGGCAAGATTGGTCTGAATCCCTTCTTTGCGATCTGTGTGGCGGCGTTGATGCTGGGCTTCGTCCCTGTCTTCACCGGGCTACGCGAACCACGTACCCTACGCGGCACACATCAGGCACGCTATACACTCCGGGAATATTGGCAAGGCTTCGTCGGCGATCCACAGGTCTTGTTATTTTTCCTGTCGCAAGGTCTGATGTGGTTGGGGATCAACGCGATTGCCGTGAACTTGACACCCTATGGCACTGGTGCGGTGGCGCGCGGCGGTCTGGGATTGTCGGATAGCCTGGCTTTCACCTTGCCATTGATCATTCTGCTCTCCAGCACGATCTTCTATTATCCTTTGGGCATCCTGACCGATCGGTTAGGGGTGAAGCGCGTCTTCATCTTTGGCATCGTGTGCATGTCGATCGCTTCGATCCTGGCTATTTTCATGAAGAGCCTCCTGCCATTGTATGCCGTGCTCGCGTTGGCTGGCCTTGGCAATGCGGCGCAGACCACCAGCTCGTATCCCATGTTGACGCGCATTGTTTTCCCCGAGAAGATGGGGCTATATACCGGGTTGAATACCGCTGTCACCTCGCTCTCCGCACCGCTCTCCAGCCTGTTGGCGGGCTTGCTCATCGATGGTGTAGGGTATAACGCCATGTTTCCATATATTGCCAGCACTTTTATCGTCGCGCTCATTCCGTTGGCATTGTTGCGGATGGATAGGTCACAGGCAGTACGGGCTCTGCATGGCCAATGATGATCTGCCAGCGTGGGTATTGGTGGCTTCCGAGCTGCCATACCCGCGCTCGATCGCTCCCGCCTGGTTCGGGCATTGCCAGTGCGCCTGTGGTGAGAGCGGCCGTCTTTGCCGCATCTGGTGAAGTGTGTGGGCAAGCTCTCGATTTTCCTGTACAGTTATAGCCTAACATCCAATCGTATGCCAGAACGAATGGCATGTTTCTTGTTTTCTTTGCTCATGAGCAGTGGTTGTCCAAATTCCGTGTATCGTGGAATGAGGCCACCGCATGCTATTTGTGCGAAAGGAAGCATACGCATGTCGCATCTGGCCCGCTCTCAACGTACAGCGCAACGTCCCGATTCAAATCTGCAACCTACACCCCCCCGTGATAGGAGGACCAGCATTGGTCATATGGCGGGTACGGTGCAACAATTCGCCTTAAAGCTTGCGAATGATGGGGTGATGCAATTTGCTGGTATGTTGGCCTATAATTTGTTGCTTGCGATTGTGCCTTTATTGGTGGGCTTGCTCGGGTTAATCAGTTTCGTCTTCTTTATCACCGGGCATTCTGCGAGCGATCTGACGGCGATCCTTACCGCCAAATTAGCGCACTCTCTGTCATTCAATGGCGCCAATGCGATTGCGGTGGCCGTCAAGCATGAAGCGGGCACCATCGGCGTGATCGGCATCCTGTTGTCATTGGTAGGTGGTGCGGGTTTCTTCTTAAATGTGGATTATGCCTTCAGTATCATCTTGCGACTGAAGCAACGCGACATCATCCACGCTTACCTGATGGCGATCAGTATGGTGCTACTTCAGATACCATTAATCATCGTGATGTTGTTGGCGACGAGCATTCCACAGGCTCTGAACGCTCTGGCATCCCAGGTGGGGGTCAATTCGCACAACAATGCTCCCCTCGGTATTGTTTGGTGGCTGATCTCGTATCTGGCCGGCACGCTGACCGCCTTCATCCTTTTGAGCGTGATGTATGTTGTTGTGCCGAATCAAAAAGTAGCCTGGCGCGATACGGTCTGGGGGGCACTCATAGCGGCGATCTTGCTGGAAGCCTATACACTGCTCTTCCCGCTCTATGCCGCGCACTTCTTAAAATACTCGACCTATGGCGCGAGTCTGGGATTCGCAGTGGTGATCCTGGTGTTCTTCTACTACTTCTCTGTCATCCTGCTACTGGGGGTGGAGGTGAATTCCTGGATCATGGGGCACCACGAACCGCGCGAGTCCATCCCGGATATCCTGCATTACATCCCCGATTATGGCACTACGAAGCAACCTGAACTTACGGTGCCATCAGTGAATCCTATCCAACGTCGCTCGTCACAGCTACCGGGGATACAGCGAAATCGGCCCGTTGCGCCAGCCAGATCCTCCGTGGCAGAGGATACGCATCGTGAAGATCTCGCTGCAGAGGACCAGCCGCGGACCGTCCCTGATCCGCGGCTTCCATCCCAACGCTCTGCGGCTAACCAGCGCCCCTCATGGCCACCAGGCAAGCGCGATCGAGTGGCAAAGCAGCAGTAATGGCAGTGGCGTCCACCGGGCGCGCCTACAGATCGAAGAGCGTCTTCTGCTCGAGCTTGGGAGCTTCGGCCGACGCTGGAGCTGGGCTGGGTGGTGGCGCAGCCTGTTGGCGCGCGGCGGCCAGCGCCAGGGGCACTTGTTTGAAGTCTTCCAGGATCGTCGCACGGAGCGAGTTCTGATGCAGCGCGGCGGCGGGATGATACATAGGCAACACAAGTCGCCCGTTGATCATGCGCAGCTTGCCATGGATTCTGCTGATAGTTTCGCCAGGAAAAAATTTCGCCATCGAGAAGCGGCCTAGCGTCACGATCAGTTTGGGATTCAACAGCGCGATCTGGCGGTCGAGGTACGACGCGCACGCGGCGATCTCGGTCGGCTCAGGGTCGCGATTATTTGGTGGACGACATTTGACAACATTGGTAATGAAACAATCCGAGCGCTTGAGCTGGACGCTGGCCAGCAATTCATCCAGGAATTGGCCAGCCGCGCCGACAAAGGGCCGGCCGCTACGGTCTTCATTCAATCCGGGCGCCTCGCCGATGAAAAGTACCTCTGTCTGGGGATTACCCTCCCCAGGCACAGCATGATTGCGCGTCTTACAGAGATCGCATCTCAAGCAGTCGCGCACGGCGGTAGCGACGGCTTCTAACGTATCCGCTGTCGGATCAACCATAGACAATCTTCGCTCTCTTTCTGCTCCGCGCGCTTGGCCAATCCCGACGCGCGCTGTCCTATTCCACAGGATAGCACACGCCTGCACCGGGACTTTCGTCAGGGTCAATTCACCAGTGCACTCAGGCTTTCCCGCGCCAATGGGCAATCACCGTACGCAGTTCCGTCAGTGCCCGCTGGACGCGTGTGCCTGTTGGCGCGACCCCGCCATAGCGCTCTTCCGCATAAGTAGCCGTGAGTAAGGCGATATCTGCGGCAGGGACCCCCGCCGCAGTGAGTCGCCGTTCATATTCCGCGGGTGTCTCGTCGCGCTGTCGCTCGTAGCCAACGGATTGACCTGCCCGCAACAGGTCGCGATAGATCGCGCGGACTGACCCAGCAGGTGGAGGATCGTTGGAATCTGGCACGACAGCGACCGCATGCCGATCGATCCGTCGCTCAGAGGGTGAGATCATCTCCCGACTTTCATCGATGGCCACACTTTCGGTGCCGACGAGTCGTCTTCGTAATGCCGCGAGGAGCAAGATGGCCCCGATACACATCGCGACGATGATCACGACGAGATAAACAGTATGGATCTGGGCATCGCTGGGAAGACCGACCGTACTGGTAGGTAACTGCAGTGGTGGGTGACAACTTTGCGCGGAAGAACCCGGCGATGGGGTTGGGCAGATGAGTTTTACCCGTTGTTGCGATGCTCCCAGGGCGAAGAACTGCTGGAGTAGGCCGGTGAGGAAGCCGATGATGGGAGTGAAAAAGAATCCCAGGATTGCGATGAGCAGATCGGTCAAGCCGACCCAGAGGGCGTCGAGTATGCTCAACGGCCCCGCATAGGAATCGGTATTATAGAATGCCGCCGCGACGTAGACGATTACCACCGAGCCGAGCGCGATGCTGGATGAGACGATACGCCACATCAAAAACGTGCGGCGATTGGCTCCCGCTTGTGTCAACCGCTGACGTACTTCGCTGAGCCGCACCTGCGCCAACGTGATCAAGCCGAAGACGGCATAGGTCGGGACGTACAGCCCCAGGATCTGGTTCAAGCGGTCACGGTTGATGGCGACGCCCGCCGCAATCGCCAACGCCACCAGTTGCATGATGAAAGACCCGGTGAATTGCTGGCGACGGCTTTCATAATCACCCGCGTTGCGCGCCAGGCCAATTCCAAGGGTCCAGACAATCGCGCTGATCAGGATCATCCCGAGAATCGCATGGGGACGTTCATCATAGATATCCAGAATCTGAGTAAGACCCACCAACCACGAGAAATCGCCCGGCGCGAGGGTGGGATATACCCGCCACCGGATCAACACCAACGCGGTGAGCGACGCGCCGACAATGGCGACCGTTTGCATCGCGCGTTCGGAAAACCGCCCCTGATCCGCGACCCGCAGACAGATCGCCGCCGCCAGGATGATCCCAAAGAGTGGCAACAGTGGCAACAGTGCGCGATTGGGATCGCCAAACCAGGCGACAGCCCCCGCCACCAGCAATGACGAGTAAGCCAGCGCGGCGGCGAAGGCGCCTGTGCAAGCAATGCCAAACCAATCACCCCACGGTAAAGACAAAAGGGGCGGTGTGATCTGCACGATCGGAATCCGTTGCCCCTGGATCACCACGGTCGCTTGCGGCCTCGGGTGATTCATCGTCGAATTCGACGATACCGGCGCCGCGCGCCGCGCTTCTGGCGAGTTCATACCAGCGCTCTGTCCCTCCCAAACGATAGCTCAATAATCCGCCCGTCTCCGCTGGCGCGTCCCCGGTCAATAATAACGCGACGACATGGCCGTGACGCCGCATGCGCTGGAGCCGCTCCACCACATCGGCGCGCAAGGCCAGCGCCGCTCCAATGTAGATCACTGTTGCGCCCAGGGGCAGACGCGTCTCTTCGCGCGCCACGACACGCGCCATCGAATGCCCCAGGTACGGTTGCACTTGCGCCAGGACCCGTAGCAATCGACCAAGATGATCTTTGTGCGCGCTCGGGCTGACGCGCATAACCGCGACAATGTTCTCCGTCATCAGGTTCGATTCGACTGCACCGCTGGCGGGGAGCGCGTTCGTCACCACGCCCACCGCGAAGCGCTCCGCACTGGCCCAGCGCGCGACGGAGGCGGCGGCCGCCACGCCCAGTTCCACCAGCGCGGTTTCAAAGCCGGCGGTGGGGTTCAGATTTGTGTTGATATCGAGCAGAATCATCAGGGTATTGTCCGTTGTCGGCGGATAGAGCTTGCTCTGTGGCTTCCCCTGGCGCGCCGTCGCCTGCCAATGGATACGCCGCAACGAATCTGTTGGGGCGTAATCACGCGCGCCGATGACCTGCGATAGATCTTCGAAGGTGGGGACCGCTGTACGGAGATCGCCGAATGGGCGGCGCGATGGCAGCCCAAACTTCGTCAACGGCACCGCAATGGGTAGGACGATGACGCGCTGGTCGCTGGTCTGGTCACGAACTCGTCGATTGGTTTCCTGGAAGCCAAATGGATCACCAGAACGCAGATAGGTTGGGCCAAACAGAAACACCCCGCGCTGTACCGCCTGGATTTTGTAGGTGCGGCGGACGCGTTGAAAGACCCACAACGTCATCCCGGTGATGAACAGGTTGCGTTCTGGCTTATAGCTCGCAAAGGCGGTCGTGCCTTCCATGCGTAGCGCGTCGCCGTATTCATCCTCGATCTCCAACCAGGGGACCGGGAAGCGTTTGCGGTTCTCCAGTGTGTAGGTGATCTGCAAATGGCCACCAAATGGCACGATCGCGCGCGATAACGTCCGATGAAATTCCACATCGCGCAGGGCGATGACACGCCACACCTCGGGCAGCATATTGATGGCGACCAGGACGAAGGCTGCCAGACCCAGGAGGGGAATTGCCAGCAGGTATCCCAGAACCACCAGACCCAGCGCGCCGACTATCCAGAATCGACGCGAACTCGGACGCATGATCGCGTGGATCTCGTCCTCATCCAGGGGACGCGTGCTCGCCCGCCCTCTTTGGCGATCCTCTGCCTCCTGGCGTTGTTGGCGACCCTGTCGATTAGCGAGCGGATTCATCGCCGTGGCAGGATCGATCTGGTCGGTGGACGGGGTTGATGCGCCCGGTCGCTGTCGAGGTCGATACACGAGCCAGCCTCATTTCACGATGCGGGAATTGCTTCGACCGGCACATAGGTCTGGCGCACGATCTCATCGATGATCAGCTCGCCAGCGTTGCCAGCGACACGCGCCTCGACATTGGTGATCAGTCGATGCGCCAGGACGGGGCGCGCTAACCGCTTGATGTCATCTGGCGCCACATAGGCTCGCCCCGCAATGGCCGCCAGCGCCTGGGCGGCACGCGCCAGCGCCAGCGCGCCGCGTGGACTGACCCCCAGCTCCACTCCTGGATGGCTACGCGTCGATCGTACGATCGTGAGTAAGTAATCCTCGATGCTGGTATCAATCCGTACCTGTCCGATCAACCGACTCAGGGCGGATACCTGCTGGGGGGTTGTCACCGCTGGTATGTTTGCTAGCGGATCTGCCGTGCGGAAACGCCGCAAAATCGTGCGCTCATCATCCAGCGTTGGGTAACCCATGCGCGGACGCAACAGAAAGCGATCGAGCTGCGCTTCAGGAAGCGGGAAGGTTCCTTCTAGTTCCACTGGATTCTGCGTGGCGATCAATAAGAATGGGTGCGGCAATGGACGCGTCTCGCGGTCGATCGTCACCTGGTGTTCCGCCATCGCTTCGAGTAGCGCGGACTGCGTCCGCGGGGTGGCGCGATTGACCTCGTCGGCCAGGACCACCTGGGCGAAGATCGGGCCAGGGCGAAACTGAAAGGCGCCCTCGTGCTGGTTGAGCACCATGATCCCGGTAATGTCGCCAGGCAAGAGATCGGGCGTGCATTGGATGCGCTGAAAATCTCCTCCGAGGCTGCGGGCTAGCGCGCGTGCCAGCACCGTCTTGCCCATGCCCGGCACATCCTCGATCAAGACATGGCCACCAGCCAGGACCGCGACCAGCAGCAGATCGATCGTCGCTGTCTGGCCGACGATGACCTGGCTGATGTTCGCGCGGATCGCATCGGCGACGCGCTGCACACCGCTCAGGTCTGAGGAAGTCTGTCCATCATTCGCGTCTTGTGGCATCACCATTGCCCTCGTCTTCTCGGATTGCCCACGAGTCGCCTGCACCGCGGCGTGATGCCCGTGCGTTGGTGTGTCCGTGATAGGCTGCTCCGTGGTACTATGCATAGTATGACACAGGCATGCACGGGTAAGAGACAGAGGAGCCAGGTTTATGGCACAAGCGTTCATTGAAATCAGTGTGATCACCTGTCCACAGTGTGGCCACCGACAGTCCGAGACCATGCCCAGCGACGCCTGCCAGATCTACTATGTCTGTACGCAATGCCAGGCGGAACTTCGTCCACTCCCCGGCGACTGCTGTGTCTTCTGTAGTTATGGGAGCGTACCCTGTCCACCAGTTCAAGTGGAACGCAGCAAACTTGATACGCCGAACGAGTAGCGGTGTGGCCCAATCATACTCTTCCCGACAAATCCAATCAGACCTTCGCCCCTTCCCAAGTGGCAGATACGGTGCTATACTCTCCTATAGATTTCCTTAGATTTAGATAGCTTTCTTGCGGCCGGAGGAGTAGTGGAATGGATGGACATGATCACGCGGCGCATGAGCGCTGGCTGACCCTGAGCGCGGCGGCGGAAGTCGTCGGCGTCCATCCCAGCACGTTGCGCGAGTGGGCCGACCATGGCATGGTCGGCTTTCTCCGCACTCCCGGCGGCCACCGGCGCTTCCTGGAACGCGAGTTGCGCGCTTTCATCGCGCAACGGTCCGAAGGGCGCGCGCTGGTGGTGATCAGCGAATCGACTCGCGCGATCGCCGATCGGACGTTGCAACAGATTCACCGCTCTGTCCCCGCCAGCGCTCCCTGGCATAGCGCGTACGATCCTGTCGCTATCGAGGGACAACGCGAGCAAGGACGGCGGTTGCTGGGCCTGGCCATGCGCTATGTCGCGGGCCAGGCCGGTCGCGATGGCGTGCTGGCTGAAGCTGAGGAAATTGGGCGCAAGTACGGGCATGACGCCGCTATCCGCCAGATCTCGCTTCCGGATACGGTCCGGGCGTTTTATTTCTTTCGCGACTCATTGGTCCGTTCCGCTCGCCCGGTCGCGGCGGACGCGGTCAATGATGAAGAAGATAACGAACGTATCAGTCGCGATCTGCGAGCATTTTTAGATGTGGTCTTCTTTGCGATGCTGGCGTCATTTGAGGTTCAACAGCGCCAATCATCATAACGCGGCTGATGCGCAGTTGCCACTGAGCATCAGCGACGGCCTCTGATGGTGGGACGAGCCGCCACAGGGAATGATCAGGGATCTCTAGCTGTTTGAGAAAAATGACAGATTGCCAGGCAAAGGCCCGGTAATTGTGAAGAGAGATACGGGGAGGTCGCATGACTGCGACAACTGGTGGTTTGCCAATTCTACTCGCCAATCTGGATGCGGTCCGCACGGTCGTCGTCGGTGGCGGCAATGTCGCGGAAGGCAAAGTGCTCCAGATGTTGGAGTCAGGGGCGCGGATCACGCTGATCAGTCCCGCGACAACCCCTCGTCTGGCCGAACTGGCGCAGGACAACGCCATCGAGTGGGTGGCGCGGGAATATGCGCCGGGCGACCTCGCCGGCGCGTTTATGGTCATCGGCGCGACCGATGATCGCGCAATCAACGCGGCGGTCTGGGAAGAAGCGCAAGGCCGCAACATCCTCTGCAATGTCGTCGATGATCCTCCACACTGCAATTTCTACGCGGTCTCTGTGGTCCGCCAGGGTGACCTGACGATTGGTATCTCGACGAACGGAGTTGCTCCCGCTCTCTCGAATCGCATTCGTAAGCGCTTCGAGCGCGATTTTGGCCCCGAGTATGGCGAGTTCCTGGCCATCATGAAAGAACGCCGCCCGGAGATCGCGCGCCACCTGCCTTGCTTTGGGTGTCGCCGGGACCGTTGGTACCGCATTGTCGATACGCAGGTGTTGGAATTACTGCGCGCCGGACGACGCGATGAGGCAATCGCTCTGATCGACGGCATCGCCGAACAGGCGTGTGAAGTGGCTGAGGTATCGGGATGTCCATCGCGCTCATCGGTCTAAGCTTCCACACCGCGCCGGTTGCCTTGCGCGAGCAATTCACCGCGGACGATCGCGACCTGGATGCGCGCCTCAGCCTGCATGCCAGCGATGGCGAGATTGCGATCCTGGCAACCTGCAACCGGTTCGAGGTGTATACCGCCGACCGTGCGGATCAGCCTGATGCGGCCTTGCAACGCGCGCGCGCTTTTCTCGCCGCCAGTGGACAGTATGAGAACGCGCGCGCCTTCTGCTACGAGCTGACGGATGCTCAGGCCGTCGAACACCTCTGCCTGGTGGCGGCAGGACTGGATTCGATGGTACTTGGTGAGGCTCAGATTCTCGGTCAGGTAGGCGACGCGTTGCAACGCGCGCTGCGCTGCGGGGCTTCCGGCCGACTGCTCTCCTCGCTCTTTCGCCACGCCATCGTCGCCGGCCGCCGTGTGCGGACCGAGACCGCGCTGGGGCAGGGGGCCGCATCGATCAGCCACGCGGCGGTCCTGAAGGCGCGCGGCTGGCTGGGGGATCTGCGCGGTAAGCAGATCTTGTTGATTGGCGCGGGCAAGATGGCGGAGCTGGCGGCACGGGCGCTGGCGAACCACGCCGTCGGCGGGGTCCGCGTCCTGAATCGCAACCCGGAGCGCGCCGCGCGGGTGGCACATGAGCTGGGTGGCGTGGCCTGCGGCTGGAACGAATTGGATGATGCGTTGGCCTGGGCCGATGTCACCATCAGCTCGACGGGCGCCCCCCACACCCTGATCCACGCCGCCACCGTTGCCAGCATCATGCGCGGACGGCCAGACCGACCGCTGGCGCTGGTGGATGTGGCGGTGCCGCGTGATATCGATCCCCAGGTGGCGCATATCCCACACGTTTATCTCGCGGATATCGATGACTTGCATCTGGTCGCCGGCGAAGGCCTGCGCGACCGCGCCCAGTCCATCCCGGCGGCGCGTCACATCATCGCCGCCGAGACGGCGACTTATCTGCGCTGGCAAGGATCGCTGGATGTGACGCCGACCATCGCCGAACTGCGCGATCAGGCGGAGCGCGTCCGTACCGCTGAGCTGCAACGGGCGTTACGCCACCTTGGAAACCTGTCGCCGCGCGAACAACGCGCCGTGGAAACGCTGAGTGTGGCACTCGTCAACAAGTTGCTGCATACCCCGATCATCGAACTGAAGCGCCACGCCGGGGATGCCCGCTTCGTTGAGATGGCTCGCGGCCTCTTCGCCCTCGAAGATTCCGCGTCCACCGATGACGTTGTGTCGCAGATCTCGCTGTTGGCGGCGGGAGACTCGCTATGACGATCACCAGTACGGTCGCGCCCAATTTCCTGTCACCCTCCACCCGCACCCTGGTCGTCGGGACGCGGGGGAGCGCCCTGGCCCTCCGCCAGTCACATGCGATTGTCACCTCGTTGCGCCGTCGCCATCCCGATCTCGCGATCATCGTTCGCGAGATCCATACGACCGGTGATCTGGACCAGGGTTCCTCACTGCGCGTGATCGGTGGTCAGGGAGTTTTCGTCAAAGAGATCGAGGATGCGCTGGCGCGTGGGACAATCGATCTGGCGGTGCACAGTTTGAAAGATCTCCCCGCGCGCTTGAGTGATGGCCTGGAACTTGGTGCGATTCCGCGCCGTGAAGATGTGCATGATGCTCTCATCGCGCGGGCGGGTCAACGACTGGCGCAGTTGCCGCTGGGCGCGGTGGTGGGGACGGGCGCCGCGCGCCGCGCCGCGCAGTTGTGCGTCTTGCGACCTGACCTGCGGGTTGTGGATCTGCGCGGTAATGTCGACACGCGCCTGCGCAAAGCGCTGGACCCTTATGGGCCATATGACGCGATTGTGTTGGCGGTGGCAGGCCTCAAGCGGCTCCGTCGTAGCGGTTCGATCACGGAGATTTTGCCGACCGAGACGATGCTGCCCGCGCCGGGGCAGGGCGCGCTGGGTTTGCAGATCCGCGCCGACGATGCCTGGGTCCGTGACCTGATCGCGCCACTACACCATCGTCCGACGGCACTGGCCGTCACCGCCGAACGCGCTTTCCTTGCCGCGCTCGGCGTCGGTTGTCAGGCCCCCGTAGCGGCCTGGGCGCGTGTCCATGGCGGATCGATCTGGCTACATGGTCTGATTGCGCATCCAAACGGAGCGGTCATTCGCCAGATGATCCACGGTCATACCGAGGAGGCGATTGGCATTGGAACGTCGCTCGCACAAACCTTGCTCGCCAATCCTACCGCGGATGGCGTCAGAGATGGACCAACCGCGCCACTGTTGGGTTAGCGCGCGGATCATCCGCCCGCGACCTGATGGGATGCGGGGCCACATCAGCGTTGTCGTAAATCGCGAACCCGCAGATCAGAGTGGACCTGACATAAAGGAGTGTACACAGCGTGGAATATCGACAGCTTGGCAACACCGGTATCGTAGCCTCAGCCATTGGGTTTGGAGTCTGGACCATCAGCACCGATTGGTGGGGTATTGACCAGCACCAGGGCCAGTCACTCATCAAACAGGCCCTCGACGTGGGCATCACCTTCTTTGACGCGGCTGATACCTATGGCAATGGGCGCGGCGAAGAGATTCTGGGCGAGGCCCTGGCGGGGGTCCGCGATTCCGTGGTGATCGCCACCAAATTCGGCTATGACATCGTGCACGCCGATGCGCAGCGCGATGGCCACGGCGAACTCCCCCATGACTGGTCGCCCGCCTACGTGCGGTCGGCCTGCGAGGCCAGTCTGCGCCGTCTGCGGACCGATCATATCGATTACTATCAGCTCCATAATCCGCGCATGGATGCCATCCTGAACGATGCGCTCTGGGCGACGCTGGACGATCTGCGTCGCGAGGGCAAGATCCGCGCGGTCGGCGTCGCGCTCGGCCCAGCCCTGAAACCCGATCGCCAGATTGATGAAGGACGCGAGGCCATCATGCGCCGCGGCGCCCATCCCCATATCATCTTCAATTTGCTGGAACCGGCGATCGGCGATGCGCTGTTCACGCTGGCGCGTGATCGACAGGTCGGCTTTGTGATCCGTGTGCCCCATAGCTCGGGGTTGCTGGAAGGCAAGTTCAATGCCACGACGACCTTCGACAAGACCGATCATCGCAGCCATCGTCCCAAAGAATGGCTGACCGAAGGTCTGGTGAAAGTCGAGCAATTGCGCTTCCTGGAGCGGCCTGATCGCACACTGGGCCAGGCGGCGCTGCAATACATACTGGCCGAGCCGACTATCACCAGCATCCTGCCCAATATCTACGACGCCGCTCAGCTGGCGGAATTTGCAGCCGCGCCAGCCACACCCAAGCTGACCGCCGACGAGATTGCGCAGGTCAAGGCGCTGGTCGCCAACAACTTCGGCATCGAGCCTCAGGTCGCCGCAACCCGCGCAACATCCGTCGCGAGCTGATCCTCGCGGGCCATACCGCCCGCAAGGGCGGGCCGTTCGAGCGCGGCATGCCGCCAGCGATTGCAATGCATGGGCGGGTCGGCCGTACATCAAGGCGCGTGATTGCATCGCGCGCCATCTGGCTCATTGGAGATGATCTCATGACCGAAGCATCGACACCGCGCGAGCGACGCCAATACGTCCGCTTCGCCTTCTTCCGCGTCGATCCCGCCTGGCGCCAACAGAGCGACCTGGCGCGCGCTGCCGCCACCGCCGAGTTTATCGCGGCCGTCGAACATTTCAACGGCCGCATGCTCCTCCGATCCTATTCGCTGGTGGGGTACCGTGGCGACACCGATTTGTTGTTCTGGCAGGTGACGGATGATCTGCACGTCCTGCATGATTTCGCCGCGCGACTCAACCAGACGACGCTGGCACGCTTCCTTCAACCCAGCTACACGTTTCTCTCATTGACGCGGCGCTCAATCTATGATATCCGCGAGATCAACGGCGAGGAAACGGATCGCACCATCATCGTGCCAGGTCCGGCTAAATTTCTCTTCGTCTATCCCTTCGTCAAGACGCGGCCCTGGTACGCGCTCACCAAGGCGGAACGCCAGACGATGATGGACGAACATATCCGCGTCGGACGACGCTATCCCACCGTCAAGTTGAATACGACCTATTCTTATGGTCTGGATGATCAGGAATTCGTCGTCGCCTTCGAGACGGACGATCCGTCGTCGTTCCTGGATCTGGTGGCGGAGCTGCGCGAGACACAGGCCAGCCTCTATACCCTGCGCGACACGCCTATGTTTACCTGCGAGCAGATGCCCCTGCGGGCGGTGCTGGAGGCCGTTGGCGCGCCGACGGTCCGCGTGGCGACTGGTGAGCCAACGGCGACGACAGACCAGTCCGGCCACGATACCGTGAACCGGCCACTGGGCGCGGCAGCGGCGCTTGACGCTGCGCCGGTCGCGGCGGCGCAACCGCTGGCGGGCTGGCAGCGCGTCGCGACGCTGGCGGAGGTTCCCGATGGTCAGAGCAAGCTGGTCTATTGTGGCGGTGAGGCGATCGCGCTCTGGCACATCGGCGCGCGCGTCTTTGCCGTCGCCAATCGCTGCTCCCACGCGCGCGGCCCCCTCTGTGAAGGCACCGTCGCGGGCCTCACGGTCACCTGCCCATGGCATGGCGCCCAGTTTGACCTCAAGACAGGCGCGGTGGAGTCTGGACCGGCCCGTGCTCCGATCGCCACGTACGCGGTGCAGGTGTCGGCGGACGGCACGATTTCAATCGATCTCACGCGCGCCGCAACTGCCGAGGACAGCGCTGTGGAGCCCAATGCTGAAAGTGACCTTGACCCGGTCGACCGCAAGTTGCTCAACCTGGTGCAGTGGGATTTCCCGCTGGTGCATCGGCCTTTCGCGTTGCTGGCGGAGCGCATCAACGCTGAAGTCGGCGCGCAGGTGACCGACGAGGCCGACGTGATGGCGCGCGTCGAGCGCTTGCGACAACGCACGATTATCCGCCAACTCAGCGCGATTTTTGATACGCGCAAGCTCGGCTACAAGTCCTCGCTGGTGGCGATGCGCGTCCCCTCCGAACAGATGAATGAGGCGGCGTTGATCATCAACGAACATCCCGGCGTCTCGCACAACTATCGCCGCGACAACCACTTCAATCTCTGGTTCACCTTGGCGGTGCCGCCCGAAGAAAACCTGGACGCGGTGCTGGCAGCGTTGGCGCGGCGCGTGCAGCAGCTTGCCACCGGCGGTGAGCCGGTCGTCGTCCGCAAACTACCTAACCTCAAAATGTATAAAATCGCCGTCAAACTCGATATGGAGCACGATGAGCGCAGCATCGATCGCAAGGACCAGGCTCCGACGTATGACAAAAATCCGCGTGAACTGACCCCGAGCGATCGCCGCTTGATCCGCGCGGTCCAGAACGATCTACCAGTGACAGCGGAATTCTTCGCGGGCGCGGCGGCGGCAGCCGGGTTGACGGAGGATGAACTCTTCGCGTGGATGGCCGAGATGACCCATGCCGGCTATCTGCGACGCTTCGCGGCGATCCTGCGACATCAGGAGGCCGGTTTTACGGCCAATGGCATGATCACCTGGAAGGTTCCAGAGGACCGCGTCGATGAGATCGGCTATAAAGCCGCGGCCTACCCGCAGGTCAGCCATTGTTATCGGCGGCCGATCTATCCCGATTGGCAATATAACGTCTTCAGCATGGTCCACGCGAGGTCGCGCGCGGCCTGCGAGGAAATAGCCCTCAAGATGGCGGGCGATCTGGGGATCGATGAGTACATCATCCTGTATTCCACGCATGAGTATAAGAAGACGCGGGTCGAATACTTCGGCAATGACTGGGACGCCTGGTCCGTCAGCGCCGGCGAGGGTGAGGCCTGGGCGGAACTGGATCGGCGTATCGCCGCGGGCGAATTTGCCAGCGGCCCGACGACCTGGCGCGAGCGACAGGCATCGAAGGTCGCGCGTTAGTCGAGCGGGCGAAAGAAGGCGCGCGCGGTCGTGGGTGGCCGCGCGCGCCTTCTTTGCTGTCTGTTATGGTCACCGTGCACTGCGCCTGAGTGGTCCAGGAATAGCCTGAACGCGTTGTGGCGCGATTTGCCGTGACCCTGTGGTTGGTGGAGGATCGGGGGTTACTGCTCCCGCCCAGGCGCATAAGCTTCGCATAGCATTGGCGATCGATGATTGACCAAGCACTTCAACTTGACGAGGAACCAGGTGATGTACCTGGTGCATGGTGGGATCATCATAGGCAGGGTTCGGTGGACGAGGCTGCGGGGATGCGCGCCAGCGCGACCGCGCAGTATCTCGAGGCGTTGTGGCGCTTCAAACGCGTGAGGTAGCCCGACGCCGAGGAGGGGCAGGGGGATTTGCTGAGGCTGGGTGGCTGGTTACAGTGAAAGCGGTAATCGCGCCGTAAGCGGCGACGCGAGTTGCCGAAATAGGGTACGGCATACTAGTGATGTGGAGCGCGCAACGACGCGGTAGATTGGGCATGCGGCTGCGTAGCCACACGCATTTATACGCGCGCATATAAATTGTTATACGCGCGTATAACAGTCATTCACTCCGTCTGCCTATACACGGAGGATTTCCGTTCGCCTACCATACGAAGTTGTCCATCGTCAACCAACTTTTTCAGTAGCCTTGTAGCTTGATCAGGACTGACCTTACAGAGCGAAACGACATCTCTCCGCGTCACTTGACCATAGTTTTTCACAAATCCGATGATCATTTGCTCTTGTTGCAATATATCAAACCCCGCTTGCCTGATATAACCGGCTGATTCGCCGGTCTCTCGATATACGGAGGAACCCAACGTATAGGTTCGGCCTTTCTTCACGCCATGCGCCTGAACTAATCCGGCTTCTACCAAACGCTCCAGAACATTACGCGCTGTGGCATCATCACGCTGGATGGCATGTGCCAGCGTAGGTGTGTCAATGCGTCTCTCTCGCCACAGCGATGTGAGTGCAATCAAGGAATCGACGGGCAGGACACTCTGGGTACGCGTTTCTTCTGCTAATATCAGGCGAAGCAGACCAACATCAGCCTCACCGCCTGATAGCGTCACCACAACAGAGAGGGCATTACTGCGACGGTAATCTGGTGGAGGCCGTCCATAGCGCAACAATCCCTGATAGATGAGATCAACACCTCGGCCCGTACGTTCAGCCAATCCAATCCGTTTGATGGCATCGGCAAGCGAGGGGTTGCGCGGACGTGGCTCCGTTACCAGTAGCGTATCCAGCGTGACGCCTTCGACAAAGCCACCCGCATTACTGATGACCATGGCATCTTGTTCCCAGCGCACATGGACCGCGCCCATGCGAGTGTAATCTCGATGAACAAGGGCGTTGACGAAAGCTTCTCGAAATGAACGTGAGTCGTAGTCGGGAATGGGAACACGGAACAAACCGACATGCAACTCTTTTTCGGTAGTACGCGCAGTGAATTGTTCCATGATACGCGCAAAGGTTTTAAGGAGCGGCATTCGGTAGAAATCATTGACATGAACCTCCGTAGCATTCAACAACTGAAAGGCGACTTCGTGGGTTGGGAGATACTGTCGAAGTGCTGACTCTCGCCCAAGCAATAATAGCCCCGCGACTGTGGGAATACGCCGATCATCTTCACGCCGAATGAGTCCTAGTGCACCTTCGATCTCTTCGTCGCTGAGGCTAATCAGTGTGCGGTCTCCACCATAGCGTTCGATGAGTTGACGCATCCGCTCTCGCTCAAGTGGATCGAAATCCGCACGGGTCGCTCCGACCACAGGTAAAGCCGAATAGTCAAGTGTCCCCAGATCCGAATGCCGACTGACGAACTCATGTGGATAGAACGGAACACATTGTGGCGTGCCATCAGCCTGGATACGGCGTCGTTGCAATAAGCCTTCCGAAGTCGCAACCAACCGTGAGGATTTGGGTATTTCCACATGCGCAATCGACAGCCCATCCTCGACCAGAATAGTGACGCGGACGCTCATCGGTGGATTCGTGCGATTGGCAATCATGGCGGCGAGCGACGTTGTGTTTTGGTGCGTGCTATGTAAGCCTGTGATATGCCCATCATCCTCGACACCTACGTATAGATCTCCACCCTCACTATTGGCAAGACAGACCACCGCGGCGATCAATTCATCGTCGGCAAGTCGCCGGGTGTCGCTCTTAAACTCAACTGTGAGCGATTCACGTAAAGGAATAGTGCGCATAGCTTTATCTCACGTGCCAGCGTACACGGTAGTGAGTACGCCGTAATGCAACTACCGAATATGTGCAAATCCGGTCGGTTTGCTGGGGATTGACGCGTCTCGCTTTCACATTACTTCGATCGCGGACCTTGGCAGCTGAATGGCGGATTGTATGGTCTTGTGAAGAGCTGTTCCGAGCGGTTTAAGCAACGTTCATCAGGATACTCCTGCCTAGAGTAGAGTATTCTCATTGTACATCTCAGGTCAATGTTGACAAGATATCTGAAGGAAGATTGATGCGCTGGTGGTCAGCAGTCGCGCTCGCCAAATACAGCACTCATCATACTTTCATTACGTATCACTCGCTTCATTGCTGTTCATATACCGGTGGCATCACCCCACTCATAGGTGAAACCCATCAGAGCAAACATCTTGGCCTTAAATCCTCCTCATGCTATCCCCTCATATCTAGTCCCACTCTGTACTGGCGCGCCATACACACCACCCCCATGCATTCCAGGATACCAATGTCGATACGTTCGGGAAACTGAATGTCCCCTTCATCTAAAACGTGACCGAGACTTTATGATATCGATACGTGTGCCTATGAACATAAGTTGGTGGGTTCGGTGGACGAGGCTGCGGGGATGCGCGCCAGCGCGACCTCGCAGTATCGCGAGGCGTTGTGGCGCTTCGAACGCGTGAGGTAGCCCGACGCCGAGGAGGGGCAGCGGGATTTGCTGAGGCTGGATGGCTGGTGGCAGTGAAAGCGGTAATCGCGCCGTAAGCGGCGACTCCGGAACTGTCGGAATTAGGGTGCGGCGCGTGGAACGAGGTGCAATACCATAGTGTGCGGACAGGGGGACGCGGGCGAATGCATTCGCGCCTAAAGGCCTGCAGGCCACGAAGCCCGTTTGCACGGGCTGGGAACCGGTGGGCGTTGTCATTCCATGGTAACGCCGTCATCTCCACCAGTTGGGCAACCCGCCCCATGCCATGTACGCGCAAGCCCGGCAACAATCGGTTTCTCTCGAAATACGCATCTACCAACCTACCTACAATGGCAGGCGAGATGTATTTCGAATCTATCCCTGAGGGCGCATCCTCATCACGCTTCAACAGATTTCGTATGATTAGCCCATGATTTTAATCGTGGGCGGCATGGATGGGCGGGGCGTGGATGGTCGGCGTGGATAAGCGGCCTTGCGCGCCTCGTATCCGTCGCTTATACTGTGACCAATAGCTTCAGCTGCTTTTCCGCGAATGTGATTGGGGGAACTGCATGGTCACCTATCGCCGGGCTTTCATCAGCCATTCCCATAGCGACAATGTCATCGGCGGACAGATCCATGCCGCGCTGGTCCGGCGAGGGGTCGAGGCCTGGATTGATCTGCATGATCTGCAGGATGGTCATTTCCTGGGGCAAGAGATTCAGGATGAGCTGCGGGCCCGCGACGCTTTTATCCTGTTGCTCTCGCCCGCGTCGGAGGCCTCGTTCTGGGTGAGGTTGGAGACGCAGGC
The DNA here is from genome assembly GCA_027459705.1 of Ktedonobacteria bacterium. GTDB lineage: Bacteria > Chloroflexota > Ktedonobacteria > Ktedonobacterales > JACDGC01 > DAIDHM01. Next base: position 363 of record DAIDHM010000237.1, on the reverse strand, counting down.
CTATTTTGGTTTGATGGCCCAGGACCAGCAACGCATCATGATCCCGGTGCGCGTTGCCAGCTGCCCCATTCCACCCTTCATGAACGCGCTGAAATGGATCGACGCCATCGGACGTCCCACCGAGGAGGTTGCCGACGAGATCGCCCGCGCGCTCGTCCGCGGCGCCACCCCCCCGCGCGTCACATTACCGGAAGTCACCGCGCCGCCCGTTGTGGGTCCGGCCTTCCCGCTGCTCGCCAGCCTGCGCCAGCTGGGGTTCCAGGCGCGTCGCAGCAACGGCGTCGAGGTGATCATCCCGCCGACTGTTTTCGTCCCGGCGGGCGAGTTCCTGATGGGCAGCAATAAAGCCCAGGACCCGGAAGC
>DAIDHM010000222.1 GCA_027459705.1 Ktedonobacteria bacterium | reverse complement strand
GATGCAGTATCGTGCGGGGTGCAGTAACACACCAACTCCCCGCCACCGCGACATGAACGTCGCGGCGCGGCGCGCACATGACGACGCGCGTCGTGGCAGTATGGCGATGACGTCGGCGTATGGAGGAGCCAGCGCTCAGACGCGCGCCCCAGGACGCCAGGGCATTATGCCCTAGGCAGAGGAGGCCAGGTACAGGCAATGGGATTCTACATCAACACCAACATCAATGCCCTCAATGCCGAGCGCAACTTGATGGCAACGTCGACGGCTCAGTCGACAACCTTCCAACGGCTCTCGTCAGGCTTGCGCATCAATAGCGCCGCCGATGACGCCGCCGGTCTGGCGATTGGCCAGAAGCTGAACGCCCAGGTCAACGGTCTGAACCAGGCCGTACAGAACGCGCAGGACGGCATATCGCTCGTCCAGACCGCGGAAGGCGCACTGCAGCAGACCCAGTCGATCTTGCAGCGCATGCGCCAACTGGCGGTGCAGTCGTCCAACGATACGAACACCCAGACCGACCGCGTCGCCATTCAGTCCGAGATCAATCAACTTGCCTCGGAGCTTTCGCGTATCTCTAACACGACGACCTTCAATACCAAGAACCTGCTGGCCGGTGGCTTCGCGGGCCAGACCCTGCAGATTGGCGCCAACGCGGGCGAGAACATGAGCTTCTCGATCAGCGCGATGGATGCCTCCACGCTGGGTGTCGCCGGCAATGGCGCCAGTGTCAGCGCCACCAAGAATAATGCCAACATCCAGAGCCTCAGCGCGGTGGGCAGCGGCTACACCAATGGGGTCAACTATACTGTGAATTCGACCCAGCTCGCCGCTGGATCGCTGGCCAATGCGGTTGGCGTTAATTCCACCGGCTCCAGCCAGGGGACGAATATTGGCACTGAAACGCTCTCTTCCGCCAGCACTGGCAGTGTCTCAGGTGCGTCAACCATTGCCTCGGCAGTCACTGGCGACACCCTCAACGTGACCACCGCGATTAACGCGCGTGTCACCGGGTTGAGCGCTGATGGCAAACAGATCACTCAGATTCAAGCTCAGGTGGGTTCTTCGACTGCCTGGACAACCATCAATGGTGTGCAGCAGTCGAATGGCACGTACCAGTTCTCGATCGGCGGCGTCACGTTTAATGATGCGACCCACGCCGGGACGACGACCGGAACTTTACTGACCTCCTTTACCAATGGTGCCGTTGGCCCCCAGATTGGTGACCAGTTCACCCTGGCAACCTCGAACACCACGACGAGCAACACCTTCGCGTCCAATGTACTGACCGGCGCGGCCTTTACGTTCACCTCAGTCGCGAATACGACGGGAACGACGGCGGTAACGGCCGGACAGAACACCGGCAACGAGCAGCTGAATGTCGCGGGTGCCTTTGTGGGCACGTCATCCACTCCGACGAATTACCTCATCAAGGTCACCGGCATCAGCTCGAACAACCCCAACCAGATCAACCAGATCCAGTACTCGACCGATGGTGGGAATTCATGGGCCAATGGCACCGCGACTTTGTTAGCCAATGGCACCTATTCTTTCAAAGTCAACCAGGCCTCGACCGGCGCTGGCTCGAGTACCGATAGTGGATTGACGCTGAATTTCCCGGCGCCCACCAATATGGTCGCCCCTGCCATCGGCGACATCTTCGGTTTCCAGGCGACGAGTGGCACGAACAGCACCGGTGCGGCGGGCACCAGCACCAATATTGGCCTGCAAGGTGTCAAAGATACCACGACTCCAGCCGATACCAGTAGCTTCTCCGTCTCTGGTACCTACACCGGCTCTTTGGCAGGCGCCATCTCCCTGAACGTCGCCAGTGCATTGACCACTGCTGCAGGCATCACGACCACAACCGTCACGGGTGTCAAAATCGGAGGCGTGACGCTTGATTCAAGTCAGTATGTGATCAACAACACGGCAAAAACACTGACAGTCATGGGCTTGACGCTCTCCGTCAGCGCGGCTGCCACCGGTATCGGCGCGGCTGGCACCGGGTATTACGCTGTTACGAGCAACCTGACTCCCGCGACCCAGGGTCAGAGCGCGGCTCTCTCTGGCACTGCCGCGACGTCTTTTGGCACCACCAGTGGCGCTACTGCGGCGGTGACCATGGGGGGATCGGCGACGTATGAAGCCGCGAGCCAGTCTGCGATGACTGGTGGGTTGTCATCCGGGCAATCGCTGGTTGGTCTCGGCTCTGGTTCGGTGTTGCTACAATTGTCGCAGGCCTCTTCGGGTGCATCCGTGTATCTGGATCTGGGCTATAATGGCCTGGGCACACAGACGGCGCCAAGCAATACCAACTCCGTACAGTTGTCGACCTCGAGTAACACCCTGACGAATGGCAATATCACCGGAAACGCGGCGATCCAGGTGACGGGTGTCGACGGCAAGACCTATAACATCGTGCTCGCCAACGTCAATGTCAACTCGTCGACCAATGCGGCAACCGCCCAGGTCTCGATTTATGACAACGCGGCGGGTGGCACGACGTTCAGTGCCGGGGATAATGTGCTCTCGACCTATACCGTTAGCCTGAGCAACATGACCACGGGCGCGGCTTCGGCGGCCACGAACAAAGACACGATGGGCATTAACCTCAGCCCGACGATGGTTACGCCCAACAACGTCACCGCCTCGACCAACCTCGGCGCGGAACAGGCGGCGGTCAGTGGCACCTATACTGGCACGTCGAACCAGCAGTACCAGATCAAAGTGGCGACGGTTGATACGTATGGCAATGTGACGGGCGTCCAGGTCTCGACCAATGGCGGCCAGACCTATGGCTCCACGATCAATGCCAACACGACGCCTGGCTCGGCCTATACCCAGACCACGTTTAACATCGGCAATGGGCTGACGTTCACCGCGGATCCGGCGCAGGCCAACCAGAACCAGGCCGCTGTCGGCGATTTGTTCAACTTCGTCGCGACGGCTTCCTCGGCCAATGGCGGCACGGGCACGAACCTGCTGCAATTGCAGTATACAGATAGCACGAACGTCAGCCATAACCTGGGTGGATCGGCGATGCTGGTCAATGGTCAGACCTCGGCGCTGCTCGGCGCGGGGACGATGACGATGAACGCCAACTTCGGCGCTTACGGTTCCGCCGGCAGCGTTGGCAGCGGCGCCACGACGATCACCAGCCAGGGCTCAGCGGCGGCGGTCATGGGGTCGAACGATACCATCGTCACCAATGCGGTCGCTTACGCCGGGCTGGATGTGACGAGCCAGGCCAACGCGCAGAAAGCGATCACGACGATCGATACCGCGATCAACACCGTCTCGCTGCAACGCGCGGCGCTGGGCGCCATCCAGAACCGCCTGCAAGATACGATCTCGAACTTACAGGTCGGGTCGCAGAACCTGGCAGCGGCACAATCGCGCATCATGAATGTCGATGTCGCGGCGGAGACGGTCAATATGACCAAAAACTCCATCCTGATGCAGGCTGGTATCTCCGTCCTGGCGCAGGCCAACCAGATGCCTCAGATGGTGCTGAAGTTGCTGCAATAACGTCGGCTTGGCCGATGTTCGCGGCGCATAACCCACTGGCAGCGCGCCGCTCTGGTCATCACGCGGAAACCACCGCGTGGCGGCCGGGGCGGCGCGCTGTCGTCATGGCGCGATGCGCGGCGGCCTTGCGCCATCGCCGGGCGACCGTGTGGCCACATCACCGCTCGCCGAAGATGCTCAGTGGCAGAAATGCGCTGACCACCCAGTTCGGAGCATCTACCACCTCGGCAAGTTTCAGATCCACCGCGACGCTGCAGAGCATATAAGCGTCCGCGCGACTGAGGCCATAGGCGCGCTGCAGGTGGGTGATCATATGCCGGATAGCATCGCGCGCCGCCTCCAGCAGATCGGGGCCGATGCCGTCCGTCGCATAATACGGCGCGGTGTTCGTATGTGGCGTCAGCGGACCACCTGTCTGAAACTGCGGCGCATTGATCGACAGATCTTTGCGGACTGTGAGGCGGACCGTAGCGCGCATCGGCGTTTCAATTGCCGTGCCACATACCTCGCCGTCACCCTGCGCGGCGTGGCCATCGCCCAACGAAAAGAGCGCGCCCGGCGCTTCGACGGGCAGGTAGAGCGTGGCACCACTGGTCAGATGCTTGGTATCCATATTGCCCCCATGACGGTAAGGTGGGATCGTCGAGAGCGCGCCAGCAGCGCCGGGAGCCAGACCAATTTCTCCACAAAATGGCGCCAGCGGAATGCGAATGCCAGGGGCGAAGTCTGCCCAGCCATTGGATAACCGCCAGATCTTCAACGCTGGGGTGGTGAACTCATCGGCCAGCAGCCCGAAACCCGGGATGATCGCCGTCCACCCCCAGTCGGCAGGCTGCAGATCCAACAGATCGATCTGCAGCGTGTCGCCGGGTTCCGCGCCCGTGACAAAGATTGGCCCGTTCACCTGATCCACCTGGCCGAAATCTAGCGTCTCGATCGCGGCGACGGTCGCATCGGGGCCAATCTGGCCATTGGCGGCGTCCAGCAAGTCAAATTCGATGACCGCGCCCGAAGCGACGTGGTGGATTGGCGGGATGCTGTTGTCCCAGCGCAAATGGTGCTGGGCACGGGCAACGTGGATGGTGGCGGGATGAGGGTGCATGGCGATAGTCCTTTCAACGTTATTTCGGACAACAATGTCTCGAAAAGCTCGTCATTTCGTTCGCGACGCGTAGCAGGTCGACCAGCAGGGTCACTGACATATTGACCGGTCTTATTCGCCCGCCCATTGCCAGTGCAACGGAGCCGCCACGCCAGGTGCAGACACTGCGCGCAATGGTACGCGTGGCCGATCAAGCTGCCACCGCCCGGCATAGCTACGCCACAGTGCTGCACTGGACTGTGGCATTACCGTATCCTGACCCATTCGCAGCTTAGCCCTGTCTGCCCGCGACATAGCGGTCATAGACAATGGCTGGCTGTTCCAGCAATTTTCCACTGAACGTGTCCGCCATCAAGCGCACATACGCCCCCATAGCCCAGGTCAAAGGCGCCGCAGATCCGGCGGGTTGACCATCATGGAAACCAATGGACGCGATCATAGGATTCGCAATGTACGGCGAAGCGGGGAAATTTGGGGCATCCCAGTCCTGTTCAGGTATGAGACCGACGCCAGACGCGAAGTTTTTCATCGTCATCAGCAACGTGATGGCCGTGGCAGGATCGCCCGCGGCCAGGTCATATTCGCCGCGCTCCGCCGTGAGAGCGGGCCAGACATGGCCGGTGCCAGTACCCGTGGGCGCCCATGGCGCGCCAGTTGCAGTAGAATCGCCATACCCATCGCCATTATAGCGCAGCCAGCCGGGGCCACTTGGGGTCATGATTTCGAGATGCTGGTCGATGACAGGCAGCGACTGTATGATATCTGGATCATTGGCGGGAAACTCGCCGAGCCGGACCAGTTCCAGAAAACCAGCATCGACCACCGCCCGCTGATCTTGGGTCAGGCCGCCATTGCCGAGATCATAAGCATACAGCAGGTTGGGGTCACCCGTCTTGGAGACGCGAATGAAGTAGGGATGTGCGGCGAGTGGGCCAGTGGTCGTCACTGTCCACCCTTTGACACCGCGTTGGAAGGCGTCGGCGGTAGCCAGGTACGTCTGGGCGCTGGCAGTGTCGCCATTGATGCGCGCGATATCCGCGGCGGCGACCAGTCCAGCGATCTCGGCGGCAATGGTCGAGGGCGAATACCCGTTCTGTTCCTCCCAGCGTTCCACCCCGGAAGCCGGGCCATTGCGGACCAGGAAGTCTGCAGCGGGTTTGATATGTACTTGATAGAATCCCGCGTCGGTCATGCCCATCTGATCAGCCATCAGGATGGGGTAGCTGGTCTCGTCGAGTTGTTCGCCGCCCGTGTCCGGCGCCGCCAGGCCATTCAGGAGGCTATTGCGCGGCATTGGCCCGCCGGGCTGCTGCTGGGCGTCGAAGAGGAAGAGGACCGCGTCGCGCGCCGTCTGGAGATCGCCATCCGTATAAAAGCCCGTCCAGGCTTCATATAGATCGCGAGCAAAGACTTCGCGATATGATCCAAAGAAGCTATCCGCCTGGTCGTTGGCGGGGACCGACTGGCCCCAGGGCGCGGCGAGGCTGGCGACGATGGCGCCAGGAAAGGTCTTATCTTCTGACGCTTTCAGGACATTTGCGCTGTAATAGTATTGATTGACCAGTGTCTGCCACTCGCTGGCGGAGACTCCGGCAAACGTTGGAGGCGGCGCGCGAAGCGTGCTGTCGTACGCATGCCAACCGTCATTATACTGTTGCTGCAGCGTGGTGTAATCGACTGCCAGCGCGCTGGACGTCGCAGTGACCGCAGCCGTCTGGGTCTCACCAAATCCGAGGGCCAGGGTGAATTGCCCACTGGCAGTGGGCGCGATCGCCGCGGTCTGCGTGATGTCACCATTGACAGCGGTGGCATAGAGTTTGGTGACCTGGTGGTGCGCGGTGATCTGGGCTAACCCATCGCTGGGCATGCCCGCGAACCCATTGGTCACCGCGCCCAGAGGACTGGTGGCGTCCAACGCACTAAAGACGGGTGTGGCATACGTACGATTAGTCGCCAGTGATTGGGTATGCGTATCAAAGGCAACGGGAATGGCGTGACCGGTTGACCCATCAATGATCCCGGTATCACCGCCGATATTCGTAGATCCGCCGCCACCATTGCCATTGATCAGTGGATGGAACCGCACATAGAGCTTATAGTTCGCGATAGAACCACGCAGCGCCGTGAAATGCACACGCATCAGGATCACATCGTTGCCGGGGTCCACACTATAATCGACGGTCAAGCGATAATCGCCGCTCTTGGCGGTCGTCACCACCTGGCAATCCAGGGCTTGCCCATCAGGATTGCTGACCGTATAGGTCGTATCACGACCCTGCAGATCGGTGAAGGTCTTGCCATCCGTCACGATGAAGCGCAGAGTTTTTACATTGGTATTATCGATCGTCGGATAGTAGACATCGCTGAGGACGCCGCCCGCGACCGTAAACCAGACTTTGGAGGCCCGCGTGGCGGCAGTGCCCAGGCAATCCTTCCGCCCCAGATCGTTATAGGAGGTCGCTCCCGGGCCGTCGGTGGCGGGACCGACGGACTCGGGAGCAATCACAGAAGCCGGTTGGCGTGGAATCAGGGCGATGGCGAGCGCGATCAGCACCACCATCCCCGTCAGTGCGATCATCATAGTCCGCCTTCGACCAAGACGCCAGGATGGCATATTGCTTCCTCCCACAACTCTGGTTGCTTATGCTGGCCGGGATGCCCCAGACCTCGCCCAATTGTGAGACCATCGTACCATCCTGACTCTTTGAGAAGCAAGAGTAGGGCAGCGAGTCAGCGCGTGCTCGTCAAGGCGCCCCGCGCGACCCGAAAGCCAATGTTATTTCCGTAGAAATCCGGGTCGCATTCGTAACGAGCGGCCGAGCGAGCGCGCCGGAAGATATCCTTAAATGATCCCCCGTGGAGGACACGCTGTGCCGTCGTATCCAGGAGATCATCCAATTGGGCATTCGTCTGATAGCCAGATGCATTATAGCGACTACTCGTCCACTCCCATACATTCCCCGCCATGTCGTGGCACTTCGAAGGGCTGGCATCGCCTACCTCCCGAAATGTCCCCACCGCCGTCGTGTGACCCACCCGTCCGTCCGTATTCGCATACTGAAGATAAAGCTCCTGAAGACTTAGCGTGCCCGCGTCTGGCGGAAGACGGAGTTTAGCGTATATAGGCTCTGCGATGTGCCAAAGGCCCTCATCCATACGAGCATAGGACATGTAGCGTTCCCGGCGACTATGTGCTATACTATGAATGCAGCATTTCGCGGCCCAACCTGGTCCCGGTGCTACACTCGGACCATAGCAAAGGATAACAACAATGGCAAAAAAGGGCGAACTTTCTAAGACGGCGCGTGCTTCATTGGCGCAACGCGATGACCGCGATCATCTGACGGAGCGCACGTGCGCGAAGTGCGGCCAACGCATCATGTATAAAGAACTGCTTCCGGTCAAAGTAGTCAATAAAGGCATGGTGTACTACCACAAGTCGCATTACACTCTGCAATAAGTTGGAGAGCAGCACAATAGAGAAAGAGCCGGTTGGATTTGTTCCGACTGGCTCTTTCTGTCATTTATGCGCGACACCTATTGCGCCACGCTCTCCGGCGCGACGATCTTCGCCTGGTCCCAGGCATGGTACGAACTGCGCACCAGCGGTCCAGCTTGCACATGCGGAATCCCCATTGCTTTGCCAATCGCGGCATACTCTGCGAATTCTTCGGGCGTTACATAGCGCTCGATAGGCAGGTGATCGAAGCTGGGGCGCAAGTATTGGCCGATAGTGACAATATCGACGTGATGGTCGTGCAGGTCGCTCAACAGCTGGATCACTTCATCGCGTGTCTCGCCCAGCCCGAGCATGAAGCCAGACTTCACGGGCATATCGGCGCGCATCTCCTTCGCCCAGGTCAGCACCTGAAGGGAGCGCGTATAGATTGCTTGTGGGCGTACGCGCTTATATAGCCGACTGATCGTCTCGACATTATGATTGAAGATATTGGGGCGCGCTTCGATAACCACCCGTAAGGCATCCTGATTGCCCTTGAAATCTGGCGTCAGCACCTCGATGGATGTTTCAGGGTTCAGGCGGCGGATCCAGCGTATTGTCGCAGCAAAGAGACCAGCGCCCCCATCTTGCATTTCGTCGCGATTGACCGAAGTGACCACGACATGCCGCAATCCCATCTGAGTGACCGCTTCGGCGACCCGCCGTGGCTCTTCCCAGTCCAGGGCCTGGGGACGGCCGGTGGCGACGGCGCAGAAGCCGCAACTGCGTGTGCAGACACTTCCCAGGATCATAAAGGTGGCCGTGCTGTGAGCCCAGCATTCGCCCATATTCGGGCAGCGGGCCTCTTCACACACGGTATGTAATTGTTTGGAGCGCATCAATTTTTTCAGCGCTTCGTAATTCTCTCCACCTGGAGCGCGCACCTTCAGCCAATCCGGGCGCCGCTGCGGAACCATGACCATTGTGCTTTCCTCAACTCATCTGGCCGCGACCCATCCAGCGGGCAAGCCGCAACCACGATCATCTCCCCCGAATGCCGGGGATACCACCGGATACTTCCCGCATTGTACCAGCATTCCTCCCCCGTCCGCAAGGATGGGGGATAGCGATCATCTTGACAGGATCGCTCGTACCCTTGTTTAATAGACACCATAAGTATGCTTCCTGGAGGTCGTTGGCGCGAAAGGTGGTGGCACAGCGCCGCATGGCAGTGCACGATGAAACACGGATTTACTCATCTATCAGGCAAAGTAGCTTGATCAGAAACGCGTTGTAGCTATCGTTGAGACATCCGTCATTGGGGGGTACAATGCCATTTCATCGTCTCTTATATCCCGTCGCTGGTTCCAGCCTGATCTCGTTCTTGATTGGCCTCTTGCCCGTCGCAACCGTGTTAGTCTTGATGGGCATCGTGCGGCGACCTGCCTGGCAGGCAGCCGGTGCTGGCCTCATCGTTGGTCTCCTCTGCGCCATCCTTGGCTGGGGCATGCCGCTCCAGGATGCCGCCAGCGCGGCGGGCTACGGCTTCTTCTTCGCGCTATTCCCCATCATGTACATCGTCTTCGCCGCGATGTGGCTCTACAACATCACGGTCCAGACCGGCAAATTCGACCTCTTCCGCCGTTGGATGGTGCACAACGTGCCACCCGATCGCCGCATCTTACTCCTGGTGATCGGCTTCAGCTTCGGCGCGCTCTTGGAAGGTATCGCTGGCTTCGGCACGCCCGTCGCCATTGGCAGCGCGCTGCTGATCAGCCTGGGCTTCGCGCCATTGGAAGCCGTCGTCCTGACGCTGATCTTCGATACCGCACCGGTCGCGTTCGGCGCGCTGGGCGTCCCCATCACGACCTTGCAGGGGGTGGTCAATACCGCCCTCGGCACGAAGACCCCCGCGATTCTCTTTTCAGCGATGGTCGGACGCCAGTTGCCGCTCTTCGCGCTCTTCTTGCCGTTCCTGGGAATTGTCATGGTCTCCGGTTTCAAGGGATTGCGCACCGCCTGGCCAATCGCACTGGTCGCGGGTGGCTCATTCGCTCTGACGCAGTTCACGATCTCTAACTTCGTGGGGCCAGAATTGCCGGATGTGCTGGCGGCGTTGGTCTCACTGATTCTGACCATCGCGTTCGTCCAGGTCTACAAGCCCAGCGATACCGAACAGTATCGCGCGCATTTTCAGGAAGTTGGTGGCGCGAGCGGCGCGATGGGCAGCCATGGTGGTCCGGTGCCTGCTGGCGCGCTGGCAGCGACCCGCGCTGACGCGGCTTCCGGTGGCGCATCGCTGGCCATGGCCAGTGGGGGGACCGCGCTGGCCAGCGAGAGCGAAGCACGACCGAACTTCGGCCAGGCGATCCAGGCCTGGTTACCGTGGGTCCTGGTCAGCGTCGTCGTGATCACCTGGATCTTCCTGAAGTATTCGGTGATTCAACAACAGGTTATCAAATGGCCAGATCTCAACGCGTTGATCTTTAATCCAGGCGCCACGAAACCATTGGCGGTCGTGCAGACCTTCCAACCTTTAGGCACCGGTACAGCGATTCTAGCGGCATTGGTGCTGACCTCAGTCGGATTATTGGCGACACCCAACCAGGTCGGCCGCGCCCTGGCGCGAACGTGGCAGCAGCTCGCCTTCCCCATCCTGACAGTCGTCTTGATCATCGGGCTGGCCAATGTCTTCAATTTCTCAGGCATTGCCAATACGGAAGGCAACTACCTGGCGCAGGTGGGGGGTATTTTTCCCTTCGTCGGCGCGTTCATTGGCTGGTTAGCCTGTTTCCTCTCGGGTAGCGATACTTCCAGCAACGCCCTTTTCGGCCCATTGCAGGCCATCACCGCGAAAAAGATCGGCATTAGCCCGATCTTGATGGCCGGGACGAACTCGTCCAGCGCCGTCATGTCAAAGATGATCTCACCGCAGAATGTGACGACAGGCGTCTCTACGACTGAATTGCGTGGTAAGGAATTCATGGTCGTTCGCCGCACCTTCTGGCCCAGCGTCATCCTCGCCGCCTTGATGGGCATTCTGGCGCTCCTGCAGGCCTATGTCTTTCCAGGGGTCATCCCCCACTGATCCAGGCCGCAAGCCTGACGCCCCACGCGCGCATCCTGGACATCCAGGCGCGCGCGTGGGGCGTATTTTTGTCGTATGATTACATAGGCAAAAACGCTCTGAAACGAAAGGGGAACGGCCATGCCAGAGATTCCAATGGAATCGCTCATGACGTCGACGCTGCGCGGCGAACCCTGGGGCGAGGCGGCAGCGGACATCATGGCGGCAGCGCTGGAAGCCGTTGATCCGGGCAACGCGGTACGCCGCTGGCTGCGTGTCGACGACGATGGCGTGCACGCGGGCGACCACGTGTTGCCACTGACTGCCACCGGGCGGATCTGGTTGGTAGCAGTTGGCAAAGCGAGCGTCCCGATGGCGGCGGCGGCACTGGCGATTCTGGAGGAGCGCGTGGCGGCCGGTGTGGTCATCACCAAGCATGGATATCAAGTTGGCGACACCGCGCTGCCACGCATGACAATCTTCGACGCCGGACACCCCGTCCCAGATGCACAAAGCGTCGCGGCGGCGCAAGCGGTGGCGGCAATGCTGGCGCGCGCCGCTGCGGAGGATCTCGTCCTGGCGCTGATCTCGGGCGGTGGCTCGGCGTTGATGACTTTGCCTCCCACGGGCGTCACGCTGGCAGACCTCCAAACCCTGACCTCTGACCTGTTGGCTTCGGGCGCGGCAATCCACGAGATCAATACGCTACGCCGCCATCTGGATGGTGTGAAGGGTGGCGGTTTGGCGCGTTTGGCAGGTACGGCGCGCGTCCTGACCCTGATCCTTTCGGATGTCGTGGGGAATCCGCTCGACGCCATCGCTTCTGGGCCGACCGTGCCAGATGCCTCGACCTTCGCTGACGCCACGGCGATCCTCGCGCGTTACCAGTTAGTCTATCGGGTGCCTGCCGCGATCCGCGCGTATCTTGCCCAGGGTAGCGCTGGCGCGGCGCCCGAAACATTGAAACCGAATGATCCACGCTGCGCCCAAATCACCAACGTGATCATCGGCGATGTTGCGCAAGCGGCGCGCGCCGCCGCCCGCCGTGCTCGCGTGCTAGGCTGGCACACTCTGATCCTCACGACCTACCTTCAGGGCGAGGCGCGCGAGATCGGCCGGGTTGGCGCGGCTATCTTGCGCGATCTGGCGGAGCATGGGCAGCCCGTCGATCGCCCGGCCTGCGTGATCCTGGGTGGTGAGACGACGGTTACGTTACGCGGTCATGGCCACGGTGGGCGCAACCAGGAACTGGCGCTTGGCGCTATCCGCGACCTGGCGGGAACATCGCGCGTGGCATTGATTGCTTTGGCGACGGATGGCGGAGATGGGCCTACAGACGCGGCGGGCGCGGTCGTCACTGGCGCGACGCTCGCGCGATCTCAGGCGCTCGGGTTGCGATTGGATGATGCCCTCGAGGCCAACAATGCCTACCCGTTCTTCGCCGCGCTGGACGATCTGCTCAAACCCGGCCCCACCGAGACCAACGTCAATGACCTGCTCCTGCTCTTCGCCTGGTAATATGCAGCGCGCCATCGCCTGATGCGGGAGGGTCCCACCCTGTACCAGGCGATGATGCCACCACAGGAGGACGTGGCACAGTGGGGTGAGTGCTATATATGCTCACACGGTGCCACGCCACGCGCGTTCAGTGGGTTACGTTCGCTATTTCACACTCGTGATCCAGGCTGCTGGCGATGTCCAATTGAAGCTCAGGATATGCGGTGGCGTCCGTGGATCAACGTGGAAGACCAACAATGATATCGACGCATTGTCCATATTGAAAAGAGGAACACGACTGAGCGGAATTCCGGTATAGTACGCGACGATCATCTTGACCAGGTCAGCGTGCGTCACCATTGCTACCCATTCACCCACATCTGGCGCCTGACGCCAGCGTTCTGTGGCGCGCACCGCTCTCCGCTGCACATCGGCGAAGGATTCTACGCCCTTGGGTGAGAAACTCGCATCCTGAGTGAAGCGTTGCCATTGGCGATCGGTTTTATCTAAATTGAGATAGTCTTGACCACTGAAAGGACCATAGTCGGTATCCAACAAATCGCGATCCTGGCGAATCTCCAGACCGCGACCCACATTTACTGCGGCAGCAGTTGCCATCGTCCGTTCCAGTGGTGATGCAATGATCGCGGAGAGCGGCAGATCGCGGAGACTCGCGGCGGTTGCAGCCACTTCGCGCTGACCTTCCGCATTCAATGGAATTCCCGGCAGTTGGCCTGGCAATCGATGCTGCACATTGAAGTCAGTCTGACCATGACGTATGAGAACGAATTTGCGCAGGCCACGATGCGCATCATGCTCGAGATCGCGGCCAAACAAGTGTCCAACGGGCGCGCGTGAATGACGGCGAAACATCTCCAGGAACCTCCATACTTGAAGATTGTCGACAATAAGGGAGTCGACAATAAGGGAGTCGACGACATCGTTAAATTCGTTGCAATCGTACCATTGAATCCTTGCCTTTCCTATGAAAAAGACACATCCCCCGTAGTGCACATCTCACTCCCCTGAAGATGGTCGTGGTTTATCACGAATGGCCACCCCACGAGCTTGGCATCGGCATAAGGACCAGGAGAAAGAAGCGTTCTTCCAGCTACTACGCCCAGTAGGATGCTTGAGCACGTTCGATACAGTATAATGCGGGTATGATGTGTCTCATGTAGGCGCATCGCCGCAAGTCGGTTCACGGTGCGTGTCTGCCGGCCGGGGATCAACACAATCATGCGGATCGTAGTCTGAGGAGGCGTCAACCACGGACCCTATGCCCACAATGCACGATGTCGCGCGGCTAGCTGGTGTCTCGCTAGGCTCTGTTTCTCATGTTATCAATCATCCAGAGCGCGTTTCCGCGGAACTGCGCGCCCGTGTGTTACAGGCAATCGAGACGCTGGGATTTGTGCCCAATGGATCCGCCCGGCAGTTGCGCGTGGGTAAGACGCGCTCGCTCGGGTTAGTTGTGCTCGACGTGGCCAACCCGTTCTTCACCGAAGTCGCTCGCGGCGTAGAGGATGCGGCCAGCGAATATGGATTCAGTGTCATCCTCTGTAATTCAGATAGCGCGCCCGTCAAAGAAGATGTTTACCTCCGCACGCTCGAGGAACAGCGCGTCGCCGGCATCCTGATCACCCCGATCAGCACGACGCTCGAAGCAATCGAGCAATTGCGCCAGCGTGGCACAGCGATCGTCTTGCTGGATAGCTCAGGTGGCACGGAGGTCTGTTCTGTCGCGGTTGACGACATGTTGGGAGGGAAGCTGGCCGGCGACTACCTCCTGAGTCTGGGACATCCATCGATCGGCTATATACATGGGCCGCTGACAACGCGCCAATATGCCGATCGCTTGCTTGGCCTTCGCCAGGCGGCCCTTGAGCATGGATTAGATCCTGAAAAAGCCATCGTGCTCTACGAAGCACAGGCCGTCAATGCGCACGCTGGGGTGGAGCTGGCGGCCCAGATCTGCAATGGGCCGCATCCGCGCGCCCTCTTCTGCGGCAACGATTTTTTGGCAATCGGCATGATGTTTGGCCTCAGCCAACTTGGCGTGCGCGTTCCCCAAGACATTGCGGTGATAGGCTATGACGATATCGATCTGGCAGCGATGCAAGCTGTGCCATTGACGACGATCCGCCAACCGAAGTATGAACTGGGCTACAGCGCTGCCCGCCTCCTCATGCATGAATTGACCAATCCCCACGAGCACCAACAGATTATCTATCGTCCTGAACTTATCATTCGCCACTCCGCTGGATGATACGCCAGGCGCCACCCACTTGACAGACCACGCATCACTCAGTATACTGGTAAATGAAACGTTTCAATTCTCAGATGGGTCGGACCTGGCATGCTTGCTGCCAGACCTGGAGCGGCGTTGACGCTGCGGCGGTGAAGAGCATGTCTTCGCACTGAAAGGACCATACGCGCATGGCTGACGACGAGCGTGCACTGAGCCAACTGCAATCGACCCTCGCACAGCGACAGCAATCGCTCGATGAGATAGTCGCGGCAGTACAACACCTGGCAATCGAGACGCCATCCTGGGGCTATGGCAATTCCGGCACGCGCTTCAAGGTCTTCCCCTGGCCCGGTGCGGCGCGTAATCTCGCCGAAAAAATGGCCGACGCTGCCGAAGTGCAACGGGTCACCGGCGCCTGTCCTACCCTGGCACTGCACATCCCCTGGGATCAGACCAGCGACTGGGCCGCGGCACGCCGCACCGCCGAAACGTTGGGGATTCGTATTGGTGCCATCAATCCTAATCTCTTTCAAGATGATGATTACCGTCTCGGCAGTCTCTGTCACCCCAATAGCGCCATCCGCCAGCGGGCCGTAGCGCACGTGCTGGACTGCATTGCGATTGGCCGCGACGTCGGTTCAGACCTCATCAGCCTCTGGCTCGCCGATGGCACCAACTATGCTGGCCAGGACGATCTGCGTAGCCGCCGCCACCGTTTGATCGATGCGTTGCACATCATTTACGCTGCCCTGCCCGAACATATGCAACTCCTCATTGAGTATAAATTTTTCGAGCCCGCGTTTTATGCCACGGATCTCCCTGATTGGGGCACCGCGCTCTTGATGGCCCAAAAACTTGGGCCCCGCGCGCAGGTCCTGGTCGATACCGGCCACCATGCTCAGGGTACCAACATCGAGCAGATCGTCGCGCAATTACTGGACGAAGGGCGCCTTGGCGGCTTCCATTTCAATGACCGCAAATATGCGGATGATGACCTCATCGTCGGATCACACAACCCCTATGAACTCTTTAGAATTTTTCATGAGATTGTCGGCGCAGCCGCCGATGGTGTCGCCAATGCCAGCCACATCGCCTATATGATCGACCAGTCACATAACATCGAACCCAAGATTGAGGCGATGATCCAGAGCGTGCTGAACATTCAGGTCGCCTATGCGAAAGCGCTTCTGGTTGATCGCGCAGCATTGCGCCAGGCTCAGCTAGCCAACGATGTATTGGGAGGGTATCGCATCTTGCAGGATGCCTACGAGACTGACGTGCGGCCACTGTTGGCGGAGGTTCGTCGGCGCTCAGGTCGCCCGATGGATCCCATAGCGGCCTTCCGGGCCAGTGGCTATGCCGAACGTATCGCGCACGAGCGAAGCTCAGTCACGGTCAGCGCGGGCTACCCCGACGCCTGAGGCCATACTCACTCTGCATGTGCTGTTAACCGCCATATTGACATGCTAGGAACAATACCTCATTGGCACAGCGCCACAGGACGAAGAAGGGCTCGGGATCAAGATGCAGCGGATCGCCTTTTTGATGACTATCAAACCTGGTACAGAGGAAGAATATAGCCGACGCCACCAGGCCATCTGGCCAGCGATGCTGGCAGAACTGCGAGCGGCCGGCGCGCACAATTACTCGATATTCCGCGCAGGGACGACGCTTTTCGCCTACCTGGAAGTCGAGGACCTTGAACGTTACCGCGCAGCGTTGGCTACCAGTGAAATCGCGGCGCGTTGGGAAACCTATATGCAGGACATTTTGATCCGCACGGTGGATCCTGTCACCTTGTTCCCAGCGCTGCTTCCGGAACAATTTCATCTCGATTGAGGAGAACGCGACGATGCAGAATGAGAGTAACGCGCCGAACGGCGCCGACGCGACAGCCAGGCTTTCCCCCCTTGAAGAGTTGGTGACGCGATCTCGCCGTCTCGGCGCTGACCGTACCGTCTGCAACTGGGGCGGTGGGAATACTTCCGCCAAAGCTGACGCGGTAGATTTTCGCGGACGACCGTCACGCGTACTCTGGGTGAAAGGATCTGGTTCTGACCTGGCAACCGTGACAGCGGCATCGTTCACCGGCCTCTATCTCGATGATCTCACGCCCTTGTTGGCACGCGAGCGGATGAGTGATAGCGAGATGGTCGAGTATCTCGCCCATTGTTTTTTTGAACCCGCCCGCCCGCGCCCATCGATTGAGACACTACTCCATGCCTTCCTCCCCTTCAACCATATCGACCACACGCACGCCGATGCGACCAATTTTTTTGCCTGCGCGGCCGATGGCGAACGGTTAGCACGCGCCTGCTTTGGCGACGCCCTGATCTGGATTCCCTATCGCCGCCCTGGCTTCGGCCTGGCGCGCGAAGTGGCACTTGCCGTCCGCGCAGCGCCACACGCTCGCCTGGTTATTCTGGCAAAACATGGACTTATTACCTGGGGCGCGACCGATGCCGAATGCTTTGCGACGACCCTGGCGACCATCGACCAGGCAAAATCCTTCGTCGCTGCTCACATCGCCCGCCAGCCCGCGCGACAACTGTTCGGAGGATCCCGGGTAGCGGCACTGGATGCCCAAGATCGAGCGCGGGTCGCCGCTGCAATCGCCCCGACATTACGCGGGTTGGTCAGTGCCGATCGTCACCAGATCCTGCATTTCGAGGATAGCGCGGATCTGTTGGAATTTATTGGCAGCATGGACGCGCCGAGACTTACCAAGATCGGCGCGGCTTGCCCCGATCATCTCGTCCATACCAAACCGTGGCCGTTGTTGGTCGACTGGGAACCCTCACAAGGCGTGGACGCCCTTGTTGCAGCCCTCGAAAGCGAAGTCGCCAGCTACGTCGAACAATATCGGACCTACCTGGCAGCCAACGCCGAACAGGATCTCGATCCTGACGCGGCAACCCCAGTCTATCGGGCAGCCGATGCGGTCAGCGATCCTCATCCGCGAGTCATCCTGATCCCTGGAGTTGGCATGCTGACCACCGGCAAGGATGCCGCTATGGCGGATGTGGCGGCCCAACTCTACCATCGGGCCATCGCGGTAATGGCGGGAGCTGAGGCCTGTGGTGGCTTTATCTCGCTGACCGCCGCCGAGAGCTATGCTGTAGAGTACTGGCCATTGGAGCAGTATAAATTGCAATTAGCCCCCCCAGAGCGCGAGTTTGCGCGGCATATCGTGCTCGTGACCGGCGCAGCGGGCGGCATCGGCTCCGCCATCGCGCGGCGTGTGGCACGCGATGGGGCGCAGGTCGTCCTGGCGGATATCGATCTGGAGGGGGCCGAGCGCGTGGCGGAGGCGATCAACACGAAATTTGGCGCTGGCCGAGCGGTGGCAGTCCGCATGGATGTCACCGATGAAGCGAGTGTCGCGACGGCTTTCGCGCAGGCGACCCTGGCATTCGGCGGTCTCGATGTGATTGTCAACAACGCCGGTCTCGCCTCCAGCGCGCCGATCACCGAGACCTCGCTCGCCATGTGGAATCGCAATTGGAATGTGCTCACAACTGGCTATTTTCTGGTGGCGCGCGAGGGCTTTCGCGTCTTACGTCAGCAAAGGCGCGGTGGCAATCTCGTCTTTGTCGCGAGTAAAAATGCCCTGGTGGCGGGCAAGAATGCCGCGGCCTATTCCACCGCCAAAGCCGCGGAGGTGCACCTCGCGCGTTGCCTGGCCGAGGAAGGCGGCGCCGACGGCATCCGCGTCAATACGGTCAACCCCGATGCGGTTCTCGCTGGCTCGCGCATCTGGGACAGTTCCTGGCGCGCCGAGCGCGCAGCAACCTATGGGGTCGCCCCAGATCAACTGGACGAAGTGTATCGCAAACGCACTACCCTTGGGGTCAATATCTACCCGGATGACATCGCGGAAGCGGTCGCATTCTTTGCATCACCAACTCGTGCTCCCAAGAGCACGGGCAACATATTGAAT
Organism: Ktedonobacteria bacterium; assembly: GCA_027459705.1. Taxonomy (GTDB): domain Bacteria; phylum Chloroflexota; class Ktedonobacteria; order Ktedonobacterales; family JACDGC01; genus DAIDHM01. Next base: position 25,062 of record DAIDHM010000222.1, on the reverse strand, counting down.
GTCGATGGTGGCGTACCCGCAGCATATCCGCGCTAATCGTGGTCGGGCTGGCGGATCTCTGAGGGCGCATCAACAGGTAGCCGATAGGCGGCGGAGAGGAAGCATCGCATGGCATCGCGCACGGTGGCGGCGGTTGATCTCGGTGCGGAGAGTGGACGGGTTATGCTGGCACGCTTCGACGGGGGGAGATGCACGCTCGAAGAGATCCATCGCTTCCCCAATCGCCCCGTCTTCATCCGGGGCCATCGTTTCTGGAACCTCCCACAACTCTGGCAAGAGATTCTCGCGGGACTACGCGGCGCGAAGACAGCGGCCAACGGCATACTAGACAGTGTTGGCATTGATTCGTGGGCCATCGATTATGGCCTGGTGGATCAATTTGGGCTGCTACGCGGTTTGCCATACGCCTATCGTGATCATCGCACCGATGGCGCGATGGAGCGCGTTTTGGCGCGCATTCCCCGCGCGAGCATCTATGCCCAGACCGGGACGCAATTTTTGCCATTCAATACGCTCTATCAACTGGAAGCTCAAGAACGCTGTTTACCCGGCGATCTGGCCTCCGCTCATCGGATGTTGCTGATTCCCGATCTCCTCCATGCCTGGCTCGGTGGCGATCTCGTTGCGGAGCGAACCAATGCCAGCACTACCCAATGCTGGAATCCAAACACGCGTGACTGGGCGACCGAACTCTTGGCCGCCCTGGAATTGCCAACAGGGTTCCTGCCGCCAATTATCGAACCAGGCACAGATCTGGGGGTAGTCGCACCGGCGATTCAGGCCGAGATCGGCATGGCGCACATTATCGCGCCCGCGACCCATGATACGGGGAGCGCTATCGCCGCCGTACCTACACTGGCAATGTCAGGCATGGCGAGCCCCACCTGGGGCTATATCAGTTCGGGAACATGGTCTCTGGTCGGTGTCGAACTCGCGACGCCCGTGCTGACCCCTGCTGCGCTGGCAGCAAATTGCACCAATGAAGGCGGGATTTTTGGCACCACCCGATTCTTGAAAAATGTCATGGGATTATGGCTCCTGCAGGAGTGTCTCCGGACCTGGCGAGAGCGGGGCGACACGTGGGAATATGGGGAGATCCTGGCAGCGGCGGCACGAGAACCCGCCTTTGTTGGCATCATCGAACCCGACGATCCCCGCTTCCTCGCGCCTGACGACATGCCCGCCACTATCATGGGCAATCTTAGAGAACGCGGTGTGACATGGTCTGGCACTGAGCTTTCGCCACCAGCCATCGCCCGCGGCATCATGGAAAGCCTCGTGCTGCGTTCGGCGCAGATATTCGGCGAAATCGCCGATCTGACGGGCGCATCATATCAGATGATCCATGTCTTGGGTGGGGGATCGCGCAACCGGCTCATGAATCAGTGGCTGGCGGATTGCCTGGGCTGTCCGGTGATGGCTGGCCCCGCTGAATCGACCGCGCTTGGCAATGCATTGATGCAGTTCGTCGGCCTCGGTGAGCTTGGTTCGCTCGCCGATGTGCGCTTGATTGCCCAATACGCCGAGGTGGAGCGCTTCGAACCTCAACCGACACAACGAGCTTCCTGGCAGGATGCGCTGGCGCACTTCAACGCGCTGCGTTGACGCCATCCGTCACCATGCTCCAGACCGCACTGACCCGCAACCATTTCGGCGTTCCCACATGTCGGGCACCTGCGAGGACGCAAGCCGAGCTCGGGAAGCCATCGTTGTTGCGGGTGGCGGGTCGCGGAAAGCTGTGACTCTCTATCCGCGGTGTCTGGCCACAAAGCGTCCAATGCGGTCCAGTGCTTCTTCCAGCCGGTCATACGCCACACAATACGCACAGCGGATGTGGCCGACGCCACTTTCGCCAAAGGCGTCACCAGGGACGACCGCGACATGCTCCTCCTGGATAAGCCGTTCAACGAACGTGTCGGCGTCCATCCCCAGGTGGTCGATGCGGGGAAATGCGTAGAAGGCCCCCTTTGGCTCGTGGCATGGGAGACCTAACTGATTCAGGCCATTGACGATCAGCGTGCGGCGCCGGGTATACTCGGCCACCATCTCGTTCACATCCGGCTCGCCATGTTCCAGCGCTTGCAACGCGGCGGCCTGGGCATCGGTGGGAGCGCACATGATAGTATATTGATGGATCTTCAGCATTGCTTCCAGGATAGCCTTGGGCGCGGCAGCATACCCCACGCGCCAGCCGGTCATCGCGTAGGCTTTAGAGAAGCCATTGAGGGTAATGGTGCGATCACGCATCCCTGGCAGGGATGCGAAGGCAATGTGATCGACGCCATAGATCAAGCGGCTGTAAATTTCGTCGCTGATGACGATCAGATCGTGTTCCTGTGCCAGCGCCGCAATCCCCTCCATCTGCTCGCGCGAGATCACCGCGCCAGTGGGGTTATTCGGCGAACCAATCAGAATTGCCTTGGTACGCGCGGTGATGCGACTGGCAAAGGCCGCTGCCTGAGGCTCGAAACCTTCGGCGGCGAGCGTCGGCACGGGGACCGGGACGCCACCCGCGAAGATAATCCCTGCTTCATAAGCGACATAGCCAGGATCAGGCGTCAATACCTCGTCGCCGGGGTCGATCAGGGCTCGCAACGCCAGATCCACCGCCTCGCTGACCCCCACGGTCACGACTATTTCATTCGTTGGGTCATAGGTCAATCCATAACGCATCGCCAGTTCGTGGGCGATTGCCCGTCGCAATTCGATCGTGCCATAGTTCGAGGTGTAGTGCGTCTGCCCCGCGCGGATCGACGCGATGCCCGCCTCGCGGATATGTTCCGGTGTCGTGAAATCAGGTTCGCCGACTCCCAATGAGATCATATCAGGGATAGAAGCCGCGATATCGAAGAAACGGCGAATACCCGAAGGCTTGACCTTGCGGACACGTTCCGCGAGATAGTCTCGTCGGACTGTAGCGCTTGTCTCTGTCGTGTCTGTTGCCATCTCTCGCCCACCTTCCGGCGTCGTCGGCCACATTCAACCATCCGCACGCCAGGTTTCATTATTCTTACCACCAGCTATTATAGCCTATTGGCCATGCCAATGGGGCTGCCGCGACTTGCTGCGCATGAACTTCCGATGCGCGTCACCGTTTGATTTCGGTTACCCTGGCGAGGCCCATCCCCGGACCTCACAGACGCATCTCAGCCGGTGCAATCCCTCTTGACAAAAATATTAGGGTGACCTAATATTGTAAGAGAGCATCCAATCGCGAGCGGCGCTGAAAACACCACGCGTGCTAAGCTGTTCAGTTTGGACGGAGATGAATCAATGATGACAACAGAGCAGAAAAAATCGACCCACGACACGAACGCCTATGTCTGTACATGCCCGCGCTGTCGACACCAGACGCGCTTCCAGCAAGCTCCTTCCGACAAATGCTGGGTATGTCAAAAATGCCTGCGATATCGTGTCGATCGCTTGACGGATGCTGTGCCGTGCTCACGGCCCCGTCAGGCCTGAACAGACCGGATCGATCCCGACAATCCTACATCTCATTTGACATGGCCACGCGCAGGTCTTCATTGTGCTCAAAGATCGCGGAGTGATTGACGTGGCAATTCCAACACAGGACGCGATGCAGTCACAGGCATACTGTCCCAGTTGTAAAGCATTGATTCCTCAAGTAGATGTTGCCCTCATGCCCGCCAACCGTTATATCGGCACCGTCCCCGGATGCTGGTGGTTGTTTGGTACCGTGCAGGCACGTCATATGGCTGACCCGGCTCTACGATCGTTGCGCACCCTCACTACCAATGTGTACATGGTCCAACATCCAGGTGTGCCGGAACGACAAGCGGTCCAATCGGTCGCGGTGCATCTGATGGGCATCTACTGGGAAATCATCCAGCACCGCCCCGAGCGTCAGGTGTTGGCACTCATGCAACTCGCCGCCCAGCGCGAGTATCGCTGGCTCGATCCACCGCCGACTCTGGGGCCGCTGACTATCGCCGATCTGGCAAGTATCTGTGAGTTGGCACCGGACCATCCAGCGCAATCAGAACTTCCGGCGGCTGAGCATCAGGCCCTCGCCTGGCGTTGGGCAGAAACGACGTGGCAAGCCTGGGAGCAGTACCACGCGACCGTCGCGGACTGGGCACGGAACATCCAAGCTTGAAATTTCAGGCGGGCGGTCCAGAGAATACCAGTGTTGCCAGCATGGAGAAAGCGCCCCGGAGTGTTACCTCCAGAGCGCTGCAAACCGCTTCTGTCAGACCGCGCAATCAGCTCTTAGGGCCATAGTTCGGCGCGGCCTTGGTGATGAGGACATCGTGGGGATGGCTCTCACGCAGACCCGCGCTGGTGATGCGGATGAAGCGCGTCTTGGACTGCATCTCAGGTATATTCGCCGCGCCACAATAGCCCATCGATTGGCGCAGGCCGCCAATCAGTTGCGTGACGATATTCGTCAGACCCCCTTTGTAAGGGACACGCGCCTCGATCCCCTCAGCGATCAGCTTACTCTCATCCGTATTCTCCTGGAAGTAGCGATCCTTGCTGAAGCTGCGCTGCTTCATCGCGCCGATCGACCCCATACCGCGATACTCTTTGAAGCGGACTCCCTGATCGATGATCAGTTCGCCGGGACTCTCATCGGTGCCGGCCAGCAGACTTCCCAGCATCACCGTGTCGGCCCCGGCCGCAATCGCCTTCGCGATATCACCCGAATACTGGATGCCGCCATCAGCGATGACCGGAATCCCCGCCTGCGCTGCTACGCGCGCGCATTCGTATATCGCCGTAATCTGTGGGACGCCGACGCCTGCCACGACGCGGGTCGTGCAAATGGATCCCGGCCCAATCCCGACCTTGATGGCATGCGCTCCTGCCTCGATCAGCGCGGTGGCGGCCTCGGCGGTGGCAACGTTGCCAGCAATAATCTGCGTCTTCTCACCAAAATCGCGTCGCACCTGACGCACCATGTCGATGACCATCTGCGAATGACCATGCGAGGTATCGATGACTAACGCATCGACCTCCTCTGCGACCAGCGCTTCGATACGCTGTTTATAGTCATGGCCAACCCCAACTGCAGCGGCAACACGCAGGCGGCCGCTCCCATCCTTGGTCGCATATGGATACTGGATCTTCTTTTGAATATCTTTGACCGTGATGAGGCCGCGCAGCATCCCCTGATCATCGACGACCGGCAATTTTTCGACCTTATGGCGATGCAGTATAGCGCTGGCCTCCTCCAGGGTCGTACCAATTGGCGCGGTATAGAGGGGGGTACGCGTCATTAGTTCACTGATCAGGCGATCTGGCTGTGAATCGAAGCGAATATCTCGATTCGTCAGGATTCCGACCAATTTACCCTGCTCATCAGTAATCGGAATACCGGAGATATGATAACTTTCCATCACCTGCAATGCCTCGCCCAGTGGCCGATCCGGCTGGAGGGTGATGGGGTCTGTAATCATGCCTGACTCTGAGCGTTTGACTTTGTCCACTTCGCGGGCTTGATCCTCAATCGCGAGATTGCGATGAATGACACCTATCCCACCCTCGCGGGCCAGCGCAATTGCCAGGCGCGCTTCGGTGACGGTATCCATAGCGGCGGAAAGGATCGGAATGTTGAGGGTGATGGTCCGAGTGAGGTGAGATTGCGTGAAGACATCGCGGGGGAGGACCTGGGAGGCTGCCGGTAGGAGGAGGACATCGTCAAATGTCAGACCCTCCAAACCAAACTTGGTGTCCCAGTCGGCGAGCATAGCCATACGAATCAGGCGCTCCTTTCGGGGAAATGTTCCCCTGCTTGGTTCATGGTAGCTTATAAAAAACGCCCGGCCAACACAGCGCACCTCCACCACATTCCGCGATACGCGCGGAATGTCTGGTTGCGGCTTCCCAGTCGGCACGAGCACCATCGCATGTTGATTGACAACCATCCACCAGAGAGACCGACTGCTGGACGATCTACCTGGAGTATTTCAGAGAGTGTATCACGGACAGCATGAGTTCGTCAACTGCTGCCGCTTGTTTGCTCAGATTGGCAGAGCCCGACGTTTCGGTGGTACAGACCTTCCCGCGACCTTCCGTCATTCCGCGATCATCGCAGGGGTGATGATCGCGCCATGCCAGCGCGCCCCATCCTCCCCACAGATCGCCAGCGTCCAATGCGCCAGCGCGCTGGGCGTCAGATCGCCGCTCAGCGCAACGCCGACAGGTGGCGGCCGCCCGGCGAGCGCTGCCACGGCCGTGGCGGGATCTGACGGCGCGAGGATGATCAACCGACCCCTCGCGCCTGCCGCCTGGAGTTCCGGAACTATGACCTGAGCTATGGCATCGTCCGTGCGACGATGGACGAAGATGGTGATTGGGCCAAGGGAATCCTGGAGAGTCGCCAACGCCTCCGCGACCGATTCCGTATCGTCCAGATGCGCCGTCAATCCCAAAGCCCTAACACCCTGGGTCCGCGCCATGGTCGCCACCGTCAACACTTCGCAACTTTCCGGCGCCAGCAATGCTAACGACGCCCCGGCCGCGCTGAGTGCCAGGGCGACCGTCGCGGCAGATCCACGACCCCCCTCGACGACCAGGGCCACCTGCCCCGCTAATGACTTCGCTGTCGATATTTGCGGTTGCATTTCCCCCTCCTCTATCTCCTGGCGCCAGCCTATGCGCATAATGCGCCCTATGCCAGTCCATTTTTACACGATGAGTGCATGCCCCAAATTTCTCGGTGGCGAAGATCGCTGCATGACTTTCTCGCTTGATCAGTTGCGTGACCAGTGCGTCCAGCTTACCTCCTGCGGGTGGACAATATTGCGGCTGCCTGCGCAGTATCCTACTCGTTCAGAGCGGCAATGAAATTGGTTTCTTGCTCAGCGAGGCGTTCCAGCAACTCGGGCAATACGGCATAGTTGCGCGCGGAGGAAGCCTGTTGCAGCATGCCATAGAGCTGGCATTCTTCCCAGCGAATGGCGGCGGCGACGGGGAGCCGATCACGGATGTAAAAAGCGCTGTCGAGGCAGCGCTGCGCGGATACGCGCCAGTTGAAGAACGGGAGGCTGCCCAATTCCGGGGTGGCCACCGCACGGAAATCTTCCGCCAATGTGCGCATGCCTTCCGGGCCATACAAAATCACCGTGCCATCCGGGAGCGTCTCTGTGGTGAGGGCGAAGTTTGCGCGCGCGCGGGCCAGGGTCCGTGCCCAGACCTCTGCGTCAGTCGGCGGCCTGGTCTGCGCGCCAATGCGCCATAATCCAAATGGTTTCCCGGTATAGATATCTCGTTGCCATGCCGCGCAGAAATCGTCCAACGGCAAAGGGACGGCGGCAAAGCCAGCGGGATCGTGGACGATGACGCAATCTGGTTGCAGAGCCAGTACGACGATGGCATGATCGGCGCCGCGCAACATCGCGTGATCCGGAAAGTAGGTGAGATAGCCCATATCAAGCATGCCCACCGCCACCGGGCCATCCGCCAGCGCCGCCCGCAACGCATCCAGCGCTGCTCCCTGATCTGGCGAACCGCTGAAAGTGAAATCAAAGTTCAAGGTGCGCAAGAGGTGTTGTCCGGCTTCGTGGTAAACATAGCCATTGATCGCAAAAAATCGCCGCTTGTCGCGGATATAGGCGAAGCCAAATGGTTCGCCACTGACGCATTCGAGCCAGGGTACCGCATACGTATGTCCGCGATAGGCCAGTACCATTGCCAGCGAACGAGTCAGACAGTAGCTCATATGTCCTTCAAATGGGACCATAGGGATCGTCACGGTGCGTCCTCCTGTGTTGTGTGTCTGTGCCGCCAGTGGCACAGAGATCTCGTTGATTATATTCTCTCTGTTTCATCAGAAGCGGCAGTCAGTCACAGGGTGGGGGATACCATGAAGCTACGCGCCTTGCCGGATGACGAAATCAGCGGATGCTTCCAAAATTCCCAGCAGATGCGGTAATATACAAGTATCTCTCCACTCTCGACATCACGAAAGAGGCTACACCCATGCTTCCAGTTACAGCTCAGCCCGATCCACTCCATCCTTTTGCCACCTATGCCCATCTGCGAGCAACCAGCCCAGTACTGTCCACGGCGGGCGGACAAGCATGGCATGTCTTTGGGTACGATGATGTGGAGCGTGTGCTGACAGATTTCGATAACTTCTCTTCGCAGCGTGGCCGCAACGAAGGGCCGCTCGCCAATAGCATCATCAGCCTGGATCCGCCGCGTCATCGCCAATTGCGCGCGCTGGTCACGCAGGCTTTCACGCCGCGATCTGTCGCGGGATTAGAGCCGCGCATCGCGGCCATCACGCAAGAACTACTGGACGGAGTCATGCCCCAGGGCCAGATGGACGTCATCCATGATTTTGCCATCCCGCTGCCCGTCATCATCATCGCCGAGCTGCTCGGCGTCCCCACGACTGACCGCCATTTTTTCAAACTATGGTCAGACGCCATCGTGCAAGGCGCTCATGGTGGCACGGTTCCAGGACTTGGCCCCAACTGGTACTTCGAGATGATCAGCTATTTTCAGCAGATGATCGATCTACGGCGGGCCGAACCACGCGCGGATCTGATCTCCGAATTGCTGGAAAGCGAGGACGAGGGTGAGCGGCTCACTTCGTCTGAATTACTTGGATTTTGCGTTCTGCTCCTGATTGCGGGCAATGAGACGACCACAAATTTGATCGGCAATGCCATGCTCTGCTTCGCGGAACATCCATCCATTATCGCGACACTACGGGCGACACCGGAATTGATCCCCAGTACTGTTGAAGAAGTATTACGGTATCGATCCCCCGTCCAATCGATGTCCCGAGTCACCAAACACCCCGTGGAGCTGAGTGGCCAAACTATCCCGGCGGATCGTATGGTGGTCGCGTGGATCGGATCAGCCAACCGCGATCCTGCGCAATTCCCTGATCCTGACACGTTTCTGCTGGATCGTGCCCCAAATCGTCATCTCGCGTTTGGTCATGGCATCCATTTCTGCCTGGGCGCGCCGCTGGCGCGGCTGGAGGCACGGATCGCGCTGAGCGCAATCGTGGAACGGCTGGCAACATGGCAGCGTGTCACAACAACACCATTGCGGGCGTTGGGTGGCAACATTGTCTTTGGCGTCGAATCGCTGCCCATCACCTTCACAGCAGCATAAACGCGGCTGGACAATGCCGATCAAGGTTCCTCGCGCCGCAATAGGTCGCGAGCGAATGCGTCGGCCATCGCGACCGCGTAGTTCTGGCCCCGGTCATGGGGATAGACTTGAAACATATTGACCAGATAAAGACCAGGGATAGGGGTCGTGTGCGGCGGAATGCGCTCGCGATAGCCAGGAGTGACGATGGGTTGGGCATAGGGCGCAGCAAACATCCAGGATTCCTGGATCGCAGCGCGCCGGAAACCCGGATAGATGCGTTGTAAAGCAGGCAGATACTCTTCGAGGACTTGCTCTTTGCTCTGGTGAAAGCGTGGATGGCGCATGGGGAGATATGCTCCAAGATAGAGCAAATGACGGCCGCTATACTCTGACGCCGCGATCATATTCGTATGCTCAACGGCCACCAGAAAAGGATAACCCGGATCACAAATGGCCAGCCAGTAAACCGGACTCAGCGGCCGATCCAGCGACAGGACGAGGCTATGGGCACCCAGGGCACGCGTCGTGTTATACGTCCGATAATAGGTAGGCGTGAAAGGCATGAGGTCGAGGGTGACGCGAGTTGGGAGGGTGGAGATGACACGTTGCGCGACCACCTCTTGCCCATCCGCAGTGGTGACGCGTAGTCGGCCATCCCGGACGCGCGTGATTCCCTGAACCGCTGCGCCAAAACGCAGATCCCCACCCAGATCCGCGATGATCGCCGCCAATCGATCATAGAGGCGCTGGAAGCCACCCTTGAGATAGCCAAGGCGGAGACTGCGATCGTGGGTGCGCGCCCACATCCATGCCAGCGAGATTTCGCTGGCGTGCTCGCCAAATTTGCCCACCAATTGTGGTTTCCAGGCTGTCTCATAAGCCTGACGACCCATCCAGCGCCGCAACCAGGCATCTGCATAGGTGCGTTCGAAGGGACGGACGCTGGGTGCATAGCGCAGCATCCCCAGTGCGATGCCCATCCTCAGGCGATCCCAAACGGGGAGCGCGCTGAATTCCATCACCGACCGCGGACTGTCCAATCGGTACGATCGGCCGTGGATAAATAAGCTGGTATCGGGCATCTCCCATGCCAGGTCGCCATCCAGTCCAACCGCGCGGATCAGATCGAGAATCGCGTTGTCTGTCGTGAAGAGGTGATGGTAAAATTTATCCAACCAGACCTGGCCAACCGGGAAGCCCGCTGCCAGCCCGCCGGGATGTTGCTCGCGTTCGATCAGCGTGACGTGCTGGCCTGCCAACGCCAGGCGCATGGCCAGGGTCAAGCCGACTGGCCCTGCCCCTAAAATCGCAGTCTCCACACTAGCCTCTTCCGCCCACAGCCATAACGCTCGCCAAAGACATCCTGAGTCCCAGCCCTATGATGCAGCATAGCACGCGCACCATTACCACGTCAGGCTCCCCCAACCAAAGTCATGCCTGGATTATGCCTTTCCCCTCCACCGTGCCATATTGGCGAGAGCGTCAGCGACCCTCCGGTTGAAACGTCGGGAATATCCTGAAAGCAATCCGAAGCTCGTCTCCCCACTTGCGGCGCTCCGCATACGATGTTACATTCAATTCGTGACAACTGGCTACAGGTTTTCTTCGTAGCATGAGTACGACCTGACCCTACAAAGCCGTAGGACAACAGCGGCGTCGCGTGCGTGACAACGCTATGATTTGGGAGGTTCACTGGGATGGCCGGAACGCAAGATTTAGAGCGATGGGTCAATGAATGTGCCGAGATGACACGACCCGATCGCGTCCGCTGGTGCGATGGCTCTCAGGCAGAGTATGATCAACTCGTGGCTGAGATGTTGCGCGATGGCACCTTCATTGAATTGAATCAGCGGACCCACCCCGGCGCATATCTGCATCGCAGCCACCCGAGTGATGTCGCCCGCACCGAGGATCTCACTTTTATCTGCACACCCGAGCGAGAACAGGCCGGTGTGACGAATAATTGGATGGAACCCGGCGAGGCCAAAACCATGGCGCGCGGGCTTTTCAAGGATGCTATGCGTGGCCGGACGATGTATGTCGTCCCCTACCTGATGGGGACGCCTGCCTCACCCTTCGCCAAAGTTGGCGTAGAACTGACGGATAGCCCCTATGTCGTCGCGAACATGCGGCTGATGACGCGCATGGGCCAGGTCGCGCTGGATCACCTCCAGAAGACTGGTGAGTTCGCGCCGGGGCTACATTCACTGGGCGATCTGGACCCTAAACGCCGCTTCATCCTGCACTTCCCACACGAACGCCTGGTCTGGAGCGTGGGTTCGGGCTATGGTGGCAATGCTTTGCTGGGCAAGAAGTGCCTGGCGCTCCGTCTGGCGAGTTGGATGGCGCATGAAGAAGGCTGGATGGCGGAACATATGTTGATCCTCGGCCTTGAAGATCCACGCGGCGAGGTGACTTATGTGGCGGCGGCTTTCCCCAGCGCGTGTGGTAAGACCAACCTGGCAATGCTCATCGCGCCGCTCTCTCAGGCGGGCTACCGCGTCTGGACGGTCGGTGATGACATCGCCTGGATGCGTATCGGGCCAGATGGCCGACTCTGGGCGATGAATCCCGAAGCAGGCATGTTTGGCGTGGCGCCAGGGACGAATGACGCAACGAACCACAATGCGCTGGCGATGACGACCCATGATGCCATCTTCACCAATGTCGCCATGACGCCCGAGGGTGAACCCTGGTGGGAAAAATTGACTGCTACGCCGCCGGCCGGTCTGATCGATTGGCAAGGTCATCCATGGGATCCATCCGCCGGACCGGCGGCACATCCTAACGCGCGTTTCACTGCCAGTGCGGCGCAGTGCCCGAGCATCTCGCCACACTGGGAAGATCCGCAGGGTGTGCCCATTTCGGCAATCCTCTTTGGGGGACGCCGAGCGCATGTCGCGCCGCTCGTCTATCAGGCGTTTTCCTGGCAGCACGGCGTCTTTGTTGGCGCCACGATGGCCAGCGAGACGACGGCTGCCGCCACGGGCGATGTCGGCATCGTCCGACGTGATCCCATGGCCATGCGCCCCTTCTGTGGCTATAACATGGCAGATTATTTCGGCCATTGGTTAGAGATGGGGCAGCGTATCCCCAATCCACCACAGATCTTTCATGTGAATTGGTTCCGCAAAGGACCAGACGGCTCGTTCCTCTGGCCTGGCTATGGCGAGAATATCCGCGTTTTGCGTTGGATTCTGGATCGCGTGCATGGTCGCGCCACGGCCATCTCGACAGCAATCGGCGCGATCCCTTCACCCGAGAGCCTGGACCTGACAGGGTTGGATCTCAATCCCGCAAAGGTCAACGCATTGCTTGAGATCGATGCGGCGGAATGGCAAACTGAAGCTAACGATATCGGCACCTTTCTGAACACCTTCGGTAGCCACCTCCCACCGGAACTGCGCGCCGAACAGGCCGCGCTCATCCAACGATTGGGATAAGTACAACGGTTATGTACAAAGCGCCTCACCAGGATGAGCTGGCGAGGCGCTTTGTGGGTTTTCCTGATCGTAATCGTATAACCAGCGTGATCTCAGATTTTTACCGAGAGCCGACCGATAAACACGACGAGAGCTAGAAGGAACAGGACCACACCGGGCACCATCCGAGTGACCTCTTTGCGAGCCACATGGATGACGATCGCGCCGATCATCGTCACTGCCAACCCCGCCGCCGCCGCGATGACCAGCCAGGTCTGGATGTGCGTGATACCAGGAAGGATGAGACCAATACTGCCCAGTACCTCTAACAGGCCGATCAACTGTACGATCGGATGTGGTGTGGCATCAACCCACCCCATCTGTTTCGCCAATTGCGCGCGCGGTATCAGCAGTTTCGCTAAACCCGAAGCCAGAAACGCGACTGCGAGCAAGGACTGGAGAACCCACAACAAGATGTTCATCGCTACGCTCCGATCACGTATATTTGAGACAACAGTCGTTGTCTAAACGACATTTGTCGTCTATACTTTAACTGAGATCGGAAATTCTGACAACTGACAAGTGAGCACCTCTGTTGAGTATGCGACATAGCATCCATTTTGTCGCGCAGATTGCCCTCACTCACCCGTGTCGGCACTGGGAGGTTTAGCCACACCATGACTTTACATAAAAATGCCGAGGATCCACGTGTGGTACGGACGCGCGGCCTCATCGTCAACGCGTTCATGGAGTTGATGCAATCCCAGCCGTTTCGCGACATCACCATCCAGGAGATCGCGGATCGCGCGACGGTGAATCGTGTCACTTTTTACGCGCACTTCGCGGACAAATATGATCTGATTGCTCAGATTTTGCACGACGAGTTTCGCGAACACGTCTCCGCGAAATTTTTCGCGCTACCAGCGCAAGAAGTGCATCTGCGCCATTTGATCGTAGCTATCTGCGCATTCATGCGGCGGTTCCATCAACCCTGCCATCCCGCGGATCAAGAACTGCAGCCGATCTTCGAAACCACCATGCAGGTAGAGATTGAGCAAGTCTTGATCGTCTGGTTGCGCTTGCGGCTGACAGCCTGGCGCGAAGAGCGACGAGCCCTCTGCGCGCAGGTCTGGAGCTGGGCTATTCTGGGCGTCACGTCCACCTGGAGCCAGGGAGATCAACACCAGTCAACAGAAACAATCGCTGTCGAAATCAGCCAATTACTGCTGCATGGGATTGATCTGCCTGGGAAAAGCTGAGAATGGTGTCATTCCTCAAGCGCTTCGGCTTCTTCCTGTGGAATCTCCATAGCCTTGGGTGGTGTGGCGGCTGACCGGATTTGGTGGTCCAGGTTCTGCGCGACATCGCGATTCTGTCGCAAGAAGTCTTTGGCGTTCTCGCGACCCTGGCCCAGCCGCACGTCACCATATTGGAACCAGGCGCCACTCTTTTTGACGAAACCCATCTCCAGACCAAGGTCGATCAGGCCACCTTCAAAGGAGATGCCCTCGTTGAACATGATGTCGAACTCCGCCTGACGGAACGGCGGCGCTACTTTGTTCTTGACCACCTTCACCCGGACTCGCGATCCGACAACTTCTGTGCCCTGCTTGATGGAGTCGATCCGGCGAATGTCGAGGCGGATCGAAGCATAGAACTTCAACGCGCGACCACCAGTGGTCGTTTCGGGAGAATTGTGCACAACCACATGATCAACGAGATACGTATGGTTGCCCTCAATCTCGATATCGAAGCGATGGGTCGAACGATCCTCCTCCATCGGCTTCTCGTATATTTGCATGATTGGCATCGCAACCGGTTTGCGATACGGCAGAATGCTGAGGTCGAGGCTCTGGAACTTTCCCCTAAATTCTGGTAATAGCTTATACGCCATCGAAGGATGGACATAAGGTGCGATCATTTCGTGAAAGATGCGTGTTGCTGCGATATTGAAATTGATGCCACCGCGCGCGGTAAGGTTTACGGGAATACCCATATCCCCTAACCGCTCAACGAGCATCTCTTGCTTGGCAAGCGGCAAACCCTGACAAGCAATAGAGCAGCGGTTTTGGCGACTCGCGTCGAACGTTCCATCGTCGAGATACCAAATCGCGAGCGCGAGAGGATTCAAGCTATTGATGGTCTCTATACTGGGATCCTTACCAGTTCCGCTGTAATTTGTATCGCGAAATGCAGTCAGTTCGTACATAGGAATGGTATCGAAACTATAACCCTGCTTCGAGTTCACCCCATGCCAACCAATGACGCCCTCAAAAAGTCCTTCTTTCCACTTTGCATACTCGATCTGGGCGGATCCATGTCCCACTCGGAACTGCGTATTGAAGGTCTTGATACGCCGGAAAGAGCCATCGCCCAGGAGAGAACCACGGATTATGTCCCAATGTTGCGGTGTCAAATAATGCTTGACGCTGCTGATCAGGGCTTCATCAGCACGAATCTCACCGGCTTCTTTCCACCCTGTATCAGTCAGTAGCTTATGGTTCGGGGTACAGGCAAATGTCGACCTGCCATCGCCCTCATTATGAGCCACTACGAATTGCAAAAAATGCTCGGTACGCCCATTGTCAAACCAGTTCACCACCTTGCGCACTTCTATCTGTCCGGTCTCCTCGTTATAGGACAACACCTCGACCGGTAGACGTTGGTTGACAATCTGCCCAATCTTTTGGGTTGTGCCATCGGCCAGTGTCACGCGGGCATCGTAATGGAAACAGCCAAACATGACCCCGACTTTCTCGCGGAGTTGATTGGTGAACATGACCGAGGTATTCGTATTATTGATTGCCGCGGTCAGTTTGCGTAATGCCTGGCTCATCAAACGTGCTTGCAGGCCCACATGAGCGTCGCCCATCTCGCCCTCGATCTCGGCGCGCGGCACCAATGCGGCTACCGAGTCGATCACGATCACGTCGATCGCGCCACTGCGGACCAACATCTCCGCAATTTCCAGTGCTTGTTCGCCCGTATCTGGCTGCGAGATCAGGAGATTGGCGACATCCACACCACATCGTTCAGCATAGTTGGGGTCCATAGCGTGCTCAGCATCGATGTAGGCCGCCCGCCCACCCGCGGCTTGTGCCGCCGCAATGACATGCTGGCAAAGCGTCGTCTTGCCCGAAGATTCCGGGCCAAAGATCTCTGTCACCCGGCCTCGTGGGATGCCGCCAATGCCCAGGGCGATATCCAATGCGACCGATCCAGTTGAGATCGAGCCAATCGTTGAACGGACTCTTGACTCGCCAAGCCGCATGATTGCCCCTTTGCCAAATTTGCGCTCGATCTGCGACATGGTGGTGTCGAGTGCTTTATCTTTTTCGCTCAACCGCTCGCCGCTGGCCGCGGATGTCTTGTCTGTCGTCGCCATTGCTTCCTATTGCTCCTCTCAGCATGCCTTGCAGGCCGCTGGTCGTGGGTCGCACTCTAGATCTCGCGCGACACCAATCTGACAACGCGGTGGGTCTCGAGAACAGAGTGAAATATTGAACAAGTGTACCACTTTAAGGGTGGGCTGTCAATACTCACTCACTGTTCTTTGCGAGCTGTTACAGAACGGATGCCTCTCGTTGCATTGTACGCGTAATTGCCCCGTTCCACATACCACCACGCCAAATTGCCTATAGTGCGTGATGGTCGTTGACGGTATGCTAGGTGACCTGGGGAGAGGCTGTCGATTACCGCGCCCCCATTTCTTCCTCGTTCGATTGGTATGGTAGCGCATTCACGCTAAATTGTGTACAATGCGGAAGGCACAAGCCAAGATCAAGGGGAGATGCGCGCATGAGCCAGAGCGCCGAGGGGACCAGCGCCACGACGATGCCAATGACCTTGGCGCCGATCGCCGAGCGATATCAGATTGATCGGCGTATCGGGCAAGGGGGCTCCGCTGTTGTGTATCGCTGCCGCGATCTGCATACTGGTCAGATAGTTGCTCTCAAAATGCTACGCACGAACCATCCGCTGGTTCCCGCGTCGCGCCAGCGCTTTCAGCGTGAAGCTCGACTCGCATCGATGCTTGGACATCCAAACATTGTGCGCATCCTGGATTTTGGCTCTACAGACCCACCTTCGAGTGATGAGTGGGGAGGCTGGTTCTTTGATGCTGAACAGCCTGTCGAATTCCTCTGTATGGAATATATTCATGGGCCGACACTGAAGCAATTCGTACGACGCACTGGTGCATGTCCGCTGCCATGGGTGCTCACGATCATCGACCAATTAGCTGCGGCGCTGGCTTCCGCGCATTCGTTGGGCATCATCCACCGCGATGTCAAGCCACAGAACGTCTTGCTCCTGGACCTCGAAAGCCATACAATGCCTAAATTGGCCGACTTTGGCATCGCCCGCGAAATTGCGGGAAACTCACTCACCTCACTGACTCAGACCGGCCAGGTATTAGGGACTCCCGATTATCTCTCACCCGAACAGGTCCTGGGGGAATCGGGTGGCAAGCAATCTGATGTCTATGCCCTGGGGATCGTGTTCTTTGAGTTATTGACTGGCCAACTGCCATTTGACGCAGAGACGCCTCTGGCGGCGGCCTCGCGGCGCATGTTCGTCGATCCACCAGTGCCGAGCGATCTCGCGCCCTACATACCGCCCAGCATCGACGAGGTGGTCTTACGCGCATTGCGCCGTGAACCACGCGATCGACTACGTTCTGCCAATGAGTTACGCGATGCCTTGACCTGGGCCGCCGCCCACGAAGGCATCGAAATGAACGACTGCTGGTCGGAAGTCAGCGATTTACCTCTGCCCCCACCAAGCGAATAGAGATGTTCCACCCCAGCGCTTGACCATGACCGCGATGGGGGTCCCGCCGACAGTGACCACATAGCACGCGATCTTCGGCCATGCGACCCTTCTCTGGGCAACACCGCGACGATATGCTAAGTGTGTGTCACGGAGAACCTCGCCGCCGCGATGGCCAATTATGTGGCACTGAGGAAGCAAAACGAAAGGACCCTTTTCTCTCATGAAAAAGCGTTTCCCTATTGGCCGCGTCATTGTTGGCGTCACCGTGCTGAGCGCGGGCGCGTTTATCGCGTATCAAGCGTCTCGCGAAGAAGGTCGCGAACAATTAGCGCAGGCTGGTCGTACCATGAGTGAATCAGCTCACAAGGTCGCCACCTTGTTCGATTCAAGCGTGCGCTATGCTACCCAATTTTTCGAGCAGTATCGTAAGCAAGATGATCGCTTTTATATGTATCCAACCGCGCCGACCGCCAAGAATGGCGCCCACCAGCACGATCTCGCTGGGGTCCGCTGAAGGCGCAATTGCCTGCAGTTTCCCTTGGGTGAACTGACATCACACGCACATCTCCCGCGCGCTAAAAAATCAACTGCGCGGGAGATGTGCGTTCCAGGTTGCCCCAGTCCAACCCCTAAATGCTTGCATTAACTATAGATGATCTGCTCCAGTGACTGGCGTACCCGTGTCAGGGTATTCAGCAGATCCTGGTGGGCATTCAAGACATCACGGATTTCACCGGCCCGTCGGGCCAGTGAAGCGACCTGGTCGACCAGAGGTGAGCGATCGACATTTTCCGCTAATTGCCGCAGGTCCCCGATCGTCTGCTGTTGACTGACCGAGTGCGCGGCGTTGAGAGCGGCGTCGAGCTGGCTCAGAACTCCCTGAATGGCGGAGCGCAGGGTCGAAGAACTCTGGTCAGTCTGGCTCACTTGAGCTTCGAGTTGTTCGTGCAATTGCTTGATGGTCGCGAGAAGCGCCGCGGCATCCTGACGTTGTGTTTGCACATCGGGGCTAACTGGCGACTGCGCCATCGGCGTAGGAGCCGATGGAGTCTGCCAACCCTGGTAGGTCGCACTGTAGGTCAATTGGTCCTGATGCGTCGAACTAAAGCTATCCTGGGCGACTTCTTTGCCGTTGTGGGACTGTGTGTAGGTGCCTGAATCCTGTTCCACGACGCCAAGTGATCCGGTATCCTGCTCGGTATAGATATCGAACGACGAGCGTGGCGTATACGCAGCCGGCTGTTCGACCGGTGGTGGTGGCGACCAAATGGAAGGCGGTACAGGGCCAGCGGTGCCATTGCTCGACACAATCGTGGCCTGTTGGCTGATACTCGGCCCCACCGGCTGTGGCACATCGGCGGCTTCATAAAATGTGAGGTCATGGTCGCCAATCGTGACCCGATCCAGCTGCTTCAGAATGGTCGCATCATGGATCTCGACCCCATTGATCAGCGTCCCATTGCTGCTCCCGAGATCGACCAGGGTGCAGGTGGATCCCTGGCGGCGGATCACCGCATGTCGCCGCGAGACCATCTGATCATCGGCAAGGACGATATCGCAGGTAGGCGCTCGTCCAATTGCTATCTCATTGGCGGTCACATCAAAATCGTGTTCAACGCCATCGGAAGTTTTCCACGTGAAACGCGGTGGTTTCGACATATTCAGCCTCATGTGTTCATTTTGTGCTGTGGCGTGTGCCACGCGATCTTCTTGAGTATACTCCTCCGCGCGTGGGCCAGACTCCGCGACTGCCATCTGTCCCCAGGTTGGGACCGAAGCACGTAGCCGTTGGCCACAGTGTAGACAATATCTATCACCGGACCGAATTTCCCGGCCGCAGTTAGGACAAACCTCCATGAATCGCACCTGCCGCAAAAGAGTTCGTGGCGTGGCTCGCTTCCAGCGACATCCATATGACCGCCGTCGCTATTATAGCATGATACAGATACAAGCGGAGTGCATCTGCATGGTACTGCGTCACATTGGCTAGACCTGGATCAGGTCTCTTCATGGCGGTCAGTCGTTTGGCGCATGCGGAAGACCAGCTTGATTGCTGTACCGGGGTATGGGAAGACGCGTCGAATCTGGTTCTCAAGATAGCGCTCGTAAGCGAAGTGCACCAACTCCTGCTCATTGACAAAGAGGACAAATGTTGGCGGGTTGACCTCTGGTTGTGTAATGTAATAGATCTTAAGGGATCGTCCCTTGATCGCCGCCGGTGGGTGCCGCAGAACCGCCTCGCGGATCACCTCATTGAGTTTTGGTGTCGAGACATGCTGTTGTCGCGTCTCCCAAATCTCCAGCGCCGCGTCCATAATCGCGTTGACATGATACCGAGTCTTTGCCGAAGCGAAGATAATTGGAGCATACGGGATAAACTTGAGCGCCTCCCGTACCTCATCCCGAAATGATTCCGCCTCCAACGGCGTGGTCTTGGGCATGGGAAGCAACGGATCTTCATTGGCCGCAGCAATTTGCGCCCGTTGCTCGCGGATCGCGTCCCACTTGTTCACGACGACCACTACCCCTTTGTAGCGTTCATTAATCATGCCCGCGATATGTGTATCTTGCGCTGTGACTCCTTCTGTCGCGTCTATCAGTAAGAGACCGACATCACAGCGATCGATGGCGCGCTCCGAACGTAGGACCGAATACTTCTCAATACCCTGGCCGATACGACCGCGCCGTCTCACTCCAGCAGTATCAATCAAGACCATTTCCCGACCTTCATAGGTCAGCACAGTATCGGTCGCGTCACGGGTCGTCCCAGGTATATCGCTGACGATCGCGCGATCCTGCCCCAGAATGCCATTCAGCAGGGATGACTTGCCGACATTCGGACGACCAAGAATGGCGATTTTAGGTAACTCTGGTGAAAGTTCCGCTTCGCCATCCACCGGTGGGAGCGCCTGCGTGATAGCATCCAGCAGATCTCCTGTACCAGTACCTTGTCGCGACGAGATAGTGATTGGTTCACCCATGCCCAGGGTATAAAATTCCACGGCAGCAGCACGAACTTTGGCGTTATCGGCTTTATTGACCCCCAGCACAATCGGCTTCTTGACCCGGCGCAACTGCTGGGCAATCTCTTCATCCATGGGTGTGACGCCATCGTTCGCGTCTACCAAAAAAATGATCACATCGGCTTCGACCATCGCCAATTCGGCTTGCGCGCGGATACGCACGGCGATGTTGTCCGTCGAGCCCAATTCCAATCCGCCGGTATCGATCAAGGTAAAGAGCCGCCCATTCCACTCGCAGTCGCCATAGATGCGATCCCGGGTGGTACCAGGCAGATCCTCAACGATCGCGACCGGCATTCCAATCATGCGGTTGAAGAAAGTCGATTTGCCCACGTTGGGGCGGCCAACGATTGCGACGAGCGGCTTCATAGATGACCTTTATTCTTGCGAACTACGCAGTGCAACGATATGTGTGCTCAGCATAGCACATTTTTCACCTCACTGTCATATCAGCATCCGACACAGCACTATGTACCTGACGCTGACGAAACATGCATGCGTTCTGAATGCGTCTCATGTCACCCAAACAGGCTGACCTCCGGGCGAAACCACGTACAGCGATGGGAGATGGGAATTGTGGATCAGATAGGATATTTGGATCAAATGTATGGCCGCTCCTTGCACGCTCGGTCAGATGACGGTATTATCGTTCCTGGAATATGTCTGGCTTATCATATCTATTTGGGCAAGGAACTATCGCTGCAATGTCGACACCGACGCTCTATCCATCGCAACCGACGTGGAAGCGAAGGCTGTGCGGAATGGTGAAGGCGGTGTGGCACGCGGAGGAACTGCGTACGGCGGATCAAGATCTTTTTTCCAATCAGGAGTTCGCACTCCTCATCGAACGCGCGCGCCAGCGACAACCTGAGGCGGTGGCTACGCTCTATGAGCGCGCTTTGCCCACTGTCTATCGCTATGTCATGGCCCGCCTGCATCAGGTGGAAATTGTGGAGGACGTGGTCGCGGATGTGTTTCTGACCATGGTAGAGAACATCTCTCACTTGCGCACTACACATGAAGCAGGATTTTTTGCCTGGATTTTTAAAATTGCCCACGCTAAAATCGTCAGACGACTCCAATTACTTTCGCAGATGAATACCCGTCTGGTGCCACTTCCTCAAGGCTATGATGAAGAAAGTATGGCCTACTTCGAACTCGCCGCGACCGATCTGGTAAGCGATCCGGTCGCGCTTCAGGAATGGCGAGAGCAGATCGGCGAACTGGGTGTCGCTTTGGCAACCCTTCCGAGCGACCAACAGCATGTGATCTTTGCGCGCTTCATCGATGATCAGAGTATTGAGGTCATCTCGAGCGAAATGGGGCGTAATCCTGGCGCCATTCGCGCCTTGCAATTTCGTGGCCTTGAACGATTGGCAGTGACCCTGGGAAAAATCCGATCCCACTCAGATGGACGTGGTCGCTCCCGCCGTACGCCAAAGGGGGATGACTGATGAATCCTGAGGATCGCATCCGCCACGAGCGCCTGGATCGCCGAATCGATCAGGCACAGCGCGGACGGCCATTTTCGATTCCCCTTAAAGGTGCGGAGAGCGATGCTTTCAAAGGCTATGAAGAGATTCGTGAGCTCAGAAAAATCGACATTCCTCGCGACTTTCACGATGCCCTACGCCAGCAGGTGCTTGCCCGCGCCGCGACGCCAGCACTATCTACGGACACCAGACCGTTGTGGAAAGACCGCCCCCTGACGAGGATGTGGCCGCGAAGGCGAGTGGTGACATCGCTTCTTGCGGCCGTTGCATCCGTGGTGGCGATCGGGACATTTCTGATCGTGCGCGGCACGGCGGATAGCGTGCCCGGGGAGATGCTCTATCCAATCAAAGCCTGGTCTCAAAATGTCAGCGTTGCGCAAGCCTCGGACCCCGTCACGAAAGCACGGACAAGCCTGGATAATTTTCACGATGCTATCCAGAGCCTGGCGACAGAAGTGACGGCACATCATAGTGATAGCGACATAGCCGATGCGCTTGCGATCATAGACACCCGTGGCGAAGAAGCCAGTGGATCAATTGCGAAGGTGCCGTTAGGATCGCAACACGATCGCCTGCAACAGCAGTACGGCACTGATATCGCGTATGAAATTCAAATCTTGCATCAATATGCGCCTGCCAGTGATTGGATGACAAAGCTCAGATTTACACGACGCCTGGCAGCTCTTGGAGTGACAACTCCCATGCTCAATTATGTCGCCATCAATCCTATCTATGGACAGCAGTTTGAGATAGAAATTACCGGCATAGATATTCAGGAAGGTGCGCAACTGGTCATCAATGGGATAGTCGTCGATCAGCACGTCGACTTCCACAACGCGCTGTTCCATACTATGCTGGCGGCATTACCCGAACTACCATTTACTGTCGGGGTGTTGAATCCTGATGCGACCGCAGTCGACACTACTATCACTCAACTTCACGTTGATAATTCCGAACCACCAGGCCAATCGGACAATGGAATGCATGGTACTCCCATACCGGGCAATAATCCATCTGAAGCTACTCCCGATCCAGGTGGTGACGAACCACCGGGCACGGTTTCGCCAACCGACGGGAATAATCATCACGATGGTGGAACGCCACCGCCTTGTTGGCCGCCACCGCCTGGGGCACCACCACCGGGAGGACCACCGCCGGGAGGACCACCGCCGGGAGGACCATCAGCGGGAGGACCACCGCTTTGCGGGACTCCACCTCCCGGCGGATTTCCGCCGCATTGAGGAACAGCAGACACGCCAACGGCTAGCAACGCGTGGATGATCAAGCAAACATTATACAAATGGCAAGTTTGCTTGATCATCCACGCGGTCGAGATGTACGTCCTGCCATGAAGTGGGATCTTCACGTGGTTCGAGGTGGGTGAAGACGGTGGAATCAGTGACGGCGCGCCGAATTTCGCGCTCGATGGTTTCACAGAGATCATGTCCTTGTTGCACGGTCCAGGCGCCTGGAACGATGACATGCATCGAGATAAATCTGCGCGACCCAGCTTGCCTGGTCCGCAAGGCATGGAAATCGATACCTTCTTGACGGTAGCGCCGCAAAATCGCGTCGATGATCGCCTGATCCGCCGAGAGAATCACGGTATCGAGCAGACCCAGGCTAGAGATGCGCACGAGGCGCACGCCCGTCCAGATAATATTCGCTGCCACGAACAAGGCAATCAGCGGGTCGAGGAAGAGCCAGTGGGTCACGCTCACGAGGAGGACGCCCAGCACCACGCCAGTCGTCGTCCAGACATCCGTCATGAGATGACGGCCATCGGCCTCCAGGGTGATCGAGCGGAAGCGACGACCTTCGCGCTGCAAGATCCAGGCGACACATCCATTGATACCAGCACTGAAGATCGCCAGTGATATTCCCAGTCCTGATTGCTCAATTGGTTGGGGATGGAGAAAGCGCTCGATCGCTGTCCAGCCAATGAGCAGAGCAGTGAAGACAATCAGCGCTCCCTCTATGCCGCTCGAGAAATATTCCACTTTGGTATGCCCATAGGCATGGTCCTCGTCAGCCGGTCTGGCGGCCATGCGCAGCGCCCAAAAGGCGACTAGCGCTGCGACCAGGTTGACAACTGATTCGGCGGCATCGGAAAAGAGGCCGACTGACCCGGTCAATGCATATCCGCCAAATTTCAGTCCCATGGTCACAACTGCCGCTAGGATCGAGAGCAGTAGGTAAACAACGGGGGATCGAAAACGCGGCATGACGTTGCTCCTACTTCCTGGATTCACCCCAACACTTCCTTGCAACATCATACGATCCGGAATGGCACGCGACCGAAACTCGCCATTCGTCGAGATTTCTCGGCATACCGCAACTGCGTCTGCCTCAAACCGGTTGCTGACGACACACTATAGCGCAAGTGCATTGCCTGTGCATTATATAAAGATGAGGCAAAAGTATAAAATTCCACAACACCCGTAAACGAGAGGAAAGTATGGGAAAATTGCAGGAGATGGTGAACCGAATCGGCCTCTTCTGGGCAGGCGTCACCTATGTCTATCTCTGTTTGATGGTCGGGAACTCCTGGTTGACCATGCCAGATGTGCGCCAATTTCCTCTCAACCTATGGTTCTGGGGAAATGTCGCTGCATTCGCTCTCGTGAATTGGTTTGGTTTTCGCGCGCTCATGCATCAACGCCTGACCCTTCCACGTCCGCGCTACCTCCTCCATTTCAGTATCTTCTGGTTGTTGATGCTGTTACTCGTCACCGATCTCGCGCGAATTGCGATACCTTTCGCCGGACTGTATTGGACCGTCTTCGGGGTAACGATCGCCTTAACACAGATACCCTGGAATATCCCCTTTGCCTGTTTCCCAATTTTTGGGATGATCTTTTTCTGGCAGATCTGGCCGACGTCGGGATCCTGGCAAGACTGGTTTAACTTCGGCTATACCGTAATGGCCATTGTCGTCTATGCCATTGTTGGCATTTTAATCGCCGCCTTAATCGGACAACGGTTTGAACGCGAGAAAATTCTTCAGCAATTAAAGGTTGCCAACGAACAATTACATACCGCGCACGCGCAACTGGAACGCACAACGGCACAGGAACGACAGCTCGCTATACTCCAAGAACGCGAGCATCTGGCTCGAGAGATGCATGATACCGTTGGCCATGCTCTGGTGCTCGCAACCGTCAAACTCGAAGCTATGAAACGACTGCAACAGAGTGACCCCGAACGGGTAGGGTACGAACTTGAGGTTACCATGAGTGTGCTACGAACCGCCATGGGTGAACTGCGGGG
>DAIDHM010000220.1 GCA_027459705.1 Ktedonobacteria bacterium | reverse complement strand
ACTTCCTGGGACGTATACCGATAGCCATTGGTGGGATAGAAGATCATATCCATCTCCTGGTAGAAATGAGTCTGACTATCTCGGTCGCTGAACTCATGCATCAGGTAAAGGGGAGCAGTAGTCATTATGTCCGGCAAGTGTTACAAACACAGTTACCTTTCAAGTGGCAGGACCATTATGGCGCCCTCTCTGTCTCCCCGTATGGTCTGGATTCGGTCGCTCAATATATCCATCACCAACCGCAACATCATGCCAATCATACGCTCCATCCGCTCTTGGAACAGATTCCTTCTACGATACCATCGTAAGGAATTCTTCTGTTGCGTTAATGGAATGAAAAAACGCGCGATGTCTAACCACCCATCGCCAATGAGGAAGAGCATCACGGCTACCAGGCGGGCCTGGAGAAGATGACCGAATGAGTCGCGGAATGAGAGCAGCGCCTAATTGACGCGCTTACCAGTAGTGATGCGAATGTGATTGAAGATCGGCGATAGGAACTCTGGCACGCATTGCGCCTCCGGCAAGGCATCATCGATACCATACGAGAATGTGAAAAGTAACAACGTCAGAGCGCGTAATCCCGTACCAGTGTCAGCGGATGTATGACTGCTGTCATTGCGGTTGCATAGCGGACACCGCATGTTTCTCACGATTGCCGCTCCGGCGTAATTGTGCCCAAGCTTCGCCTAGCATGCTCCTTCAAATTGTACGGGGTGCAGCGTTGGCATACTGCCGGCAGAGCGACTGCGACATTGGCCATGGGCAGCGGTGTCGTCAAACAAGGCAGGTTAGGCGGACTCCCCGCCACCCTGCCATATTTAATAATATGCTAATAAATACATATGAAACCAAGTGTGTCGTATTGACCGAACAGTAAGATATCCGTATAGTCACCTTCTCGCTTTATACTGCGACTGTGGCATGATCCAACAGACCCAATTGAGGGGATCGCCCGGGATCCCTTATGAGGAGATAAGCTGATGTCCACGCGAGCGCGATCCAATATCATCATTCTGGTCATTGATGATGATGTGGATTTGGTCGAGACGCTGACTGATTCACTGGAATTGGTGGGAAAGTTCTCGGTGATCAGCGCCAATGATGGCGAACGTGGATTGGAGCGTGTCTACGATGCGCAGCCCGATTGCGTCATTGTCGATGTACGCATGCCCAACCTGAATGGGCTGCAATTCGTCCGAGCTATGCGCGGCGATCCCACCACCGCCCAAATTCCTATCATCATTCTGAGCGCCCTCATCCAGAATCAGGATGAGCTACTCGGCATGTTCTCCGGCGCGGATGTCTACCTGCGCAAACCAGTCCGCATGACTGACCTGTTGCAGGCAGTGACGCGGTCCTTGCAACTGTCGCAAACCCAGCGTGAACTGCGGTGGCGTAAGTTTGCAAGCCACCCTCTCTCCGGCGACACACTGGAGAGCGATGCCGATGCCGCGTTCGAGGTTGACTATGGCAACCACTGATCCGGCCACGCGCGGCAATCGGCATGGATTCCTGGCCCGCGGAGGGGCCATAATCGGTGATATCTTCACACGCCCATTTCACATTGCCATGACGGATGCGCGCACGCTTTCCCCGCAAGCGCGGAATCGGGAGCGACGTCAGGCTATCTTGCGCCTCTTCCTCTTCATCGTCGGCATCTTCATCCTGACTTTGGCACTCCCTCTGTCCATCGCGCAGCACCTCCCGCTGGCGACGACGGTCATCCTGAGTGTGGTCGGCCTGCTGAGTTTTCTCAGCATTCTGCTCGGCGCGCGCGGCTGGACGACGAGCGCCGCGGCGATCTTTGTCTTTGGTATTATGGTGGGCATCGCGATCTTTGTTATCCACTCGCCCACCGGTCTGGATCTCACAGGGTTGACCGCCTTCATTGCGCTGCCTCTGCTCATCGTGTTCGCCGGACTGGTGTTTCCACCCGTACTGGTGCTCGCGACGACCATCGTGAGTGTCGGGGTGACCGTGGTGGTCTTTCTGTGGTCGATAACGCAGAGCACCCCATCCACACTCTTTCTGAGTCGCGACCAGGCCATCACGATCATGGTGCGTTTCATCGGCATCCAGCTCATTACTGCCCTGCTGACGTACATTGCCAGCCGCAGTGCAGACTCCGGGGTACGTGAAGCGACGGAAGCCTACCTGCGAGAGCGCGAATTGACAGAATTAAAAGATCGCTTCATCGAAGACACGAATCATGAATTGCGGACCCCCATCATGTCATGGTATGGCAGTACGGAGTTATTGACACATATCGGTGCCGATGTGCCAGCGGAGCGTCAAGAGCGCGCGCTGCAACGCGCCCTCCGCGCGGGCGCGCAGGTACTGAAGATGCTGGATAGCATTATGGATGTCACGATTGTGGAGTCCCATGCCGTGCAACTACAGCTACAACCGTTGCCTCTGGCCAGGGTGATGACGAGCATCCTCGAGACGTTCGATCCGCTCGCGGTTGGCGAAACCGGACTGCGGCCAGAGATGTTGGGCGAACGCGCCATCGAGTTGGCAATCGCGGCAGATCTCACTGTCATCGCCGATGAGGCGCGGTTCCGGCAAGTGATAAATAATCTGGTCTCCAATGCCTTAAAATATTCGCCAGCGGGGTCACCGCTCGAGATCACCGCCGCGTTCGCTGGTCAACGTGCCCCAACACAGAACGGCGCGGCACTCCCACCGCTGGTGGAGATCCGCGTCCGCGATCATGGCGCGGGGATACCTCCGGCTGAAGCCCACAAATTATTCCAGCGTTTCGTCCGGCTGGAGCGCGATATCGGCGGCAAGGTCCGAGGTACTGGCGTCGGGCTCTATCTGTCCAGAGTTTTTATCGAGGCGATGGGCGGGACCATCTGGGTGGAGAGTAGCGGCGTCCCCGGCGAGGGTTCCACGCTGTGCTTCACCCTCCCCAGCGCTACCACGCCGAGCGCCGATCCCTCACTGCATAGCTGAAGATCGCGCCACACGTACCTATGTGTTGGCGCGCAACGGGTTTCCAGTCACCATCAGAAAGAAGCGTAGCCAATCGCATTGCGGGTATCCGATCGCCCTTACTGCGATGAGACGGCTGATACCTGAGCCGTCTCATCGCAGTTGGCGCGGACCGACCTAAGCCGGATGTAGGGTGCCCAAACGCTGCAAAAAATCGACCTCAGATGGTGCGCTCTGGTAGATTACGCGCGCCTGTTCGTGGCACGTATCGCAGAGCCAATCTTCAAAAATGGCTGCCCGACCAACCTCACCAATTTGATAGAAATGAATATGGCGTCCACAGAAGGGAATGAGGCAGAGCCAACAGCGCTGATATGCCATCCGCTGGCAAGTGATACATCGCACGCGAACATCCTCCCCACCGCTTGATGGGTGAAAGTATCTC
Organism: Ktedonobacteria bacterium; assembly: GCA_027459705.1. Classification (GTDB taxonomy): domain Bacteria; phylum Chloroflexota; class Ktedonobacteria; order Ktedonobacterales; family JACDGC01; genus DAIDHM01. Next base: position 4,400 of record DAIDHM010000220.1, on the reverse strand, counting down.
TGATCATGCTTAAAATTTGCTGATGACAAGCTCAGGTGAATTTATGTATGTTCTCACATTATGAAGCTGATGACGACGATCATCCTTCCAGATTCGTCACAATTCTTTAGCTTCATTGAGGATATCTTAATAAATACTTATAGATTGTGCTTGTTTATAGACTTTCCCTTTCGCGCTTTTCTGGTATAGTGCAAAGAGTGACCGGTGGATGTTGACCCACCATAATCGAAAGATGAAGGAGCGGCATGCTACAACCACTGCGTATCATCGTAGTGTCCAACCGTGGTCCTGTCCATTTCACGCAGACCGCGCAAGGGGCTTTGCGATCCAGTCGATCCGCTGGAGGGCTCGCGACCGCCTTGCTCTCCGCCGCTGCCCACACAGAAATCACCTGGATCGCCGTGGCTGGCAACGCCGCGGACCGCGCCGCTTTCGCCGCGCATACCCATCGCCTCATCCACATCGGTGACCACCGCTTGCGTCTGCGGTATGTCCCCATCGCCAGTCGGCCCTATGATCGCTTTTACAACCAGGTCAGCAACAACATGCTCTGGTTTTTGCAGCACTACATGCTGCACGTCGATACCCTCCCTTCCTATAATGAGAACGATTATCGCGCCTGGGATGAGGGCTATGTCCCCGTCAATCAGGCCGTCGCCGACGCGGTCTGTGATGAGTGGGAACGCGGCGACGCGGCGATGCGCGAGCAGACCGTCGTCCTGTTGCAAGATTATCAACTCTACCTGGCGCCAGGAATGATTCGGCGGCGCATCCCTGCGGTCCGCATGGGCCATTTCGTGCATATTCCCTGGGCGTCGCCACGGTACTGGCAATTTTTGCCCAAGCCCTTTCTCAACGCGATCCTGGAGAGCCTGACGCAGAACTCCCTGTTAGGTTTTCAGACGGAAGACGATGTGACCAACTTTCTGGAATGCCTGCGTGTCTTCATGCCGCGCGCCTGGATCGATCCGCGCGATCATGGGGCCAGAATCACGATTGATCAGCATCACATGGTGGCGCGCGACTATCCCATTGGTATCGACCCAGCCACAATCGTCGCGTCGGCCCAGAGTCGGGCCGCGGTCCGGGGGTTTGCGCCGCTGGCGACGCACTTTCAGCGCCGCACGATTGTACGGGTGGATCGCCTGGAACCTACCAAGAATATCGTGCGCGGCATCCAGGCCTATGGGCAGATGCTGGATGCCCATCCAGAACTGGTAGGCGAAGTCACCTTCGTACTGATGCTCATCCCTAGTCGGGAAACCCTCGAACGCTACCGGCACTACGCGCAACAGGTGCTGCAAGCTACCAAGCGTGTGGCCGATCGTTTTGATCAGCCCGGTCGACCAGCCATCCAGATTGTCCTGGGCAATGACCAGGCGCGGGCGTTGGCAGTGATGCAGCAGGCCGATGTCTTTCTGGTCAATTCGATCCTGGATGGCATGCACCTGGGCGCCAAAGAATTCGCGCTACTCACCCAGGTCGATGGGGTCCTGGTGGTCTCGCGCAACGCCGGTGTCTATGCGGAACTCGGCGATGATGCCTGTCTGCCAATCACGCCGACCGATGTGTACGAGACGGCCAATACCCTCTACACAGCGCTGACGCTCACCACGACCCAGCGGCGGTGGCTGGCACAACGGGCGCGGCGCCGTCTTGGTCGCCACACAGTGACGTCCTGGTTACAGACGCAACTACACGATATCCTGTCTGTGGATTATAGCGACAAACCCGTGCTCCCCGCCCCACCGGCAGAGCTACCTTTGGCCCTGACCGCGCCAGGATGGATTCCTGACGATCGAAATTCAGGTGATTCATGGGCATAACCCACCTCTTCACCAGATCTCCTGCGAAAACCCAGACCTGGAATCCGGCATTGCCGACGAATATCCCCGCGGTACGTGCGTGGGTTGAGGCCCAACACCTCGGCGCGCGCTGTGGTTTGATGACGGATATCGATGGCACCCTGAGCGCTATCGCGGCCTCTCCCTCTGACGCCCGTCTGACGCCAGGGGTTGCAGACGCGCTGCGGCACTGCATCGCGAGCTTTACGTTGGTGGCGACAATCACCGGCCGCAGTGCCGCGGATGCGTACCAGATGGTCCGGGTCCGCGATGTGTTGTATAGCGGTAATTATGGTCTGGACTGGTTTGACACGCGCACCGACCCGCCGACACAGCAGATCAATCCTGATGCGTTGGCGATCCGACCAGCGCTAACGGACCTGCTACAACGGATTGCCCGCGAGATTCTCCCCCGGTTTCCTGACGTGGTGATCGAAGATAAAGGGGTGACCGGCAGTATCCATTACCGGAATACCCCTCACCCCACCATCGCGCGGCACGCCATCCTGGCGTGTATCTGGCATGCCGCGAAACCGGACCTGCGCGTCTCGCGTGGCAAAATGGTGGTCGAAGTCCGGCCGGCATTGCAGACCGACAAGGGTTCCGTCGTCCGCGACCTGGCGGCGCGCTATCGGCTAGGCAGCATCCTCTCATTCGGCGATGATATCGCGGACATCCTCGCATTTCGCGCCGTGAAGGGCTTACAAGCAATGAACGAATGCGTCGGTTTGACGGTCGCGGTCGCGCAGCATGCGACGCCAGCTGCGTTGCTGAAACATGCCGATATCGTCCTCTCCTCCACCGACGAAGTTCCCACCCTCCTTAACTGGCTCGCGGCGCAGTGAGTGCGGCGCGCACTTTGGCTGCGAGATGGCCTGGAATGGCCCTCGCGACCTCGTAATTGCCGCCCAGCCAGTGACTCAGGCATTCCGCCGCGCCAGCCGTCACTGTTCGACTATTTCTTTGGCGCGGTCGCGGCATCTGGCGGGGGCGAATTCCCCTTCTCCACCGCACCTTCAGTTGCCGCATCAGGTCCGTCGGTGTCGACGATCTGTTCCTCCGCGAACTTACCCATGATGCGCAGAGTCGCCCCCAGGAGGATGATAATTGCGGCGTTGATGCCCAGCTCGATCATGTTATTGCGAAAATCGTCCCCCGCCTGTGGCGTAAGATCCGGCGGAGTGGAGCTGGCAAGCGCCAACCGCGCGCCGATCGAGAGGATGCCCCGCGTCGCGGAGATCATACCGATGAAGATAAATGGCTTGACGGATGTGTCGCCGCGTTCCAGATACGATCGAATCGTTCCGAGCACCTCCATGATGATCAGGACGAGCAGCAGGTCGCTGACAAAGGCGAGCACGTACGATCCAGCATCCTTGGGAATGTTGATGCTGACGATGTTAAAACTTTTGCCTAAATTCAAGAGACTGTACGCTAATGCCATCCCCGCGGCGAGCACGAATGCCAAACCTACCATGATGTAGATGGTGAGGTCCAACCCATCGAGTATCTGCAGGCTGATGCGGCGCACGGGATTGGGGATCTTACCGTACAAACTCTGGTTGCGATGGCGCCGGTCTAGTCGCTCCATTATATGCTCTCCTTTGCAATGTGAGGTATGGCTGATGGGCAGCATTATAAGCTTAACATATAATGCTCTATTTTTGGAAGTATATTGGTGTGTATATAGTGGATATTTTACACAATTTTAACACATTGAAAGGCCGATGTGTGCCGACGCCACGCTCGGGCTGTGTCGATGCTTGTTCACCTGGTGTATTGCCTACTTGTTTTGAAACGGTCAGCAGTGATGACCTGCCCGATCAACATCTGTACACGGTAAGGCGGGAGACCTCACGGAGGAAGCTATCACGGCGCTTTGGCAGATCACACGCGATTGGAGGTTTCGCCGATCTCAGTACATTGTTCCTGTCCCTTAGGGTGCGTTCATGCTCGTAGCTGGCGTACGCTCAGCGCGCACAGAACAGCAGCCGCATATGGCAGCGGCCCTTGCATCCTTGCCAGCAGTTTGCTACAATGCCGCCAGCGTTATCGTGCCAATTCTGCGCATGCATGAAGGATCGCTGCGATGTCACCAATCGATCCACTTGATGATCAGAACCCCGCCAGGCTGCCTGACGCCAAGCCCGTCACTGCGACACGCCAACCCATCAACGCACGGCGCCTGGGGATCCTGGTTGGCTTACTCGCGCTGGTCGGCATTGTCATCGCCGCGGCCGGCTGGTATCTCCTCCAACCTGTGCCAGCCTCGGTGGCAATCGCGTCCACGGTGACGGCGACCACCAGGCCGATCGTAACCTTCACCTCGGCTGCGACTTTCACCCCCATTCCTTTCCCCACGCCCGTCCCGCAACCAACAATTCCGCCGACAGCGACGGCTGTGCCCTTTCCCTCCCCCGGCTGGACGGTGGCGATTCCCGCGGCGAGTTCACTGAGTGTCGCAATGACGAACCATGCGATGGTCGACGGTTGTGGTGTGCCTTCCTCCAACCGGGTGACTGTCTATCTCTCGGTGGATGGCGGCAAGACCTTCGC
>DAIDHM010000105.1 GCA_027459705.1 Ktedonobacteria bacterium | reverse complement strand
CGGATTGGCGGGTACGACAGGCGGCAGCCCAGGCGCTGGGAGGGATGGGAGAGCAGGTGCCCATGGAACGCTGGCTCACGCTCCTCGCCCACGCGGATTGGCGGGTACGACAGGCGGCAGCCCAGGCGCTGGGAGGGATGGGAGAGCAGGTGCCGGAAGCGGGGGTGCAGGCGCTCATTGCCGCCCTGGCGGATACGGATTCTGATGTACGACAGGCGGTAGTCCAGGCAATCCGACGCATCCATGCTCCGGCGGTGGCCTTTCGGCGATTGGCAAATGAGGCGACGAGTGCCCTGCTAGGCGATGTGCCAGGTGAAATCTTCATGGCATTCGTGGAGGAGCGATTCGCAGAAGCGATCGGAGATATGCGTAAACCGCCTCCCCATCTCATGCAACACCTGTATGGATTGCTCAACTGGCCGCATTGGCAGGTCCAAGTACGCGCAGTTGAGGCGCTGGGGAAGATCCGACGGGGCATCCCTGATGCGGTCATCGAGACGCTGCGGCAGAATTGGCGGGTGCGCGAACCGCGCTCGGTCTGGGTCGCGGTCGATGATGCCCTGGCCGAGATCCTCTCAGCCGATACGCTCGAGGATACGGCGTAGCTGGTGATCCTGGCCCGTTGCTGTACGCCAACTCTTCGGCCATCCAGAGGATGGTGCCGCGCTCCTGCTTCCGCCCGGGTACCGGCAAGATAGCAGTGCATCAGCAATGCCGTAATGTACTCGCAGTAATTCGAGCGAGATATGGGAACTTTGGGACTCCTCGCTCCCTTGAAGATGCATCGCTGGCACTTGTGGGAGCACGCAGGCTAGTCAAAACGGATTTGGGAAGGTATAATAGAGATATCACAGTCATACGCTCCCCGGATGAGGAGTGGCGGAGCGCGCATAACCTTGTTCCGCGAGGTTGATGCGCGGCGCGGTTCGATGAAGAAAGCGAGACAACGCAATGCCTTTTGGATTACATGGACCAGACCTGATTATCGTGCTCGCCATTGCTCTGCTCATCTTTGGTCCCAAGCGACTGCCAGAGATGGGGAGCGCGGTTGGCAAGACCTTCCAGTCCTTCAAGCGCTCGATGAACGAGCCAGAGAAGCCCGAAACCCCGCCCGCTGCCACGCCACTCCCCACGGCGTCCGCCGCGCAATTGCCACCCGCCACTGAAACGACGTCGACTGCCGAAGTAGCGCAGTAGCGCTCCTAGCCTTGCGCTGTCGTGATGACCGTCGCAAGTTTAGAACAGCGGTGGGGTAGGCACATCTGACGCGCCTACCCCACCGCTGTTTTGTCGCGCGCGCGTCCTTTGCTGTGCGCGATGGAGCTATGTCGTTGATGCATGCGCAAGTCAGCCGACAACTGCCCGCCATATGCATCAACTCTGGCATGCGCGCGGCGCGATTACTTCGAGTGCATGTGCCGGGTCGCCAGCTGCTCTGACGCTGGCGCGTGTTTTGCTGATACGGGCGCAGTGGACGCCGCGTGAGGGAGATTCTGGCGGCTGACGGGAGGATCCGACCTGGCCATGCCGCATGTAGTCTGGATCTCGAAAACATTTGTTGCCGCGCCCGCGCAGCGCCTATTGGATCGCCTGGCGGGCGGTGGTCGCTGGCGCGTCACGTTGATCACCCCGCCTTCCTGGCGGCAAGATGGCCGGGAAGACCTCTTTCATCCCATGCCCGCTGCCAGATTCACGGCGATCACCTTGCCGATTCGTGGGAATGGACACTTTCATCGCTATGTGTACCATGGGCTGGGCGCGGCCTTGTCCGCCTTACGGCCGGATGTCGTGCAGATCGATGAGGAACCCTACAATCCCGCGGCATGGCAGGCGTTGTACCACGCGCGTCGACTGCGGCGACCGGCGCTGTTGGTGGCCTGGCAGACGATCGCGCGTCGCTACCCGCCCCCCTTCGCCTGGGGGGAGGCCTGGGCCTACCGCCAGGCATCCGCCATCATCGCCGGCAACCAGGCTGCCGCCGATGTCGTGCGCGCTAAAGGTTATCGTGGCGCGATCTGCATTCAGGGCCTGCATGGCATCGATCCCGAACTCTGGACTCCGCGGGCGCTGGCGTCGCCTGCTGCTGATGACGCGTTCACGATCGGGGTCGTCGGACGGCTCGTGGCTGAGAAGGGCGTCGACATCGCGATCGCCGCGCTGCCCCTCCTGCCGGAGCGCTGTCGGTTGCGCGTCATCGGGAGTGGCCCTGCCGCTGACTCGCTGCGCGCGCTGGCGGACCGTTTGGGTGTAGTGGCGCGCGTCGAGTTTGTCGGCGCGCTGCCGCCGTCGGCGATGCCCGCGGCGATGCGCGCGTTAGACGCGCTGGCGTTGCCCTCGCGCGCGCGGCCCAACTGGAGCGAGCAGTTTGGCCGCGTCCTGGCGGAGGCAATGGCCAGCGGCGTCCCGGTCGTCGGCGCGGCGAGTGGCGAGATTCCGGCGGTCATCGGCGATGCGGGGTTGGTGGTCCCCGAAGGATCGAGCGCCGCGCTGGCCAGCGCGCTGGCGGTGCTGGCCAATGATCCGCTACGCTGGGAAGCATGCGCGCGCCGCGGCCTCCAGCGCGCGCGCGATCACTTCACACAGGCGGCGATCGCCGGGCGGTTGTCGGACCTCTATGCGACAATGACAGCAGGAAGCCTGGAGCGATTTCCGGAGGAGCGTGGCAATGTTCATAGTTCTGCATGGCGCGGATGAATTTACCTCGCGCGAGGCACTGGCGCGGTTGATGGCTGATCCCGCCTATGGGTTTGGCGCGGATGCTTCCACCGTTGCCATCGAACGCTTCGATGGCACCCTGGCCGATCTCCAGGCGGTGCGGATGGCGGCGGAGACCCTGCCCTTCTTGACGGCTGGCCGGTTGGTCCTCGTCGAGGGACTACCCAAGCCGAAACGCGGCGAGGCGGACCGCGAGGAGCCCTCGGCGGCCAGCGCGCCGCCAGCAGAACCGCCGACGGGCAAGGGCAAGCGCGGCGCGAAGAAACCATCGGCAGCGGCTCAGGCGCGCGAATTCGCGGCGGGACTGGCCGAGCTGGCATCGACAATCCCCACGACCACCACGCTGGTGGTCCTCGTCGCCGAAGAACTCCCCAAGACACATCCTTTGCTGGCGGCCGCCACCCAACATGGCAAGGTTGTCCTGGCCGCGCCGCGCACCGGCGCCGCGCTGGACCAATGGCTGGCCGCGCGCGCCAAGGCTGAACAGGCGCGCATTGAACCAGATGCCGCGCGCTTATTGATTGAGCTGACGACCGGCAATCAACGCTTGCTCGCCATGGAGATCGCGAAACTCGCGACCTACGTCGGCGCGGGTGGCACAATCGATCGCGCGGTTGTCCAGCGCCTTGTCCCCGATGACCGCGAAGCCCGTGTCTTTGACCTGACGGATGCCCTGGCGCGTGGCGAACGCGCGCGCGCGCTGGATCTGCTGCACGCGTTGCTGGAGCACGGCGAAGCGCCGCTGATGGTGCTGGCGATGATCACGCGCCAGGTGCGGACGCTGATCCAGATCCAGGATCTGGCGAGTCGCGGCGCGCGCGCGCCTGAGATTGCCCAGGCCGTCGGGTTGCCTCCGTTCATCGTCGATAAGACGCTGCCTGCCGCGCGCCGCTCATCCCCGGCCCAACTCGCCGCCGCGCTGCGCGCCTGCCTGGAGGTCGACACCGCGCTGAAGCGCAGCCGCATGGCGCCAGAACTGGCGCTGGACCTGCTCGTCGCGGAGTTCAGTGGTACGCGCGCCTGACAACCTGACAATACCATCCCCACCCGTTGGGCAACCCGCCCCATGCCCTCTACGCGCAAGCCCGGCAACAATCGGTTTTAACCGATTTCGTATGATTAGCCCATGAATTTATTCATGGGCGGCGGTGGGTGGCGACAACGCGCACCATGCGCGATGCGTTGCCACCACCGACGCCATTGGGTGATGGGTGATGCCCGCCGCCGGGGGAATGGGTGGGCGCGGTTTGCGTGGGATGATGGGCGATGCCGCCGCCGGGGGATACAATCCCCCGCCTCATCGCGCGCACCCCCTCACCCCACAAACCTCGCCACATGTTTCACGAATTGTGAAGATAACCTCACGCTAGCGCAATGAGTGTATGGTATACTTTGGCTGTCTTCTGCGCGCGCATCCTTCACGGCACTTTTTGATCGTTATCCGCATTGTGTGATCCTGGGAGGCGCTTATGCCCGTCGATATCGCTCCCGCCCCCGCGCCGCCACGCTCGGCCATTCGCTCGCGCCGTCGCCATGCCCCGCCCGTCGCGCGTCTCGTGTTGGCGCTGCCCGCTTGCCTGCTGATCGTGGCGGTGGTGGGGACCATCGCCCAGGCTGCCAGCGCGGCCGTCGCCGTGCCGTCGATCGCGGATCTCCCTGCCACAACCGTGGGCCAGGTCGCCAGCGCGCAGCCTATCGGCTTCTGGAGCGTGGTCACCGTGCTGGCGTTGCTCACGATCCTCGATCCGTTTGTGCTGCGCGCCATGGCGCGTCGTCGTGGTCGTCGGTCGCCCGCGGACGCCGCGACGGCCGATCTGGTCAATCTGACTCTCCCCCAGGCGCCAACGGCGACGCTATTCGCGGCCCCACCGCCCGTCGCTCCCTACGCGACCGATCTCCCCGCAGACGCGCCTGCTCCGGACGTCACCGACCTGGCGCCAGCTGCGCCTGCGGATCTTCCGCCCACGCAACCGCGCCCTCCCCGCGCTGTCCAGGCCGCGCTGCCACCACCCGCGCCATCGCCAGCGGGACAAGACGATGTGAGCGGGCTGCCGACGCCCAGTGTCTTCGTCAGCGGCACATTCAAAGAACTCATTGAATATCGCGACGCTGTGTACCTCACGCTCAACTCGCTGGCCCTCCCCGCCATTGGCATGGAGCAGTATCCCGCGCGCTCGCTGAGCGTGCTGGACTCTTCGATCGCCATGACCGATGCTGCGGATATCTATCTGGGTATCTTCTCGCACCGCTTTGGGAACTTCACCGTCGCCGAATATGACCGCGCCTGGGATCGCGGCATGCCGATCCTGATCTTCATCCCCGCATCACCGGAACCGTTGAATGCGCTCGACCATGATGCCGACCCCGCCGACCAGCAGCGTATGACCGACTTTCTGGATCGCCTGCGGCCGCGCCATACGTTCGGCACCTATAGCTCTGTCGTGGACCTGCAAATGCAGGTTGCCATCGCCGTCATGAAGGAACTGCAGAGTCTCTGGCAGGCGCGTTATCGCCAGCTCGAGGATCGCTTGCCAGCCGCCGCCCGGTCCGCGTCGGTCCGCGCGCCGTATGAACTGGCCAATCTGCCACGCTCCGCCGTCTTCACCGGTCGCGCCAGCGAGATTGCCCGCGCGCGCGAATTGCTGCTGAGCAATCGTATCGCCATCATCCAGGGCATCGGCGGCATCGGCAAGAGCGCGCTTGCCGCTGAGATCGCCGCCACGCTGTTGGGCGACCGGCGCTTCCCGGCGGGCATCGCTGTCATCAATTGCCAGAATACGACAGCGCGCGACGCGCAAGCTGACGAGTTGCTGCGCACCACCCTCAGCCGCTTCGGTGAGGTCCCTGCCGACGCCGCCGCCAGCGACCTCGC
>DAIDHM010000205.1 GCA_027459705.1 Ktedonobacteria bacterium | reverse complement strand
GTCGCGGGATTTACTGGCGAAGCTCATCCCTGGTGACCAGGTCTATCTGCTGATTGATGGCAATACGCTCTTTGTTCGCAATGGCCGCGGCGAAACGATTGGCCAGGTCGAGCCGGTGCTGGCGACGCGACTCATTCGTTTCATGAAGGCGGGCAATCAATATGCGGCCGCCATCACTGAACTGAATAATCGTCTCGTCCGGATCATCATTCGCGAGACGTTTCAACATCCCACCCAGATCGGTAAGGTCTCTTTCTTGCCCGCCACAGCCGGGTCTGCTCATGGGCGATCAGATGGTATTGATGCGTCTGGTCACGATGATGATGATGCCTTGGATGACGAGGATGATGACGATCTGGATGAGGGCGATGAGGAGGCTGATGAGAGCGGTGATGTCGCCGAAGATACAGAGATTGGAGGGGAAGCAGAGTGAACAAACGGAAAAAAGTTGCCTGGGCTAAACATCGTGTGACCTTAAAAAAACTCTATGAGCGTCGAAAAGCCCAGCGTGTCGCTACTCAGCCTACTACCGCGAAGCGGTAATTTGCGATGAGCAGCGGTTCGCGTCCATCATAGGGACCCCAACACGGATTGCAGTGGGGGGTCCCTCTCGTTATGTGGGGGGGTGATACGCTTATGCCGGCTCTGGTGGCGCGCGATTTGGTAGCTTGGATTGCCGAGCGCGGAGGTCGACTGATCGCGGGGTCGGTCGCGCCCGGCCTCGATCGCGCGGTAGGAGGGGTCTGGCGTCTGCGGAGAATTATCGCGCGTGAACTGGAGGCCATCAACCCACATGATGTCATTCTGGTCAGTATCGATACTTTCATCGCTAACACCGATCTCCCACTGCCGGTTTTATTGACAACACTCGCCGAGACACAGTCCGCACTCATAGTCGTCGGCCTGGATCCGCTCATTCACGACGTCGCGGCGCTGGCGACCCAGGCGGACCGTGTCGCCTTGCCATTGTTGGCTATGCCTGCCCAGACAGATATCAACGAGTTGCTGATCGGTATTGATGGGTATATCCAACAACGCGAAATTGCCTCGGCGCGTTTTCTGCGGGATGGTGTGGCAGCCTGCGCGCGTGCTGCGCGCCCGGATCAATCCGCGACCGCGGCCGTGCAGGCGCTCGCAGATTTTACCGGGCTCTTCGTGATCCTGGAGGATGAACGACGGGTTTCGTTGATGACTGCTGTGCCAGCCGAACCGCCGTGCGCGCTGGAGTTGGCACAACATGCCCTGGCCAGTCTGGCCGCCAGACAATCCGTACGCCCCGCTACACCCGCCGGGGCGGCGCGCGACATCCCTGTTCAGCGTCACCTCCCCGGCCAGTTGGCGCGCGCGATTGTTCCTATGCGCCAACAAGATGCCATCATCGGATTTCTCGCGTTGCTCGGCCCTGTCGATCGCGTGACCTCCTCACACATCGATCTGCTCTGGCGTGTCATCCCGCTCTGCCTACCTGCGCTCGAGGGAGCGCGCCATCACCAGGTTGACTGGCGCCAGGCGGCGGCGGAAGATCTGCGCACGATTCTCGTGGCCACTCTTCCTGAAGGAGAGGCGGTACGACGCGCCCATACCCATGGGATAGAGCTCGCCAATGACAACGTGGTGATCCTGGCGATCCCTTTGGAAGATCAGCAGGATGCCTGGCCCGAAGAACAATTTGATCGGATCATGCGCCTTGCTCCACCATTGTGGTCCGCGCCACTCGATGATGGCGTGGTCACGGTGGTCTCCGCGGGCGATACGCTGGAAGAGCGGGTTGCCCGCCTGTGGACCGTCTTCGCGGATGACGGAGTGCCGATTGCGATTGGCATTGGCCGGGGGATGCGTGGCGTGGAGGGCCTGCCGCGATCGCTCGCGGAAGCACGTACCGCGGCGCGAGTCTGTCGCTTGAGTGGCGCTGGGGTTATGTGGTATGGTCGGTTGGGAATTCTGCGTCTCTTACATCCCCTGGCCCAGGATGGATCGCTGGAACGTTATGCGCGTGAGACTCTGGATCCGTTGCTCCGTGCCGATGCGTATCATGGTGATTCGCTCATTGAAACCCTTGCGGGATGGTTCGATGCGCATGGCAATCTCACTGAAGCAGCTCGTCGACTGAACATCCATCGCAACACGCTGATGTATCGCCTGCGCCGGACGGGTGAAGTCCTGGGATATCGTCTCGACGACCCTGTGCTCCGGCTCGAATTGCAGGTGGCGATCCAAATTTGGCGAATCTTGAGAAAATAATCACACAACCACTTGACAGGTTCGATGCCTATCAGTATACTTTGAGTAATCGGTAACGTAATCGGTTACGGAAACGATTGCGGCCTCGCGGATCTTGCTTTTGTCAATCCGCAATGATACATCGTAGCCGCTCAACGGTAGAAAGGAAGGACTGTCCTTCTCGCTCGTTTCACCGTGGTCCTGATCATACGAAGATGTTGTCTGATTCTCACTTGGAGAGGAGCACAGGTGCTCCCTCACTTTCATCAGGAGGTACGGCATGGCATCGCGACCATTACGCGCTACTGCTCTCGTTTCTGTTCTGCTCATCTTCACATCCCTCCTCGCTGCGTGTGGCAGCTCTTCCAGTGGCTCCGGCGGCGGAGTCGTCAACCTCACCTTCTGGAGCTTCAACCAGCAGATCACTGACCAAGCGGATGCTTTTAACAAAACACACCCCAACATTCACGTGACGGCACTCAAAGAGCCCTCTGGCTTTGGACAGTATTATCCCAAGGTGCTCTCCGCTATCAAAGCTGGCAACGCTCCCGATGTCGCGTTGATCGAATACCAGTATGTGCCGACCTTTGTCTCGCGCGGCGCGCTGGTGGACATCTCGCAATATATTCCGCAGAGCGTACGTCAGCAGTTTGACCCAGCGGCGATTGGCCTGGAGACGTTCGGCAATTCGCTGTATGGTCTGCCCCAGGATACTGGCCCAGAAGGCTTATTCTACAATGCCAAGGTCTTCGCGCAGGCGGGGATTACCGCCCCACCAACGTCCTGGACTGAGTACGCCGCGGACGCCGTCAAGATTCATGCCCTTGGCCCAAACTATTACATCACCTCCTTCAGCCCCACGAATACAGGCTGGTTTCAGGCGTTGATGTGGCAGGCAGGGGCGATCTGGTTTACGACTTCCGGCAATAGTTGGGTGGTCAACATCAATAGCGCGCAAGCCCAACAGGTTGCTGGCTTCTGGGATAACCTCATCAAGCAAGGCCTGGTCGACACCGCGACCGCCGATGGTGACTTCCAGTCTGGCTGGAACAACGCTCTCGATAAGGGCACCATCGCATCCTGGATTTCGGCAGTCTGGGGCCAGGGCGTCGTTAAAGGTGACGCTGCGGACCAGAAAGGCAATTGGGCGGTCGCGCCTATGCCTCAATGGACTGCTGGCAACAACGATTCAGCCTTCTGGGGTGGCTCAGGCATCTCGGTGATTGCCGGGACCAAGCATGCCAAAGAGGCGGCTGAGTTCGTCCAATGGTATCTGACCGATAGCACGAGTTTGAACATTGGTGTCCAGCAGATTGGCTGGTATCCATCTAATCTGGCGGCGCGCCAGCAAGCCCTGACCACCCCCGATCCGTATTTCGCGGGCAGTACACCGGGCGGTCAGATCGTCGATAAGACGTTCGCCAGTGTCAACATTCCCTCCGGTTGGGCATTCCCACCTGACCTCGACGCGGTGACAAACTTCGAGGGTAACGATTTTAACACCGCTATCACGAATAACCTGACGCTGGTCTCGCAATTGCCCAATATCCAGAATCAGGTGATTACCGACCTGCAAAGCCAGGGCATTACAGCCAAGGCTGGAAACTAGTCAATAATCGCACGCTCATCGTGGATGGTGGCTTACGCCGCCATCCACGCCGGATGGCGGCGTAAGCCACCTTCGGACACTCGGAAAGGACGTGATCGATGGAGATCTCAACCGTAGCAGGGGAGTCCTCTACCAGCGCGACGCAGACGACGATCCGTATTCGCCCGCCACGTTCGCGCTTATTGGCGATATGGAACGGTGCCACGCCTTACCTGTTCTTGATCCCATTTCTGGTCATCTTTCTGGCATTCTTCTTTGCCCCGTTTGTCTATGACATTCTGCAAAGTTTCTACATATTGAAACATTTTGGTGGCTTGGGGTTGACTCCTCCCAAGGTGGTCTGGAACGGTCTGGCCAATTATCAGCAAGTGCTGACCGATGCCAATTTTTGGCGTGGTTTTGGTCGCGTCCTGATTTTTGGCATCATCCAGATACCAGTGATGATGGGCATTGCGATGATTCTGGCTCTGTTGATCGATGCCCCGTTGCTCCCCTTCCGCCGATTCTTTCGTCTGGCGGCCTTCGTCCCATACGCTGTGCCCGGCGTTGTCGCGGCGATCTTGTGGGGCTATTTCTATACTCCATCTCTCAGTCCAATCGTCCAGGCATTATCGGCAGTACATTTGCCAGTGCCTAATTTTTTGAGCAATTCGACCATTCTGTGGTCTATTGGCAACATCTCCACCTGGGAATACGCGGGCTTTAACATGCTGATTTTTTATTCAGCGATGCAAGCGATTCCCCAAGAGCTCTATGAAGCGGCACGATTAGACGGCCTTTCGGAGATCGCTATTGCGCGTTATATCAAAATCCCCATGATCAGACCAGCGTTTATGTTGGGGCTGTTGTTCTCGATGATTGGAACCCTGCAACTCTTCAATGAGCCAGAGATCTTGCATGGCATCTCGGGAGCGATAACGCCGACCTATACCCCTATCATTTATGCCTACAATATCGCCATCATTCAGTCCAATTTTTACTATGGTGGCGCCATTGCGGCGATCCTGGGGATCATCACGTTTATTTTCTCATACTTCTTCGTGCTGTTGACGCAGCGCCAGACAGGAGCGTAGATCATGGCAACCGTGCCTGCGCGGCAATCGCGTGCTCACCAAGCCTCGGGCCTGATCGGCGCCAACACGTGGGCGCCTAAAAACTTGCTTGGCCTATTGTTTTTGGTGATCATCACGATTTATTTCCTGACCCCGTTGTATTGGTTGGCGATCAACGCCACGAAGAATAACACAGACCTCTTTTCGTCGTTCGGTCTGTGGATCGCGCATTTCAACATCGCGCAGAACCTCGCGGATCTCTTTTCGCATCAGGACGGCATCTATCTCCGCTGGATCGAGAATACCGTTCTCTATGCTGTCTTCGGCGGCCTCGCCAGCACCTTTGTCTCCGTCATGGCGGGCTATGCATTGTCGAAGTATGTGTTTCGTGGTCGTCGCCTGGTCTTTGGTCTTGTCCTGGGAGCAGCGCTGGTACCGCAGATCACCCTGGCCTTACCAATCTATCTCTTGGAGAGCAAATATGGCATCGCCAATACGTACTGGGCAGTGCTGTTGCCGTCGATCCTCAATCCCCTGGGTGTCTACCTGGCGCAGGTATATGCATCGTCATCCATTCCGAATGAACTGATCTCCGCCGCGCGTGTGGATGGCGCCAGCGAGTTCCGCATCTTCTGGTCGATTGCCTTACCCATCCTCATGCCAGGTATGGTGACGATTTTCTTGTTCCAGTTTGTGGCGATCTGGAACAACTTCTTGTTACCACTCCTGGTGTTGAGTGATCCGAAGCTTTTCCCGGTGAACCTGGGATTAGCAACCTGGAACTTCGATCCTGCCGCCCATGAGTTGATCTACAACCTGATCGTCACTGGGTCGTTCCTCGCCGTCTTACCGCTCATCGTCATGTTCTTGTTCTTGCAGCGGTTCTGGCGCAGTGGCCTCACGTTTGGGAGTGTGACCGGGTAGCACTTCCCAGCCAGCAATATTCGCCATCACAACGTAACGCCATTCTCGTTCGCGCAATTACACGTATCAAGGGGAAAGCGATGTACGATGCCGTCTTCCCCCCGGACTTCCTATGGGGAGCGGGGACATCCGCGTACCAGATCGAAGGTGCCATCTATGAAGGTGGCCGTGGACTTTCTATCTGGGATCAATTCGCCATGACACCTGGAAAAACGTACCAGGGCCAGACCGGTGCCATCGCGATCGATCATTATCACTCGATGGCGGCGGATGTCGCGCTCATGGCGGAGCTTGGGTTGCAGTCCTACCGTTTCTCGATCGCTTGGCCGCGCGTCATTCCTGATGGCAGTGGGCCAGTCAATCAACGTGGGCTCGATTTTTACGAACGCCTCGTAGACACCCTGTTGGCGCATGGAATTACGCCAATGGCAACGCTGTATCATTGGGATCTTCCGATCGCGCTGCATCAATTGGGGGGGTGGTTGCGGCGTGATACCGCGGGGAACTTCGCGGATTACGCGGCGGCGGTTGCCCACCGCCTGGGCGATCGTGTGGATTGGTGGTTGACCATTAACGAGCCCTGGTGCGCGGCGTATCAGGGATATGGCGATGGTAAGCAAGCTCCGGGATCGACAGACCTGGCAGAAGCGGTGATTGCGGGACATCATCTGCTGGTGGCTCACGGACTGGGAATGCAGGCCGTGCGTGCCTATGTGCGCCCACATGCCCGCCTTGGTCTTGCCCTCAATCTCTATCCGGTCGATCCGGTTGATGAACGAGAAGAGACCTTGCGGGCTGCGAGCATGGCTGACCATTTTAAAAATCGCTGGTTTCTCGATCCGATCTTCAGGGGCCAGTATCCCGAGCACCTCTTCGCGAGCTGGGGGGTCGAGCCTCCCCCGATGCATGTTGGCGACGCTGCGTTAATCAGTCAGCCGATCGATTATTTAGGTATCAATTATTATGAGCGGTCGGTTGTGCGCGCCGCACCCACGACGATGGGATTCGAAGAAGTGCGTGGTCTGGCAGATGCGACCTATACGGATATGGCCTGGGAGGTCTATCCCCTCGGGTTGACACGCATTCTGACGCGTGTCCATCGTGACTATGCCCCATCCCTGCTGATAGTCACCGAGAATGGCGCGGCCTATCATGATGTGCGCGACACCGATGGCACGGTGCACGATCCTGGTCGACTCAACTATGTGCAGCGTCACGTGGAAGCAGTGGGTGACGCCATCCGCGCCGGCGCCCCAGTAGGCGGATATTTCGTCTGGTCCCTCTTTGATAATTTTGAGTGGGCAGAAGGCTACCGCTACCGGTTTGGGCTGGTCTATGTCGACTATCAGAATCAACAGCGAATCATCAAAACAAGCGCACGCTGGTTCGGCGATTTTATGCGGGCGCAGCGTTTGCAACACCGCGAGGGACTGGTGATTCAACAGGAATGATACTCAGCGGTTAACAGTTGTTCAAAGTGATAAGGATGTGCGATACTACTGGATAAAGGGCAGTTTATCACAGCCAATCGGCCACGATATTCTGGATAAGCTGAAGGATCTATGGCGGAAAAACTGACCATCTCGGATATCGCGCGTATCGCGGGTGTCTCTAAAGCGACTGTCTCGCGAGTCCTCAACAATAAGCCGGACGTCGATGCGGCAACCCGAGAACGTATCTGGCAGATCATCAACGAACGCGATTACACGCCGAGTTTGTTCGCAACCGTGCAGGCTGGTGGCAAGAGTCGGCTTGTCGGCATCATGATTCCTTCGCTTACCTGGCCGCTCATCCCGGAGATCATGCGCGGGGTGGCGGAAGTGATCGAGGCCAGTCCTTATGAGATCGTGCTCTATGGGATGGTGCATCAGGAATCACGCGGCGATCTGGCGGAGCGCATTGTGACATCGAAGCTCACCTCAGGCTTGCTGGCGATCTTGCCGGGTCCGGCGATGGACCAGGTGACAGCGCTGAATGCCCATGGCTTTCCAGTGGTTGTCATCGATGATCAGGGCCTGCCAACCGATGCTCCCTGGGTGGGGGCGGATAACCGCCAGGGCGCAATGCTCGCCATCCAGCATTTGCTGGCCCAGGGCCATCGCCGCATCGCGCATATCAAAGGTCCCGAGCGGTATCGATGTTCACATGATCGCTATGAGGGCTATGTTGACGCCCTACGTGAAGCTGGGATCATGGCAGATCCCACGCTGGTCGCGCATGGCGATTTCGAAGAGCCCAGCGGATATCAAGCTGCATCGCTGCTGTTGGATCGTCCTGATGCTCCGACGGCGATCTTTGCCGGCAATGACATGATGGCCTATGGGGTCATGCATTATGCGAAAGAACGTCATATCGCTATTCCGCGCGACCTCGCCCTCATCGGTTTCGACGATACGACGCCGTCTGGCTATATGCATCCTCCGCTGACGACTGTACGGCAACCATTCTATGAGATGGGACGCCAGGGGATGGAATTATTGCTAGCAATGATCGAATCACCGCGCCCAATTGAACTGCCTGGTTCACCCACACGCCGCGTGTTGCGGGCGTTGCCGCCCCCGCATATCGAATTACAGACCTCATTGGTATTGCGTGAATCCACCGCCATGGCCACATTGTGAGCTTCTGCACACGTGTCCAGATGATTCTCACTATGGTAGACTGACAGTGCGCCCGAATATCCTGGCGTGCAAAGGGGGACCACGGCAATGCCCAAAGCGATTGATTTTCATATACATCTGCCGACCAAAGAATTCATGGATGGCGCGATTGGTAAATTTCGCGCGGCGGCAGAACAGTTTTTCAGGGCCCAGGTGACGTTGCGCGATGCCGAAGAGATCGCCGCTTACTATGCCGAACAGGATGTCGTGGGGGTGGTGCTGGCCTTTGATGCGGAAACTAACACCAAACAACCTCCGCTGACGAATGACGTGGTCGCGGCCTTCGTGCGACGATATCCTCAGCAATTTGTTGGGTTTGCCAGTGTCGATCCCTGGAAGGGCGCGGCGGCGATTGTCGAGATTGAACGGGCCGTACGTGAATTGGGCATGGTGGGCGCGAAATTTCATCCAAACTTGCAGGGATTTGCGCCAAGCGATCCGCAATTTTTTCCGCTCTTTACCAAAATCACGGAACTCAAGATTCCGGCGCTTTTCCACACCGGCACGTCCGGATTGGGTGCTGGCATGCCTGGCGGCGGCGGTGTCAAACTGGAATATTCGCGGCCTATACACCTGGATACGCTCGCAGCCGAATTCCCAGACCTGACGATCATCGGGGCGCATCCCTCCTGGCCCTGGGAGCAAGAGATGATCGCCATTTTGCAACACAAGCCAAATGTCTATAATGATCTTTCAGGGTGGTCGCCGAAACGCATCCCGCCTGCGTTGCTGGCCGAAGCGGCTGGCCGACTCAATGAGAAATTTTTATTTGGGTCGGATTATCCGTTCATCACGCCAGAGCGTTGGCTCCGCGATTTTGGGAGCCTGGAGGGGTGGAACGCCGAGACCCGCGCCAACGTGCTCTGGCGCACCGGACAGCGCCTGTTGGCACATACCCCTTTTGGTGCGCTACCATTTCTGTAGAGGATCTGGTTGGGTAATTCCGGCGAGGATGAAGATTAAGATTTCGTCCGAAGTCGGCCATAATGTAATAAATTCACGCTCAGCCTCTTGACACTTGGTGGCAAGTACGGTATGCTAGCAGAAATATAGACAAGGATTAGTGACACAAACGGGGTGTGCGACGTAAGATACGTCGCCTGGTACCTGGAAAATTGCATCAGCAGACGGCCAGGAGCTGTCGACGGGCTGGATGGTGCGTTGAGCCATTCGGCCCGTCGTGTCCTCCCTATCAGGAAGGAGCAGAAATTCCGTCAAGCAACGAAGGATTCGGCGCGCTGATTGCTTATGTGGCACATTACGGCGATGTAGTGTGCAAAACGCCATCATTCTATTTTCTCCGTGTGGTCCCTCCACAGCGAGAATGATGTGATGGATGTCGATCGATATCCACACAATCCAGACACCGCACAGGTGTTGGAATGTTCCCAAGGAATGCGCGGTGGTGCGTCAATTGCCACGCACTCCTAACCCGGAGCCGGTTGCCCAACCGGCCCGCAGCAGCGGGCAATCTGCTTGCCCGGCGGAGGTGGTTCGAATGGATCTGGTGAAACGGCTCGAAGAGTATCGCGAGCGGGAACGCAGCTTGAAGTGGGAGGGGACGTTTGCTCAATACTTTGATCTTGTGACCAAGCAACCATCGCTCTCACAGCTTTCTCATGAGCGCATCTACAACATGATCATGGCTGCTGGTACCACGACGACCCCCCACGGATACACGAATTTTACGTTCTTCGAGGATGAGATCTTCGGTCTCGAACGACCCCTGCAGCAGTTAATGGAATATTTTCATTCCGCGGCACAACGCCTGGAGGTTCGCAAGCGCATCCTGCTCTTGATGGGTCCGGTCGGTGGTGGGAAATCCACCATTGTCGCGTTGCTGAAACGCGGGTTAGAAGAGTATTCACGGACGCCGGCAGGTTCGATCTATGCCATCCGTGGCTGTCCCATGCATGAGGAACCCCTCCATCTCATCCCGCGTGATCTGCGCGAGGATGTTCAGAAGGAGTTCGGTCTCTACATCGAGGGCGATCTCTGCCCCAAATGCCGCTACATGGTTGATCATGAGTTCAATGGGAAAATCGAAGATATCCCCGTCGAGCGCATTGCTTTCAGCGAGAAGCATCGTGTCGGCATTGGCACCTTCACGCCGTCAGACCCCAAGAGCCAGGATGTCTCGGAATTGGTGGGTGGCATGGACCTCTCGACCATCGGTGATGTGGGCAGCGAGAGCGACCCGCGGGCCTATCGTTTCGATGGCGAACTCAATATCGCCAATCGCGGCATGGTTGAGATGGTGGAGATGTTGAAGGTCGATGAGCGCTTCCTGTATGTCTTGCTGACGCTCTCGCAAGAGCAGAACATCAAGACAGGTCGCTTCAGTATGATCTATGCCGACGAGGTCGTGGTCAGCCATACGAACGAGAGTGAGTATCAGGCCTTCGTTGGGAACCGCAAGTCCGAGGCATTGCAAGATCGCATCATCCTCGTGAAGGTTCCCTATAATTTGCGGGTCAGCGATGAGGTCAAGATCTACGAGAAGCTGTTGCAGCAGAGCGCACTGAAAGGGGTGCATCTTGCGCCTCATACGTTGCGTGTCGCGAGCGTCTTCGCGATCCTCACCCGACTGGAAGATTCCAAGAAGGCCGGTATGAGCCGCTTGAAGAAGCTCAAGCTCTATGATGGCGAAGACCTGGAGGATTTCAAGACGAAGGACGTCCGCGAACTGCAAGATGAAGCGGTGCGCGAAGGGATGGATGGCATCTCCCCGCGCTATATCATCAACCGGCTCTCGTCCGCGCTGGTCAAAGACAATGTCACCTGCATTAACGCCATCGATGCGTTGCGGGCGCTACGTGACGGCCTGGACCAACACACCGGCATTACGCGCGAGCAGCGCGAAGAGTATCTCGACTTCATCAACGAGGCACGGCGTGAATATGATGAGATGGTGAAAAAAGAGGTGCAACGCGCCTTCGTCTATAGCTATGAAGAGAGCGCGCGCACGTTATTGAACAACTATCTCGACAACGTTGAAGCCTTCTGTAACAAGACCAAAATCCGCGATCCGATCACGGATGAAGAGATGGATCCCGATGAGCGGCTCATGCGCAGCATCGAGGAACAGATCGGCGTTTCGCAGAATGCCGCCAAAGCTTTCCGCGAAGAGATCTTAATCCGCATCTCATCGCTGGCGCGTCGCGGGCAAACCTTCGATTATAACAGCCATGAGCGCCTCAAGGAAGCTATTGAAAAGAAGCTTTTCGCCGACCTGCGCGATGTCGTGAAAATTACGACCTCGTCGCGCACTCCCGACGCTGAGCAACTGAAACGCATCAACGAGGTCGTGAACCGGCTGATCTCCGGCCATGGGTACTGCCCTGTCTGCGCCAACGAATTGTTGCGGTACGCGGGCAGTCTGCTCAGCCGCTGAACGGCAACGCTCCGGGAGCGGGCTTGCTCGCTCCCGGTTCAGCTGACCCGGCTCGTCCGGTGCCAGCGGAGGGTTAGCCAAGATGAATGTCTCTCGTCACGACTGGTCGTTGCATCGTAAAGGCAGTATCGATCAGCAGCGCCATAAAGAGAAAGTCCGTGATGCGATAAAAAAGAATCTCGCTGATATCGTCAGCGAGGAGAGTATCATTATGTCGGATGGTCAACGTCAGATACGTATCCCCATCCGATCCCTTGATCAATATCGCTTCCGCTTTGATCCAGGTCGCCAGCAGCAGGCCGGCCAGGGCAATGGCAAGAGTAAGGTTGGCGATGTCGTCGCACGCGATCCTCAGCCAGGTAAAGGGAACGGTGAGGGTGAGGCCGGCGAGGAACCTGGCGAGGAATATTATGAGGCAGAAGTTGGGTTGGACGAACTGGCACAACTCATCTTTGAGGATCTGAGTCTGCCAAATCTGGAAGAGAAACACCAGGCCGAATTAGAGACCGAGACGGTCCGTTTTACTGATGTGCGCAAGAAAGGCCCGATGTCCAATCTGGATAAGAAGCGCACAATCATGGAAAACATGAAGCGCAACGCTGCTTCAGGTACGCCTGGTTTCCACGATCTGCAGACAGATGATCTGCGGTTCAAGGTCTGGGAACCGACTGTGCGCTATGAATCCAACGCGGTGGTCATCGCCATGATGGATGTCAGCGGTTCCATGGGCGATTTCGAGAAATACATCGCCCGCAGTTTTTACTTCTGGATGGTGCGCTTCCTGCGGACGAAGTATAACAATGTCAAAATCGTGTTCATCAGCCACCATACAGAGGCTAAAGAAGTCACTGAGGAAGAGTTCTTTCACCGCGGCGAGAGTGGCGGCACGCAGGTCTCTTCGGCCTATGAGTTGGCGCTGGAGATTATCAAACAGCGCTTCCCGCCGCAAGATTGGAACATCTATCCCTTCCACTTTTCGGATGGCGACAATCTGCCCTGGGATAATGACCGCTGTGTCCAACTCGTCAATGAGTTGATGCAACAGTGTAACATCTTTGGCTATGGCGAGATTCGCGAAGGACATTATCGGTCGCCATCGACGTTGATGTCTGCCTATGCCAAGATTCAGGACCAGAAGTTTATCTCAGTCACGATCTCAGATAAACGCGAGGTCTATCCCGCCCTCCGTAAGTTTTTCACAGCGCGCGGTGACGCCGTTCCCAAAGCTCCCTGATCTGCCATTGGTGGGCGTAGGTAGGGCCTGGCGGCCCGCGACTGGCGCGATTTCCCGCGCAGGATGCACGATGAGAGCCGCTGGCCGCAATGGCGTGCTAGCAGCGGGCACAGTCCGTGTCGAGGAGAACCGCGATGAGTATGAGCATCAATGACGACGAGTTGGCAAAGCTGGAGCGTGGCATCGAGCAAGCATGGGATCTGGCGATCGCCAAAGGCTTTGATCCGTTCCCGGTCAACTTCGAAGTTGTGCCCGCTACGATCATGTATGAATTTGGGGCCTATGGCCTTCCTGGTCGCTTTAGCCATTGGACGCGGGGCAAAGCGTTCTATCGCATGAAGACGTCGTACGATTTCGGGTTGAGCAAAATCTATGAGTTAGTCATTAATACCAACCCATCGTATGCTTTCTTGCTGGAAAATAATAGCGTATTAGAGAATACTTTCGTTGCGGCACATGTCTTTGGCCATACGCATTTTTTCAAGCACAACGCCTATTTCGCGCATACAGCGCGTAATATGGTCGATCGCGTCTCGGCCAGCGCCGATCGTATCCATAAGTATGAATTCGATCATGGTCGGTTAGAGGTGGAACGATTTCTGGATGCGGTGCTGGCAATCGAAGAGCACGTCGACTATTTCACGCGTATCAAGCCTGATTCCAGTGACCCCCAGGAATCTAGCAAACCACTGACGACTCCATATGACGACCTGTGGGATATGGAGCAACGCCGTAAGGAGCGCGCCACGGAAGAGCGCCCTGCCACGCGCAAAATTCCCGCCGAGCCAACCAAGGATATCCTGCTCTTCATGGCCGAGCACGCGCCTCACCTGGAAGATTGGCAACGCGATATCTTGCTCATCGTTCGGGAAGAGATGCTGTATTTCGTGCCCCAGATGCAGACCAAGATCATGAATGAGGGCTTTGCATCGATCGCGCACTCACGCATTATGCGGGATATGGATCTCGATGAAGGCGACTTCATGCGTTTTGCCACACTGCATACGGGCGTTCTCGCGCCAAGTCGAACTCATCTCAATCCCTACCATTTGGGCTTCACGATCCTCGAGGATATCGAGCGGCGGTGGAACGCGCCGACCGCCGAACAGATTGCCCATGGCATGCGACCAAACCAGGGTTGGGAAAAAATCCTCGAAGTGGTCGAGACCGAAAACGATGTTTCGTTCTTGCGCAACCACCTGACGGAAGAACTCATCAAAGACCTTGACCTGTACCTGTATCGCAAAGAGGGCGATGAGTATGTCATTGTCGAAAAAGACTGGCGCAAAGTGCGCGATGGCATCGTCGCCCAAATGACCAATTTCGGGTATCCCTATCTGGTGATTGACGACGCTGATTACCATCGCAACTCAGAACTCTACATCAAGCACCTCTTCGAAGGACAGGAGATGGATCTTTCGTATGCCGAGAAGACGCTGCATTATGTCTACCAGATCTGGGGACGAGCCACACACCTGGAGACTGTCTTCGATGGGAAGCGTGTCCTGTTGAGCTTCGATGGCACGCGAAACACACGTCAGGCTCTTGAGGAATCTTGAGCCCACCCACATTGCTATGTGGCGGGAGATCTTCCTGCGCCGGATAGGCTCTGCGAGAGTCATCCGGCGCTTCTTGCGCACTATTGCCAGGACCTTCAGCGCTATGGCGCATTGGGGCATTGACCGATAGGGGGAGTATTCCTGGCAGAAACACACGGTGCAAACTGTGCGGTAGCGCGCCACACTTGACAGCCGGGCGAAGGATTGCTACCATGGTCGCATATTCCTCGCGAGACGTGGAAAGGACCGATTGGCGATCATGGCAACTCCTCAGAGTCCAAACACTGTGGCGTATCTGTTGATCGCCGCCCCACCCGCGGATCCCCGTGCGCCGATTATGGCGGATGCGTTGCGCGCTTTTGGCTGGCAAGTCTGGGTGGCGGATTCTCCAGAACACGCCGCGCAAGCTGCTCCAGGGGCCTACGCTTGCATCATTCTGCTCACCGCCTCCCAATGGAATAATCCGATCAGTTCCGCGGCGGTCCTCGCGAATCCGTTGCGTCTTGTACCCGTGCTAGCCGAGCCAATGATGGTGCCTTCTGGCAGATGGACGACGCCGCCTATTCCGATTAATGGCAATCCCGCTGAGGTCGCGCGTTCAATCATGGGGGCTTTGCGCCTCCAGCCTACCTCCGGGGCGCTGTCTCCCCATGCTGGCCAGCCCTCAATGTCTGGTGCACCGCCAATGGGGCCGCCGAGTGCCCAGGCGACACCGCCGGCCATGCCACCGCCGATGGGGCCGCCGAGTGCCCAGGCGACACCGCCGGCCGCGCCACCGCCAATGGAGCCGCCGAGTCCCCAGGCGCCCAATGGCTCAGCTGATGCTTTTCTGAATTCACCATCCGTTGGTATGCCGCCGTCCACACCCCCACCACCTGAACAACGTGGCGCAGTGGCACTCGCCGAACGGTCTCCCGCACGTGCCGTCCCAGGCCAGGCCAGGGATGGGCGGGGGGCATCGCCCTACGCGCGGATCAGCGAGTTGAGCGCGAAGATCCCCGTCCTCGCGAAGAATGCTCTCGCCACGCGCCGCCGAACCCTCGTTGTCGGCGGCGCGGTGTTGGTGTTGGTCATACTGGCCCTCGCGCTGGTGGTGCCCGGTCAACTCGCAAACTTTGGCCGCCAGGGAAATCAAAATACCCAACCCTATAGCGCCGCCGTCCCCGGCCCGGGATGCGACCATGGGGGGGCGCTGTGGCAAATCCCCACAAAAGAGCCCGCTATCGCTTGCCAGAATGGCGCGCTGGTCGTCACCCAACCGGCTGGAGTGAATACTGCGCAAGAAGTATTTTTTCGCGGCGTCGGCAATACATTCCCCGCGAATTACCAGGTCCAGGTGGAAGTAACCGTCACGGGCGGCACGGCACCAAGCGTGGGGTTTGAAGTCCATCGTCAATTGCCCACGGGCGGTGACATTTTGCTGGTGAGTACCGCTGGCATCTGGCAGATTGCCAGTGACAGCCAGTCAGGCACAGCAAGTCGGCTGGGGCTGGGATTTCTGGCACAAGGGGCGACAACCTATACGTTGAGCGTCGCCGTATATGGCACCACCATCACCTTTGGGATTGCGGGCAAAACGGTTGCCACTGTCGCCGATGCGGCGTTTACGACAACCCAGGCCATCGCGCTGGTGCTGATCGATCCGCAGGCGACTGGCACCGTGAGCGCGGCGTTCTCGCATTTCAGTTACTCCCCATTG